>NZ_JTLB01000009.1:0-44891 GCF_000798975.1 Exiguobacterium sp. ZOR0005 | reverse complement strand
CTTGAAAATGACGAAGCTTGCGCTTCAATCAAAACTTGTAAAACTTTTTTTGCCTCATCGTTCAGTTTTCAAAGTTCGTCAGTTAAAATGGTGGGCCTAAGTGGACTCGAACCACCGACCTCACGCTTATCAGGCGTGCGCTCTAACCGGCTGAGCTATAGGCCCATAATAAAAATGGTGCACCCTGAGAGATTCGAACTCCCGGCCTTTAGATTCGTAGTCTAACGCTCTATCCAGCTGAGCTAAGGGTGCATATTGGTGCGGTCGAGAGGACTTGAACCTCCACGGTGTTAACCACCACTAGGCCCTCAACCTAGCGCGTCTACCGATTCCGCCACGACCGCAGCGTTTAAAAGTGTTACGAGGGATAAAAAATGGTGAGTCATGCAGGGCTCGAACCTGCGACCCTCTGATTAAAAGTCAGATGCTCTACCAACTGAGCTAATGACTCAAATAAAAAGCTGGGCTGGAAGGGATCGAACCTTCGCATGTCGGAATCAAAATCCGATGCCTTACCACTTGGCTACAGCCCAACGTAAATGGCGGTCTCGACGGGATTTGAACCCGCGATCTCCTGCGTGACAGGCAGGCATGTTAACCCCTACACCACGAGACCAGATTACGTTTTATTTGAATGGTGGAGGATGACGGGATCGAACCGCCGACCCCCTGCTTGTAAGGCAGGTGCTCTCCCAGCTGAGCTAATCCTCCATATGATGGTGACCCGTACGGGATTCGAACCCGTGTTACCGCCGTGAAAGGGCGGTGTCTTAACCGCTTGACCAACGGGCCGTGTATGATTTCTAAAAAGTAAGTGGCGGAGACGGAGGGATTCGAACCCTCGCACCGGTTTCCCAGCCTACTCCCTTAGCAGGGGAGCCCCTTATAGCCTCTTGGGTACGTCTCCAAAATAAAATGGCTCCGCAAGTAGGATTTGAACCTACGACCTACCGGTTAACAGCCGGTTGCTCTACCACTGAGCTATTGCGGAACGTTGCTTGAATTTATCGAAGTAACGCTTTAAATTGTAACCGCAAACCAGGAACGTGTCAATCACTTTTTTAGAAAAGCTTTAATTTTCCGTGCCGTTTCTCGGCGACTTCTATAAGATAGCACGGGGCAAAACGACCGTCAACACTTTTTCATAAAAAAAGTTGAGCAAAATATAATCATTTTGCTCAACCCCGACTTTCTTCTTCTATATGGCCGTCACTGTTTAGACGGTTCAAGCATCGTCAAACTGATCCGGCCCCGATTTACATCGACTTGTTCAATCCATACGGTGACGATATCACCCACGGCGACGACGTCGAGCGGATGTTTCACATATCGGTTCGACAGCTTCGAGATATGGACGAGTCCGTCTTGCTTCACTCCGATATCAACGAAAGCCCCAAAGTCAATCACGTTTCGGACCGTCCCTTGGAACTCCATTCCGACTTTCAAGTCATCGAGGTCCATGACGTCGGTTCGTAGGAGCGGTTTTTGAATGTCTTCTCGTGGATCACGGCCCGGTTTGGCGAGCGATTTCAAAATGTCTTCCACGGTCGGCAACCCCGCTCCGAGCTTTTCACTCAACTCGCGCGCATCGACGGCTTTTAACCGATCTCTTAGTTCCGCCGTACCGACCGCCTGTTTCTTGACACCGAGCTCTTTCAAGAGCGACAGTGTCAGCTTATAGCTTTCCGGGTGAATCTCTGTTTGGTCGAGCACGTCACTCCCGTTCGTGATGCGTAAGAAGCCGGCCGCTTGCTCATAGGCTTTTGCACCAAGCCGTGGGACTTTTTTGATTTCTTTTCGCGTGTCGAAGCGACCGAATTCATCTCGATACGCTACGATGTTTTTCGCCGTCGTCTTATTTAAGCCCGATACGTACATGAGAAGGGATTCTGAGGCACGGTTCACATCGACCCCGACCATGTTGACGACGCTCTCGACGACGAACTCGAGAGAGTTTTTCAATTTATTTTGGCTGACATCGTGCTGGTATTGCCCGACACCTACCGATTGCGGGTCGACTTTGACGAGCTCTGCCATCGCATCTTGGATCCGTCTCGCGATTGAAACGGCCGATCGCTCCTCGACCTTCAGTTCCGGGAACTCCGTACGGGCGACTTCAGAAGCCGAGTACACGCTCGCCCCGGCCTCGTTGACAATCGCATAGGCGATCTCACGTTCAGCCGTCTTCAACCAGTTCGCGACGAACTGTTCGGTTTCCCGTGACGCCGTTCCATTCCCGATGACGATGACCGAGATCGGGTATCGCTTCACGAGCGAAGACAACACTTTTTCCGAACCGGCGATATCGTGTTTCGGTGCCGTCGGATAAAACACACCGACTTCTTCGACTTTCCCGATTTCGTTGACGACGGCCCATTTGCATCCAGTCCGGTAAGCCGGGTCAATCCCGAGGACGACAACTTCTCGGAGCGGCGGCTGCATATACAGTTGTTTTAAGTTTTTTGCGAACACGTCGATCGCCTGCTCTTCCGCCGTCTCGGTCAGTTCGCCGCGAATCTCTCGTTCGATGGCCGGGAAGACTGACTTTTTATACGTTTCTTTCACGGCATGCACGACGAGCTCTCGCTTCTCGACCGGCAACCGGTCAAATCGTCGGAGCACCTGGTCCATAAATCCGGTCTCGTCGAACACGAGTTTCACTTGAAGGACATCGGTGCGTTCGCCTCGATTCAACGCGAGCACACGGTGTGGGACGATGCCCGCGACTTTTTCCTCGTACTCATAATACTGGGCGAAAATCTCTTTCTCATCTTCAGCCTGCTTTTTCTTACGTGAGCGAAGGAGCGCCTCTTTCCGTACTCGGGTCCGGAGCGTTTGACGGAGCGTCGCCTCTTCTCCCCATTCTTCACCGATAATCGATTGGACAAATGGCAACGCCTCATCGAGCGGGACGTCTCCGGCGAGCTTCTGCGCATCTTCCAATGAATAAACGGATGGGGCGCGATACCAGTCGGCGAGCTGCTGTAGCCCTTTCTCTCTTCCTTGTTCGGCTTTTGTGCGACGCTTCGGCCGATACGGCAAGTATATGTCGTCGACTTGTTGGAGCGTCGTCGCCGCTTCGAGCGCCCGCGCGAGTTCAGGCGTCGACTTTTCGAGCTCTTCTAATTTCGCAAGCACGTCCGTCTTACGTTTTTGTAAGTTTTCTTCATATTGTACAGCGTCGAGAATCGCTTTGATTTCGACTTCGTCCAAGTTTCCGGTCATCTCTTTGCGGTAACGAGCCATGAACGGAATCGTCGCTCCGTCGGCGGCGAGTTGCCTCACCGTCTCGACTTGGCTTGCTTTCAATTTCAGTTCTTTCGCGATTTTCGTGATCAACCGAATCACTTCCTTTTCTGTTCTCTCATATTGAAGTGTAGCAAACTGACGAGGAGACGACAAAAAAACGATGACTCCTCAGTCATCGTTCGAGAATACTTCGTTGAGTGGGACTTTGATGGCTTCACGCAATTTCTCAAGCGCACGTCGCTGTAAGCGGGATACGTGCATCTGCGAAATGCCGAGCAGCTCACCTGTTTCTTTTTGACTCATGTTTTTATAGTAGGCACATTCTAAAATCGCCTGTTCCCGTTCGTTCAGCACACTGAACGCTTTCTCGAGGATGAGTCGTTGGTCGACCGACTCATAGCCGCGTTCTTGACTACCGACGAGGTCGAGTAGCGTGACCGTGCTGCCTTCGTTATCTGCCTCAATCGAGCTGTCGACCGAGAGCGCCTGATAACTTTTGCCCATCTCGAGCGTTTCCAAAATCTCTTCATCGGAGACACCGAGGTGATCGGCAATCTCATCGATGCGCGGTGAGCGTTGAAGCTCGGTCGTCAACTCTTCGACCGTCTTCTTGATCTTTGGTCCGAGCTCCTTGATGCGACGTGGCACGTGGACACTCCACGTCTTGTCACGGATGAATCGCTTGATTTCACCGATGATGGTCGGGACAGCGAACGACTCGAAACTACGGCCGAATTCGGGATCGAAACGACGGAGCGCTGCGAGCAACCCGATCATCCCGACTTGGACGAGGTCATCATGGATGGCCCGGCCGCGGGAGAACTTGCGTGCAAGCGCCTCGACGAGGTCCGAGTAGCGATTGATCAAGAGCATCTGGACTTCCTCGTTCTGGTCGTCCTGCTGATAGCGTTCAATCCACTCTAATACTTCATCATCACTGTGATGGCGTTGTTGAGATTTTGCTGGCACTCTGATCCACCTCGTCCCTGTTAAGGAGTTTCGTCATCGTCACTCTGACACCGTTGTCTTTGTTGATCGAGACGTCATCCATTAACGCTTCAATAAGGAATAGACCGAGTCCTCCTTCGTGAAGCGATTCGATTTCAGCCGTCTCTTCGACCGGCGCCGCTTGGCGTTTCACATCGTCAGCGAACGTTTTGCCCGAATCTTCAATCGTCATTTCCAAACGATCCATGAATACGCCGCACGTCAGCTTCACTTCACCTTCTGCGTCATCATATGCATGTTGAACAGCGTTGCCACAAGCTTCCGAGACCGCGATTTTGATGTCTTCGATCTCGTCGTACGTATATCCCATACGATTAGCGATTCCTGACACGACTAAACGGACCACACCGACATATTCCGGTTTGGCCGGGAACGTCATCACCGTCTGTTCGATGTTACTCATTTCGTGCCACCTCTTACATTCGTGTTAATCGAGAGCAATTTGTGTAGGCCTGTCAATTCAAAGAGACGATTGACGCGGTCGGTCACACCGACGAGCGACAATTCTTTTTCATTGCGTGTTGCTATTTTAAGGGCACCGACGAATACGCCGAGACCTGTTGAGTCCATATAATCCACTTCATCCAAATGAACGACGACGTTTTGCTCCGTGATTGCCGGATGCAATACTTCTTTCAGTTTGGGAGCGGTATATGTATCCACTTCTCCGGATACGTAAAGGTGTAGTTGTTCTCCAATAACTTGCTCGCGAATCGCTAAATCCATCGTTATTCCCTCCTAATGTTGCGTACAGAAAAATTGAGTACGATTAATCATATTTCCCGTATTTCAGATTATTAAACCTGTTTTTCATTATTTTTTTGAAAAAAAACCGATACCCATGTACCGGTTTTAATCATATGTAAGCTAGAGCGGGATTAATCCCATACTAATCTCTAGCGCCTTATCCACTTTGCGCATCGTCTCATCATCGAGATGAGTGACTTTATCCGTCAGACGACGCTTATCAATCGTTCGAATCTGTTCAAGCAAAATCACAGAGTCTCGTTCAAGACCGTGTTTGACTTGATACACTTCCACATGAGTCGGCAGTTTTGCTTTCTGGATCTGAGCCGTAATCGCAGCGACAATGACGGTCGGGCTAAAGCGATTGCCGATATCGTTTTGAATGACGAGGACCGGGCGAACTCCACCTTGCTCTGAACCGACTACGGGCGACAGATTCGCATAAAACACGTCACCACGCTTTACGATCACTCCGCTCACACCCCGCTTACTTGACGTAAGAGAGCATGTTCGGCTTCCGTCTCAATCATCAGCATCTCTTCTGCCATATTCAAATTAAACGCGGCCATCTCTTGATAGCCTTTCGCCAATTCTTCACGCAGTGTTTGTTGTCGATCAGCAATTTCTTTTGACAAGTACGTCACTACATCATTCAACGACAATGATTCACGATCTTTCATCGAAATCGGACCCCCATGCTGCGAGAACCGATCTGGAACGGATGCCAATGCACCCGCTGTTTGCTGTTTCAACATCTTACACCTCCAGAATCGTTTCAATGACTGGCGGAAATTTTCCCGCGTTCTTTATCAATATAACACGCGAGTTTGGGAAAATATAGAGGATTCGCGAAAGAATTCAGATAATTTCACACGTTTTCTGATTCACACATAGTGTCTCGGCAATCGGCTCGTCAATTGACAGACGACCTCGTAGTTGATCGTCTCAAGATGTGCCGCCAACTCATCGATGGCGACCGGCCCACCGACGAGCGTCACGCCTGTGCCGACCGGGAATTCATGAGGCAACTTGATCATGAAGCGATCCATGCACACCCGCCCGACGATTGGGCAACGTTCACCGTCGACATCGACGTGAAACCCGCCCGCTTTCCGGATCCAACCGTCCGCATAACCAACCGGCACTGTGCCGATCCACTCCGCTTCCGTCGTCGTGTACGTCGCCCCGTAACTGATCGTCTGCCTCGCTTCGAGACGTTTCACTTGCATGAGTTTGCTCTTCAACGTGAACGCCGGTCGTAAAAACGAGTAGAACGACGCCATCTCGCTTGACGGGTAGAGCCCATAGATGGCGATACCGACACGGACAAGGTTATACGGCACATCTTCACCGGCCATGCGGATCGCACCGGCCGAGTTCGACGTGTGGATGTACTTGAAGCGTGAACCAAGACCGTCCATCAAACGATCGAAGCGGGCTTGCTGTTCATGATAGAGCGTGCTATCCGGTTCGTCGGCCGTCGCGAAATGTGTATAGATGCCTTCGATGACGAAACGGTCGTCCGCCGCCATAAGGAGCGCATCCAGTTCTTCTCTCGTTCTCAAGCCGAGACGCCCCATGCCGGTATCGACTTTGACGTGTACCGTGAGCGGGTGTTCAGTTACATATGGCTTCGCCTCTTCTAACCAGTCGGCCGAGAAGACGGACAAGATCACATCATAGGACGCAGCGACACCCGCTTGTTCAGGGAACTGTGCTTCCATGACGAGAATCGGGGCGGTGATGCCGGCCTCCCGCAACTCGATGGCTTCTTCGAGCAACGCGACCCCGAGCATCGTGGCTCCGTTGTCGAGCGCGATGTTCGCGACTTCGACGGCGCCGTGTCCGTAAGCGTTCGCTTTGACGACCGCCATGAGCGCTTGCGGGATGCGGCGCTTGATCTCGGTTACGTTGTGGGCGATCGCCGCCCGGTCGATTTCAATCCAACTTGGACGAAACATGGTGATCCCCCTCTTCGATGATGACTTGTGCCACTGCGTATCGCTCGCTGTGGCTGATGCTGACATGGATTCGCCCTGGGAAAGGCGCCGTCATCCGTGGCCGGCCCGTCTCATCTGGCAACACTTCGATCTGTTGCCACGACAAGCCGCGGGCGATACCCGTTCCGACGGCTTTGGCGTACGCTTCTTTCGCCGCGAAGCGACCAGCGACGAATTCGATGCGCCGCTCTTCCTTGTATCCGCGTGCGCGTTCCCGTTCCGACTCGGTCAAAAGCCGATCGATGAAGCGTGGTTGTTCGATCGAGCGAGCGATCCGCTCAAGCTCGACGATATCAATACCGATTCCTACAATCACAGGACACTCGCTCCTTTCCTTTTTCACTCGTTTCCTTATACAATTGGGGAAAGAGGTGATGCTATGTTTAGTCGTACTGAGAATGTTCAAACGTTCGTACGAGCCTATCCGCT
Source organism: Exiguobacterium sp. ZOR0005 (assembly GCF_000798975.1). Classification (NCBI taxonomy): domain Bacteria; kingdom Bacillati; phylum Bacillota; class Bacilli; order Caryophanales; genus Exiguobacterium; species Exiguobacterium sp. ZOR0005. The sequence continues at coordinate 37,458 of NZ_JTLB01000009.1, read as the reverse complement.
CGTAACGCTGTTCATTGTAATCCAACTAGTCGTGTTTGTCATCGATTCTTTGATGCCGGGACTTCAGATCGTCGCACGGGGAGGATCGTTCCATCTCGCGCTCGCAGACGGGCAATGGTACCGTCTCCTGACGGCCAACTTCATCCATTTGGGCCTTGGCCACTTGCTGTTCAACTCGTTCGCGCTCATCATCTTCGGTCCAGCGATGGAACGAATGGTCGGGCATGTTCGCTTCGCGCTGTTTTACCTCGTCGCCGGAGCGCTCGCCAACTTGTTGACGTACTTCACCGTGAGCCAACTGTTCTATCTTCAAGCCGGTGCTTCCGGTGCGATTTTAGCGATTCTTGGTTTCTATGTATTCATCGGACGGTTTCGTCGAACGCTCATCTATAGTCAAGACGCGCGACTCGTCTACATCTTCGTCGCCATCAGCGCCGTCTTCACGTTAATCGGTTCGAACGTCTCGCTCTGGGGGCACGTGTACGGATTCCTCGCCGGGTTCTTGCTCGCTTATCCGCTGTCGCGCTACACGGTCCCGTTCTCGCGGCCACTTCGCTACGGGAAGTATAAACCGCGTAAATATTCGCCGCCCATCATCCATACGGGTGAAGGCAAATGGATTTTCTATGTGATCATCGGACTCGCCGCCTTCGGCCTATTCGCACGATTCTTATGACAAAAGGAGCTTCGCCAGTCGGCGAAGCTCCTTTTCGTTAAGCGAGTAACGTGATCATGAGTGCTTTTTGAGCATGGAGTCGGTTCTCGGCTTGGTCGAAGACGAGCGACTGCGGGCCGTCGATGACGTTAGCCGTCACTTCTTCACCGCGGTGCGCCGGCAGACAGTGCAGGAAAATCGCTTCATCCTGCGCCGACGTCATCAACGTGTCGTTCACCTGGAACGAGGCGAAATGGGCAAGGCGCTCTTCTGCCTCATCTTCTTGACCCATGCTCGCGAACACATCCGTGTAGACGATATCCGCTTCGATCGTCGCCTCGATCGGATCAGTGTAGAGCGTCACACTTCCCCCGGTCGTCTCGGCTAGCGCAGCCGCCTTGTTGTAAATCGTCTCCTCGACCGTATAACCGTCCGGCGAGGCGATGCGAATGTGCATCCCGCTCAACGCACCGCCAAGCATGAGCGAGTGGGCCATGTTGTTGCCGTCACCGATATACGTCAGCACTTTCCCTTGGCGTAACCCGAACGTCTCCTCGATCGTCAAGAGGTCGGCGAGCACCTGACACGGGTGGTGCGTGTCCGTCAACCCGTTGATGATCGGAATCGATCCCGCCGTGGCGAGCGTCTCGACCGTTTCGTGGGCGTACGTCCGGATCATGAGCGCGTCGACATAGCGGCTCATCACTTGAATTGTGTCTGTGATCGGTTCTCCACGCCCGATTTGAAGATCACTTCCGCTCAAGAAGAGCGGGTAGCCGCCGAGTTCGACGACCCCGACTTCGAACGACATGCGCGTACGGGTCGACGCCTTCTCAAACAATAAGGCGACTTTCTTCCCGGCAAGCGTCGTCCCATATGCGGCCGGATCGCGTTTCACATCTAGCGCCAAGTGAATGAGTTCATCTAAATCCACCGGCGTCAATTCCTCGAGCGTCAACATATGCTTGAGCGTCTTTGTCGTCATAACGGTAATTCCTCCTTTTTATGCATCGCCTGTAGCGGACGGACCGGCACAGGTTTTGTGTCGACCGTCGCTTGATAATACGAGGCGAGGTGTTGTTCCGAGATGACGTGGACACCGTTTCGGACCGCAGCCTCCCGCATCATTTGTTCGGCCGGCACATGCGAGAAGAGGACGGCGACTTGTTGGAAATCGATCGTCTCTTCGAGCGGCACATTCCCGTACGTCTCCCAACCTTCGCCGTAAACGATTTGTTGTCGCGCCATCACCCGTGTCGTCGTCGCATCGTAGCAGAACCGTTCGGCGACGACTGGTACCGGACTGAATTGGAGCGTCTCTCCCGTCGAGCGCATGATTGGTCCCGTGAGCGGGTCGACGCCCGGTAGCTTCAAGCTCGAGAAAATCGGCGTCTTTACCGCATAGCCGGTGAGCGGTTTCCGCTCGTCCGGCACGACGCCTTCAAGTGCATGGCCGAGCGCGGCGCGTGTCGCCCATTCAATGAGCGGTTCATCGGTCACTTTGCTGACGATCGGGACGGTCCGTGACGCCCGCGGGTTGATTTCAAGCACGTAAATCGTGTCGTCTTTTAAGACGAACTGGATGTTGAGCGCCCCGCGATACTCGAGCGCCTGACCGATCTGTTTCGTGATCGTGTCAATCTGTCGTTGGTGTGCCTCGGACGTCTCGACCGGCGGCATGACCATCGTCGAGTCACCGGAATGAACCCCGGCCGCCTCGACCTGTTCTAAAATGGCCGGCACGTAGACGGTCTGACCGTCCGTCACGCAGTCAACCTCGAGCTCACGCCCGGCGACGTACAGGTCGACGAGGAGCGGATAAGCGAGATCCGGAGCAATTCGGGCAAGGTCTGCCTCGGACTGCAAGATGTGCATTCCTTTCCCACCGATGACGTAAGACGGCCGGACGACGCACGGGAAGCCGATGCCGTTGATCGCGGCTGTCAGTTCGGTCTCACTGCCGACTTCTTCTCCAGGGATGTGCGCCACATCGATTGCATCAAGAAACGCATAAAACCGGTCTCGGTCTTCCATCTGGTCGATGACGTCGGCCGAGGCGCCGAGCAAGTGATACCCCGCCGCCTCAAGGTCGTGCGCGAGCGCGATACCCGTCTGACCGCCGAATTGGATGAGGACGTCGCGACAGCCTTCCGCCTCGAGGACGTGCGTGACGTCTTCCATCGTGAGCGGTTCGACATACAACCGGTCGGCGACCGTGAAGTCGGTCGAGACCGTCTCCGGGTTGTTGTTGATCATGATCGCCTCGATGCCTTGCTGTTGGAGCGCCCAGACGGCATGGACCGAACTGTAGTCGAACTCGATGCCTTGGCCGATGCGAATCGGACCGGCCCCGATGACAGCGACTTTCCGTGCCTGACTCGCCTTCACTTCTGTCTTCCCGTGCCATGTCCCGTAAAAGTAAGGGGTCGCACTCTCGAACTCGGCCGCGCACGTGTCGACCATATGGTAGACCGGTTGAATGCCGAACGTCGCACGCAGCTGCGTGACGTCTTGAACCGTAGCACCTGAGATGGCGGCGATTTGTTCATCGGTGAACCCGAACCGTTTCGCCTGCCACAAGTTTGGCTCCGTCAACAAGTCGTCGGATTTTGTCATCGTGACGAGCGTCTCGAGCATCGCCATGAAGTGCGGCGCGATGCCCGTCTTGTCCTCGAGTTCACTCCGCGAGGCAAGACCGCGGTCGATGAGCGCGAGACAGGCGTGCAGACGACGGTCGGTCGGGGCGAGCACCTCCTGCCACAGTTCATCCGCATCGGCTCGCTTCATCCAAGTCGGATAGAGCGGGGCCTGCTCGACCCCGGCACCACGCCACGCTTTTTGAAGCGCCTCTTCAAGCGTCTTCCCCATCGCCATGCTCTCACCCGTCGCTTTCATCTGGGGACCGAGGGCGCGGTCTGTCCCTTTGAACAAATCGAACGGGAAGCATGGCACTTTCGCCGTCACATAGTCGAGCGTCGGCTCGAAACTGGCCATCGTGCCGTTCGTCACCGGGTTCAAGCAATCATCTAACCCTTCACCGAGCGCGAGACGCGTCGCAATCTTCGCAATCGGATAACCGGTCGCTTTTGAAGCGAGCGCCGAACTCCGCGACACGCGCGGGTTTACCTCGATGACGTAGTAAGTCGGTTCAGTCGGATGAACGGCAAACTGGATGTTGCAGCCGCCGACGACACCGAGACTGGAGACGATGCGAAGCGCTGCGCTCCGTAACGTCTGGTGCATCGTATCCGACAACGTCTGGGCCGGGGCGAAAACGACCGAGTCGCCCGTGTGCACGCCGACCGGGTCGATGTTTTCCATGTTGCAGACGATGATGCACGTCCCTTTCTCGTCGCGCATCACTTCGTATTCAAACTCTTTGAAGCCGGCGATACTCTTTTCGACGAGACATTGTGAGATCGGGCTCGCCTCAAGGCCGCGCCGCGCCATCTCATAGGCGTCCGAGACGGTCGTCGCGATGCCGCCCCCTGTCCCGCCGAGCGTGAACGCCGGACGAACGATGAGCGGGACTCCAGCCGATGCGATAAACGCATCAAGCTCGTCGAGCGTCTCGATCGTCGTACTCACCGGAAGCGGTTCACCGAGTTCATGCATCTTTTGTTTGAAGCGTTCCCGGTCCTCACCGTCACGGATTGTCTCGAGCGACGTACCGAGAAGGGCGATGCCGTGCTTCTCGAGCACCCCGGCCTCATCGAGCGCGAGCGCCAAATTGAGCGCGGTCTGTCCGCCGACGGTCGCAAGTAGGTGTGTCGGCTGTTCGGCTTCGATGATCATCCCGGCTTTTTCGAGCGTCATCGCCTCGATATATGTCTTGTCGGCCATGCCCGGGTCGGTCATGATCGTCGCCGGGTTCGAGTTGAACAAGACGACTTCACACCCGGCCTCCCGCAGCGCCTGACACGCTTGCGTCCCCGAATAATCGAACTCGGCCGCTTGCCCGATGATGATCGGACCGGAACCGATAACGAGCACTTTCTTATGCATATACGTTCACCCCTTGTTGAATCATTTCGTCGAATTGATCGAATAACGCCTGCGCCTCTTTCGGTCCCGGGCTCGCTTCCGGATGGAACTGTGCCGTCAAAATCGGGGCCGTCGGATGCGTCGTGCCTTCAACGGACAAGTCGTTCACGTTCTCGAACAACAGCTCGAGCGGTGTCCGTTCGAGACTGTCGCGCGTCACGACGTACCCATGGTTTTGCGATGTCATCCACACCTCGCCCGTCTGGACGTTTCGTACCGGGTGGTTTGAACCACGGTGCCCGTACGTCTGCTTCTCGATCGACGCCCCGAACGACAGTGCGATGAGTTGATGTCCCATACAAATACCAAGCGTCGGATAACGAAGCGCTACCTCGCGGACCGTCTCAATCCGGTCCACCAAATCACGCGGATCGCCTGGTCCGTTCGAGACGAGCACCCCGTCCGGCTTCAAACGATGAATCGCTTCCGCCGGCGTATCATATGGTAGCGTCGTGACGGCATAGCCGCGTTCGAGCATCGCCTCGACCATCGACGACTTCACCCCGAAGTCGAGACAGACGATGTGTCCTTTTTGATTCGTCCCGAGTCGGACCAGCTTCGCGGTCGTGACCGTCTCCGTGATCTGTAAGAAGTTGCCTTCGACGCGCCCGTTCAAATTCGTGGCCATGAGCCCCCACTGATCACCTTCCTGACGGAGCGTATGGACGAGCGTGCGCGTATCAATTCCAGACAAGACGGGAATTCCCGCTTGTTCCAACCAGTCTTTCAACTCAGTCGACTGTCCGTTTCCTGCGAGCGTCTGCACGATCACCCCAGCGACTTGGATGTCCGTACTTTCAGACGCGCCTGCCTCGAGACCGTACTGTCCGATGAGCGGATATGTGAAGACGATGACTTGCCCGGCGTACGATGGATCGGTCAGTACTTCTTGATAACCGGTCATGCCGGTGAAGAAGACGACTTCCCCTTTACCGAGCCGTGCGCTCGTCTCCCATGTCCCGTGAAACGTCATCCCGTTTTGTAACGTCAATGTCCCGTTCATTGCACCAGCTCCTTTGTGACGACGTGCTCGATGATGGCGAGCGCCTCATCGATCTCTTGTTGACTGACAAGTAATGACGGCAAGAACCGAATCACGTCTGGTCCGGCCGCGACGACGAGAAGCCCAGCTTCTCGTAGTTGATCGATCAGACCGGCCACCGGATTCGTTGCGACGAGACCAAGCATGAGACCGAGTCCGCGCACACCAATGAACGTGTCCCCATCGACGAAACGCTCAAGGCCCGACTTGAAGTACGCACTCATCTTTTGAACATGTTCCAGCGCCGCGTCGTCAAACAACACATCGAGCGTCGCCTCGGCCGCGGCCATGGCGAGCGGGTTACCGCCAAACGTCGACCCGTGGCTCCCGGCTTGAAAAATCACTTCCGCGCCCGGTGCCGTCAAGAGCGCGCCGACCGGGAAGCCGCTCCCGAGCCCTTTCGCGAGCGTCACGACGTCCGGCTTGAGCGGAGTCTGTTCGAACGCGTATCGGGTGCCGGTTCGGGCGATCCCGGTCTGCACCTCATCGATCACCACTTTGACCCCATGTTCATCCGCTTTCGCTTGCAACGCTGCGAACCACGCGACGTCACCGACGACAACGCCACCTTCTCCTTGAACGACTTCAAGCCAGACAGCCGCCGTTTCGTCATCGATGAAATCGAGTGCCGCGATGTCGTTGAACGGTGCGTGGACGAAATCCGACACCATCGGCCCAAAACCGGTCTTCACTTTGTCTTGCCCGGTCGCCCCGAGCATCGCGAACGTCCGACCGTGAAACGATTTCGTGAACGAGACGATTTTCGTCTTCCCCGTCCATTTCCGAATCAGCTTGAACGCCGCCTCGTTCGCCTCTGTCCCGCTGTTACAGAAGAAGGCGTGCGTCAAATGCGTCCCGGCGACGAGTTTCTCCGCCACACGTTCCTGCCCGCTAATCGCATATAAATTGGACGTATGCCAAACGCTTCCAAGTTGTGCCTCGATCTTTTCAAGCACGGCAGGATGGCGATGCCCGGTGTTACAGACGGCGATGCCCATGACGAAATCGAGGTACTGTTTCCCCGTCGTGTCCGTCACGTACGATCCGTCTGCCTGTTTAATCTCAATGGCTCGCTGTCCATATGTGGGAAGTAGTGCGCTCATAATGTCCCTCCTTTATTTGTGTTCCCGTTGCTGTCGGGTCGTTGCCGTCCCGAATGATGGCGAGCGCCACTCCCCCGTCTAGCGCGGAGCGGAGCGCCTCTGTCTTTGGAATCATGCCCCCATATATTTCTCCCGATTCGATTGCCCGCCGCATCGCATCGACGGTCAACGTCTCGCGGAACGTACCCTCGATCCGGATACCGGGCACGTCGGTGATCATCTCGAAGTGATCGGCTTGAAGGGCGCAGGCGACGGCGACGGCGCAATCATCCCCGTTACAGTTGAGGGCTCCGTTTATTCCGGAGAGAATCGACGTCACGACCGGTACGTATCGGTTTTTGACAAGTAACTCAATCAATGACACATCGACGGTTTCCACTTCACCGACGGCCCCGAGCTCTGTCATTTCACGTCCGATGAGCATCTGTCCGTCGACACCCGACAATCCGACCGCGTTCACGTCAGACTGGCCGAGCGCCATCACAATTTCCGTTTGCATCTCCCCCGCGAGCACACGCGTCGCCCCGATCAATACGTCTGCGGTCGTCACACGGCGCCCGTTTTGAAAGGCGGGTTTGATCTGTTGCGCTTCACAGTACGCCGACAACCTCGGTCCCCCACCGTGAAGTAAAATCAATTCATTTCCGGCTTCGACCCATTCCTTCCATTCGACAAAGTAATCCGGATGGAGCGTGTCCCAGACGCTCCCGCCGAGTTTGACGACTTTGCGCACACTCATGTCCGGTAACTCGCATTGATTTTGACGTAGTCATACGTGAGGTCGCAGCCATAGGCGCTGCCTGTCCCTGTTCCGTCGTTCAAATCGATCCGGATCGAGACGACGTCTTGCCCCATCTCTGCCGAGGCGAGCGCCTCATCGAACCAGACGGGCACACTTTTCGATAAGACGAGCTGAGAGCCGATGTGAATATCGACCTGCCCGACGTCAATCGGTTCTTTCGTCGCCCCGACGGCCGCGATGATGCGTCCCCAGTTCGCATCTTTGCCATAGACCGCCGTCTTCACGAGCGAGGAACCGACGACTTGTTTCGCGATGATGCGGGCCGCCTCGTCCGTCTTCGCGCCGACGACGGCGACTTCGATCAATGTCGTCGCGCCTTCCCCGTCTCGGGCGATTTGTTTGGCAAGGTCCGTGCAAACGCCCGTCAACGCTTTCGTGAATTGCTCGTACGCGTCTGTCCCTGCCTTAATTTCTTCCGTGTCGGAAGCCCCACTCGCTAACACGAGCACCATGTCATTCGTCGAACTGTCCCCATCGACGGTGATGTTGTTGAACGACGCGTCGACGCTTTGTTTGAGCGCGACTTGTAGCAGTTCCGGGGCGATGACCGCATCGGTCGTCACGAACCCGAGCATCGTCGCCATGTTCGGATGAATCATACCTGAGCCTTTGGCGACCCCGGCGACCGTCACGGACGTCTCCCCGTCTGCGTAACGGATCCCGGTCGTCTTCACCCCAGTGTCGGTCGTCAAGATTGCTTCGGCGAACGCCTCGGCGTGTGCCGCATCCGCGACGGGCGTCAACAAATCGATTCCTGCCAAGAGCGTCTCCATCGGCAACAGTTGACCGATGACCCCTGTCGAGGCGATCGCGACTTCGTCATCGTCAATCCCTAAGTGCGCCGCCGCCTTAGCCCGCATGGCGTAAGCGTCAGCCAATCCTTGGTCACCCGTACAAGCGTTGGCGTTGCCGCTGTTGACGAGAACGGCGCGAATTTTTCCGTTCGATGCCTGTAGCGTCCGTTTCGTCACTTGAATCGGTGCCGCTTGAAATTGGTTGGTCGTGTAGACGGCCGCCGCGCTCGCCGGCTGTTCACAGACGAGAAGCGCCAAATCTTTGCGCTTTCGCTTCAAGCCGGCATGAACGCCCGTCGCGTGAAAGCCTTTTGGTGACACCAGGCTCACCGGTGGACTCATCGTTAAATCTGTCATGTCATCCCTCCTATATGTATTGTGGTTGGGCGCTTAGCCCGAGCGTCTCAGCGAAACCGAACCGGGCGTTGACGTTTTGAATCGCCTGTCCGGCCGCCCCTTTTTGCATGTTGTCGATGACCGAGACGATGGTGAGCCGTCCGGTCCGTTCGTCTTTATACACCCAGAGATCGCAATAGTTCGACCCGACGGCCGTCCGAATCTCTGGCTCCCCTTGTTGCACCCGGATAAACCGTTCTTGTCCGTACGCCCGGCTCAGTACCTCAATCCATTCCGCTTCGGTCTGATCGATCGTCGGGACGACGTGCATCGTCGCCATGATGCCCCGGTTGATCGGCAGTAGATGCGTCGACAGCGACACGGTCGCCTCGACCCCCGTCACTTGCTGAATCGTCTGCTCGATCTCAGGGATGTGTTGATGCGTGTGTATTTTATACAGCTGTACGTTCTCGTTCGAGCGGGCGTGGTGTGTTTTCGTGCTGAGTGCTTTCCCCGCACCCGTGATGCCAGAACATGCCGCGACGATGATCTCGTCAGGCTCAATCAAACCGTCTTTCAGAAACGGCAGCAGACCGAGTGAGACGGCCGTCGCGTAACAACCGGGATTCGAGATCCAACTCGCGGTCTTCACGGATTCACGATCCCATTCCGTCAAGCCGTAAACGGCCTTCGCTTGTGTACTCGCGTTGACGGGTACTTTGTCGTACCACGCTGTATACGCCTCGCTCGCAAGTCGCAAGTCACCGCTCAAGTCGACGACGACGCCTTCGAACGCGTCCAGTTGCTCAATGTATTGAGACGACACCCCGCTCGGTGTCGCGAGAAACAAGACGTCAAGCTGGTTCAAGTTTTCCGGATTGAACGGTTCGAGCGTCAACGCGCCCGTCTCCATCCACGGATACAAATCAGACAGTCGCTCCCCTGCACTCGAGTCGCTCATCACGCACGTCACTTGTAAGCGCGGATGCGCCGAAATCAGTTTTAATAGTTCCATGCCGGCGTATCCCGTCACACCGACGATTCCACACGTGATCATCTGTCGTACCTCCTCAAAAGAATAATCCGATTAAACCATACGTATATTTATACTGTCAATTGTATTTTTATACAAAATGTATAAAACGATGTCGGATCATTTGAATCAGCCGAATGACGAATAGTTTTTTCACGATAGGGGAATGAGAGGACTATGCGAAACATAAGAGGAGGAATGTGTTGATGAAACGTTTGAAATGGGCACTACCGATCACAGCATCACTCTTTTTGATTACAGGGTGCGGATCGTCTGACGAAGTCACGAACCAGCCGAGTGACGCACCGGTCCAGGATGAGGCGAACACGGAGAACAATTCGATGTATACGTTCGATAAGTTTGAACTTGAAGTCGACTACACGGACGTCGACGACGCCATCAAAGTCGATTACGAGGCAGAGAACAACTCGACCGAGGCCTCTTACGAACGGAAAGAAGACGACCAGAACCTGCGCGGGGACGAAGCGATGCAAGAACTTGATCCGGTCTTCGGTCAGTTGAACTTCGATCAGGACACACCAGACGAGGAAGTGTTGAATCAAATCAAGGCAGCCTTCAACATCGCGGACGACGCCAAGAAAATCGAGGCAGACGTCACGTTCACGGACGGCACCGAAAAAGAGTATAAGCAAGAATAACAAATGGCCAAGCGCATGCGCTTGGCCATTCTCTTTAGATTAGATCTGATTTTTGTGACGGGCCTCTTGGAGCGCGTCCATCAAGTCTTTGACGTCTTCGACGAGGTTTTGGATCGTGTCTTGGTTCTCTTCGTACAGCGCCTTCAAATCCATGACGCGGTCTTTCAAGTTGCCCTTTGGTGACGCTTGCAGGCCGACCGAGTGGGCTTGTGTTGAGGCATCTGAAGATTTGAGGCGTGACTTCAACCCTTTCAACTGTCTCACTTGTTGCTCACGTGTCTCGCGATGGAGAAGTGACGCGCTTGCTCCGATGATTGCACCTGCGGCCATGCCCATCCAGAAATAGTTCTTGTTCATTAAAAAAATCCTCCCCTAACGTGACGTTATCTTTTATTATAGGTTATCCGCTTCCGTGACGACATAGTGTTTTATAATCGGACCTGCTCCTTTTTGCTCGACGGCATCTTTCAGCCATTCTTGGAACAACACATAATCGGTCGAGTCGCGGAACTTGTTGCCGGCTTCAGAAAATTGAATGAGGACGATCCCATGGTTGTCGTCCGGGTCGACGCCGAGACGATAAGCCGTGAAGCCGTCATGTCCGGCCCCGAGTCGCGATTTTTCGGTTAACAATCGATGAAACAAGAGCGACCGCGCATTCGAATCGACAGGAATGTTCGCATAGACAATATTCCCTTTCGAGGCGAATTGTCCTTCCGCCTCTTCGATTCGGAACGTCTTCCCACTTTGAAACGGGGATTTGTCCCCTTCCGCGAGCAAAATCGTCTCATTGCCGCTCGCGACGAGGACGTCCGGATTTTCACGGAACCGGTCGGCGACACTGCCAGAAGCGAATGTCATGTATAAGTTAGACAAGTTCCTCACACCCTTTCGCGAGCATGATATCTTTCTCCGTGATGCCCCCTTCGTCGTGTGTGGACACGGTGAGGGTGACGTTTCGATACTCGATCAAGATGTTCGGATGATGATTGATCGATTCGGCCAAATCAGCGACGAGATGGACGAATTGAATCGCTTCTGGAAACGTCTCTAGACGATACGTCTTCTGTAGCTCACCTTCGACGACTTCCCACCCGTTCAAGCGCGACAATTGTTCCGATAGTTCGGTGGATGACAACAGCATCAGCTCATTCCCCTTTCGCTTACAGTTCTACTTACACCTACTACCCGACACCGGCGAAAAATAATCTTTTTCGCTTGACGTAAAATGATTTAGAATAAGAAGGATAGCCAACTATTTTGCACTTGAGAGGAGAAATTCCTATGCGCGCATTGATCGTCATTGACTACACGTTCGATTTTATCGCGGACACGGGTCGTTTGACTTGCGGGAAACCTGGGCAAGACATAGAAGAACGCATCGTACAATTGATCGAAGAGTTCTCGGCCGAAGATTATGTCGTCATCGCCAACGATGTGCATGACGCCGGTGATACGTATCATCCGGAAACGACGCTCTTCCCACCCCACAACATCCGAGGTACCGACGGGCGCGACTTGTACGGAAACGTCAAGACAGCGGCCGAGCGAGCCGATCATTGGATCGACAAGACACGATATAGCGCCTTCGCCGGTACCGATCTTAACATCCGTCTGCGCGAACGCGGCATCAACGAAGTTCATCTCGTCGGTGTGTGCACGGACATTTGTGTGCTCCACACCGCCGTCGACGCGTACAACCTCGGTTACAAGATGGTCGTCCACGCGGACGCCGTCCAAAGCTTCAACCCGATCGGCCATGAATGGGCGCTCGAACATTTTGTCACGACGCTCGGAGCGACCGTTACCGGGAAGTGACACGAAATCAGAAAGGAACTTACTTATGTTACATCGTAATTTAGCACTGCACACGGACCTTTATCTCCCACGTTGGATGTATATCTATTGGAAGCAAGGGCGCCATAACGAAAAAGTCGTCTTCGACCTCTATTACCGTTCGAATCCGTTCAGCGGTGGCTATGTCGTCTTCGCCGGGTTGCAAAACATCGTCCACTATTTAGAAAACGTGTCGTTCACGGAAGCGGACATCGCGTATTTGAAGCAGCAACTCGACTTCGAGGACGAGTTCGCCGATGTCCTGCGCAATTTCAAGTTCACCGGTTCCCTTGACAGTGTCCGGGAAGGGGAAGTGATTTTCCCTCACGAACAGGTCGTCCGTATCGAGTCGACGATCTTCGAAGCGAAATTGTTCCAGACGGCGTTCTTAAACATTGCCAACCACGAATCGCTCATCGCGACGAAATACGCCCGGATCCGTCAAGCGGCACCGAACGAGACGTTGCTTGAAGGGGGGGCCAGACGCGCGCAAGGCGTCGATGCCGCTTATTACGGGACACGAGCCGCTTACATCGCCGGCTTTGACGTGACGAGCCTCGTCTCGGCCGGACGTGATTTTGACGTACCGACCGGAGGGACGATGGAACACGCCGATATCCAGTTCCACGACGACGAATTGACAGCATTCCGCTCATTCGCCGAGATGTATCCGGACAATACGAGCCTGTTGATCGACACGTACGACACGCTCAAGTCAGGTCTCCCGAATGCGATCACCGTCGCGAAAGAACTCGAGGCAAAAGGGTATCGTTTGAAATCGGTCCGCCTCGACTCAGGAGACTTGGCCTACTTATCAAAACGGGCCCGAAAAGCGCTCAATGAAGCAGGATTAGACTATGTAAAAATCGTCGTGTCCGGTGACCTTGACGAATACGTCATCCAAGACTTGCGGATGCAAGGGGCTGAAGCCGACACATTCCTCGTCGGGACGCGCGGCATCACGGCGTACGAACAACCTGCGCTCGGCATGGTGTATAAGCTTGTCGCCCGCGAAGACCAGGATGGCAACTTGAAGCCGGTCATCAAAGTGTCCTCGTCAAAAGTGAAAACAACGACCCCGCATAAGAAAGAACTGTATCGGATCATTGACAAGGAAACGAAAAAGTTCAAAGGCGATTATATCGCCCTTGCCGATGAGCCCGTCGAGACGTATTCGGAAATCGATCTCATCGACGTGCGTGACCCGGCATTCAAAATCAAGACGCGCAACTTCCACGTCAAACGTCTGCTCGAACCGATTTTCCGCGACGGTGAGCGTGTCTATACGCTTCCGAGCGCGAAAGAGATTCGCGACTATCATAAAGAGCAAATGAACGGGCTGTGGGAAGAATACAAGCGGCTCCGGTTGCCAGAAGTGTATTCGGTCACGTTCAGCAAACCGCTATGGGACTTGAAGCTCGAGATGATTCGCCAAACACGGATCCCGAAATAAACAAAGAGGCTGTGGGGTTCCACAGCCTCTTTGTCATGCGGTCGTCATCTCGTGCGCATGGCTTTGATCTTCTTTTCTCCGAAAGTAAAGGGCAATCGAGAGGGAAATGAGAATCAAAATGAAATAGACGGTCCGTTGCCAAAATGTCGCCTCCGTGTCCCCTTGGAACAAGGCGATGATATAGTCACTCCCGCTCAATAGGAACACACCCGCGAGCAAGAGGAAGATTCGATACCCGGCCCGGCTTCGTTCTTGTTTTACTTTGAAGAAAAGGACACCATAATAGACGATGGCTAGTATTGCGATATATCCAATAATCCCTACAATCCAACTCATCTCGATGCCTCCTACTCTCTAATTTTTTCACGTCGCTTCCACGCTATCGTAACACAACCTGACAATCAGACTATGTTAAGATGTTCTAAAGAAACGTGGAAGGGATTGATCCGATGAAAACGTTCCGCCTCGTCCAAGTCCGCCTCGTCCAAGACGAATACGGCAATGAATTGAACCTCCCGATCGACCTCGTCGATGGATTGATCATCTCGAAAGAACATGACAACGAATGGTTGCTTGAGATGCTCGTCCCGACAGAGTTTGCCGTTACGCTTCATCATTATTTGAACAAGCGGATATTACTCCTCGCCGAAGCGGTGATCACGTCCCCGGCCAACCGTCCAGCGGCGATTGCCTTGACGTTCACGAGCGAACGCTCGCTCTCGAACCATCATACGTTCGTCGCCGAAGGACTGATGCTCCTCCCGAAACAAGATCCGACCAAACAAGTGCTCGACTCGCTCATTTCTGAGGGCGTGGCCGACGCTGATTTGAAGCCTTCCTTCTTCGAAAGACAAGTCGAGCATCAGCAGTCGTTCAGCCGCTCCGCATTCAATCAGCTCGTCAAAACAGGTTCGTTCGAGTAATCGGACGTTCTTGTTTTTTTCTTTCCCCTTTTTCGATAACTCCTCAACCAAAAAAGACGAAGAATTTGTCTCCGCCTTCAAATATAGATGAAAAACAAGATGACCATCATCGTCATCCCGATGATTTTGAGCACGGTACTACCTAGAAATGCCAGTACCGTCCCGACGCCGATACTCCATGCTTCCCGGGTCGTCTTGCCAAGCGTCAGCTCAGCTAAAAATGCGAAGATGAACGGAAAGATGAGCACCCCGACGAGCGGGAAGATGAATGGCCCCGCAATGAGACCGATCGTCGCTCCCCACTTCGCCCGTTCGGACCCGCCCCGCTTATCGACGGTCGCCCGCGTGACGATATAGTCGACGGCGAACAAGAAGACGAGGAAGACAATTTGCCAAAGCCAGAACGTCCACGTGAGAGGTTCGAACGAGAACCCGAAGCCATAAATGAAGTAACCGATAAATAAGAACAGCACGCTCGGGATGACCGGATAAATCAGACCCGCGAACGCGACAACGAATGATGCGATAATGAAAACCCAGAGCAATGTTGACATACGCCTCTCCTCACTTCACCATAATTTCGTTCGTAATATGGTCGGCCACGTTCACCGCCTTAATGATGAATCGGTCGCCTTTATGCTCGATATAGTTCGAGCAGGCGTTTCGCATCGCGTGACGGAACGTATACGTATCGTCGACCGCTGAAAGCGCGGCTTTGATCGCATGAGAATGACATACGACGATGATTCGTTTTCCGGGATACGTCTTGACGAGGTGCTCCATCCCTTCGAGGACGCGGGCCCGCATCTCATCCTCTGACTCTAGGCCTGGCACGCGAGTCTGGTCATCGGCTTGAACCGCCTCATAAATACCGGGCACTGGTTTGCCTGATGCCATCCCAAATTCACGCTCGATGAACCGTTCGTCCCGGATGATCGTTTCTTCGTGGAATCCGCACGCTTCGGCAATGTACCGGGCCGTATCAACAGCTCGCGTGAGCGGACTCGCCACGATGACGTCCCACTCTTCTTGACTTAAAAAGGCCGCGCTCTCTTCAGCTTGTTGATGCCCGAGCGCGTTGAGCGGGATATCTTCCCGGCCTTGAATGATTTCTTGAAAGTTCCAATCGGTCTGACCATGTCGGACCAAACAAAGCTCTGTCACACGAGTCACTCCTTTTTCAATCTCTAAAATCTTTTCCCATCGTACCATCTTTTCAAAAAATCGCAACGTCACGTCAGCGCATCATCGATGAAACGATCAATACGGGCCATGAGTTTTTCTTCTTTGATCGGGTTATCGGACTGGAGAAAGCTTGCTAAGGAGTGGGTGCCGTTCGGGAACGAGATGAGCTGGACGTTGGCGCCGACCTCACTCGCATGCTCAACGAAGTGGAGCGCCTGTCCGAACGGAACGATCGGGTCTTTCTTGCCGTGAAGCATGAGAATCGGCGGGGCATCGTCATATAAATGTGTCACCGGAGAACATTTCACCATCAATTCTCGCCACTCTTCGCGGCTCCCCTCATAGAATTTCAAATGGGCGAGCCACGTCTGGATAAATTTAAATAATAAGAAGTTCGTCGGTGGATAGAGCGCGATCACACCTTTCACCGTCGGGACATCTTCTCCCAGCGCGCCGATGAATTGCTTTTCCCGATCGAGCGCCGTCGCCAACATGAGGGCCGCCCCGGCCGAGTCGCCCCAGACGATCAACTTCTCGATGTCGAGGTTCAAGAGCGCGTCATGTTGTTTCAAGTAACAAAGGGCATCAGACACGTCAATAATATTGTCAGGGAAATAGACACCGTCTTCGAACAAGCGATAGTCAACACTGATGACGGCGAACCCTTTTGCCAAGAAATGATCGAGCAACGGATGGAACAACGTCACCATGCCTCGACTGCCGCGAACGAACGCCCCGCCATGAGCATAGACCGCGACGGGAAACGGTCCGTCGCCTGGCGGATAGTACACATCAAATTGGAGCGGACGGTCATCGATGATTTTATACGTGTGGGTTCGCCGTTTGCGCGTCGAGGACCGAATCGGCAGTTCGGGCTCTTGCCAACGCACGAGCGAGCCGTACTGATTCCATACGGTCGCCCCGGCCGCAGTCGCTGCGGCGAGTGCGGCACCGCCGACAAACCAGGCGGTCTCCTTTCTCATATTACATCCACTCCTCGCTCTTTTTTTAATCATATTCCCTTTTTATCAAAAATCCATCCATCGGAAGTCGGACTTGACGTCAGTGAATCTGCCCTCTATAATATAACTCGCAGTCACAGAACGTAACCGTTACGATTTAATTGTTTAGTGTCAATATAGAGAGGACAGGTGGAAAGTCAGATGAATAAAAAATTACTTACTGTCGCCGCAGCAGGGACACTTCTATTAGGAGGATGTGCCAATAACGAAGAGAGCGGGGCGTCGGAGGAGACGAACGACCAGTTGACCGTTTATGCGTCGACGTTCGCTTTGAAGTCAATCGCAGAAGAAATCGGAGGCGATCGCGTCCAAGTCGAGATGGTTATCCCGCCTGGCGCCGACCCGCATACGTACGAGCCGACATCACGTCAAATGACACAGATCGCTGAAGCCGACTTGTTCTTGACAGTCGGACACGACCTCGAGCCTTACGTCGAGTCGATGGAGAAGAGCCTTGCGAACGAGGACGTCTCTTTCGTCAAGACAGCCGAGAACGTCACATTACTCGATGCCGATAAGACGGTTCACGTCCACGGTGAAGACGAGCACGCCCACGGTGAAGACGAGCACGCCCACGAAGAGGATGAGCACGCCCACGAAGAGGACGAGCACGCCCACGAAGAGGATGAGCACGCCCACGAAGAGGACGAGCACGCCCACGAAGAAGATGCACACGGTCATAGCCACGGACAATACGACCCGCACGTCTGGCTCGATCCAATGAACGCCGTCTCGATGGCGGAAGCTGTTGAAGCTGCATTCGCCGATCAGGCACCCGACTACAAAGATGAGTTCGCAGATCGGTTGAGCGCATTCAAAGAAGAGGCTGAAGCACTCGACGCCGAACTACAGGCAGCAGTCGATGGCGGATCGAAGAAGCAACTCCTCGTCACGCATGCGGCATACGGATACATGGCGGACCGTTACGGTTTCGAACAACTCCCGATCGCCGGATTGACGCCATCTGAAGAGCCATCTCAGCAAGCGTTAAAGCGTGTCATCGAAGAAGCGCGGGCCCACGACTTGACGCATATCGCGTTTGAAGACACGGTCACTCCGAAAGTCGCCGAAGTCGTGAAAAACGAGATCGGTGCTGAAACGGTGACGATTTACAACTTGGAATCGGTCACGAAAGAACAAATGGAACAGAGCTATTTCGACTTGATGCGTGAAAACGTCAAAGCGCTCGAAATTGCGTTGAAGTAATACAAACAGAACGCTCGGTGCCTCAGGCTCCGAGCGTTCTTTTATACTTCTGGCTGTTTGTCGAGTTGTTTCAGGCGAAGCAATAACACCCCGGTCACGAACAGTGTCACGGTCGGGATCGTTGCCCCGATAATCACTCTCCACCATTCCCCACGTAAATCGAAGTAGTACGCAGTCAATAGACTTCCGAGAAAAATCAAGCCGACCGTTCCGGCTACTTTGGCGAGCGATGCGCGCGGATGCCGGTCGTGGATAAACATCGAACTGTTGATGATGGCAAACAATAAATTTAGAAAAAATAGTGCGAACATGGCCGTGACCAACCACGTGTCATACAAGACAAATCCATGCACGGATAAAAAACCGACCACGAACGCTAGCAACGTCAACATGTTGACGCGACCGAGCCATTTATGTCCCGTCCGATAGGCAAATATCGGGCTAATCAGTGAAAAAAAGAGCGCTGTCGTAATGAAGAAGTCACCCACCATTGATCACCATCCATTTTTTCAATATTATACCATCATCTTAACCTCATTCATAGTAAATCAAAACGAGCTCGTCCCGCTCTGCCGCCGCCTCGCAAAAATGTTGGAGCGATATCCATTTTAGCCAAACGTCATCGAGCGCATCT
Source organism: Exiguobacterium sp. ZOR0005 (assembly GCF_000798975.1). Classification (NCBI taxonomy): domain Bacteria; kingdom Bacillati; phylum Bacillota; class Bacilli; order Caryophanales; genus Exiguobacterium; species Exiguobacterium sp. ZOR0005. The sequence continues at coordinate 18,731 of NZ_JTLB01000009.1, read as the reverse complement.
TGATCGACGAACGCCATATCGGCTACATCTTCTTTTGTAAATGCGCCAAGCGCGTCTTTAACGATGTGCAACAGTTGCGGCGTCAAAATGCCGACGACGACCGCCTGCTCTTCATTGACGATCAACTCTTCCCCGATCGCGGCCATTTCCAAGTTATACGTGTCGTCCCCGTCGATGTAGACCTCGATTTGTCCGAGTACTTTTTGGAAATGACTAATATTCGGCAGCGTCAACGTGTCATAGGTGTCGCGACCTTGGGCGTGGACGTGAAGGAGCCAATCCATGATCATCTCCGGGTCTTGTCCGAACGAGACCCAAACCTCTGGGGAAATGCGTATATAGTGTGTCGTCTCCATGAATGAACGCCCCCCTTTTTTTATTGTTTACCCATCTTTTGGACGCAAAAAAACCGCCTACGCGCTTTCGTAGACGGTTTATACGTTATGAACGGACGGTTCCGGTTTTCGTTTCTTCCGCTTCGGTTTCCCAAGCTTCCAAATACTCACGACCTGGAAGGTCTTCAATCGAATCGGCATAGAACACTGGATCGTCTCCTTGGCGACGCTGCGCCAAGTAGTCATCGAGCACGAGACGCGCCACTTTCGCGAGGCGGAAGATCGCATACAAGTTGACGAGCGCCATGAGTCCCATGAACACGTCGGCGATCGACCAAACGAGGCCAGCTGAACGAATCGCTCCGAAGAGGACCATCCCGACGACACCGATCCGATAGAGCGTGACGTAAATCTTTTTCTGCGAGATAAACTGAATGTTCGTCTCGCCGTAGTAATAGTTACCTAAAATTGAACTGAACGCGAACAAGAAGATAGCAATCGTTAAGAACGATGTCGCGATCGGACCGACTTCTGCCGTAAGCGCCGCTTGTGTCAATTCGACACCAGCGAACGACTCTGAACCAGCCACGCCCGACAACAAAATGATCATCGCCGTTGATGTACAGATGATGAGTGTATCGACGAAGACGCTGAACGATTGGATCAAACCTTGTTTAACCGGGTGCGATACTTCCGCCGTCGCTGCCGCGTTCGGCGCCGAACCCATACCTGCCTCGTTCGAGAAGAGACCGCGACGGATACCTTGAAGCACCATCGCCCCAATCGCCCCTCCGAACAGTTGCTGGATGCCGAGCACACCTTCCGAGAAGATGAGGCTGAAGACGCTTGGCAATAACGAGGCGTTCGAAATCATGATCCACATCGCGAGCAAAATATATCCGCCGGCCATGACCGGGACGATGATACTCGACAAGATGGCAATCGATTGGACGCCTCCGAAGATGACGATTGCCGTGATAACCGCCAAAATGATCCCGACCGTCGTCGTGCTGACGCCGAACTGGTTGCTCATCGAGAGCGAGATCGTGTTTGACTGCACCGAGTTGAAGGCGAAGCCGAACGAGAACGTGATCAAAATGGCGAACAAAATCCCGAGCCAACGCTGTCCGAGGGCGCGTTCCATATAGTAGGCCGGCCCCCCGCGCCATGTGCGTCCGTCACGGACTTTATATACTTGCGCGAGTGTGCTCTCGACGAACGCCGAGGCTGAGCCGATGAGCGCGATGAGCCACATCCAGAAGACGGCTCCCGGGCCACCGAGGGCGATTGCCGTCGCGACACCGGCGATGTTTCCCGTACCGACACGAGCTGCCGTACCGATGGCGAATGCCTGGAACGACGAAACTTGGCCTTTCTCACGTTTCATGCCTTCTTTGAACAAGAGACGGAACATCTCCGGAAGCATCCGGAATTGGACGAAGCCCATCCGGACCGTAAAGTAAAGGCCTAAGGCGACAAGGACGACGATGAGCACCGACGACCAGAGCAGGTCGTTCGCTTGCCCAACAAACTTTTCAATCATATTCTCCATTGCTTAATCCTCCATAAGTATGAATAGTCATAAGTAAAAGTTATGTCAACTTTCTTAACATGTTTAGAATTATAGGAAAAATATTTGAAAATTGCAATCCTTTTCAACAATCTCATCGTTTGACGCGACCGTGAAAAAGGACGACCGGTCACGTGACCGGTCGTCCTTACGATTCGATGCGATTAGATGAAGAGGTTCAAGTTGCCGCCTTCGGCTGCCCCGAGGTATGCTGCCACACCACCGAGGTCGATACCATCGATCAACTCTTCTTCTTTGATACCCATGACGTCCATTGACATCGTACAAGCGACCATTTTGACGCCCGCCTCTTGAGCTGACTTGATCATTTCGTCGAGTGATGGGACGTTCTTGTCACTCATGACTTTCTTCATCATCTTCTGTCCAACACCGGCGAAGTTCATGTTCGAGAGCGGGAGTTCACCTGCGTGTGACGGCATCATCATGCCGAACATCTTCTCGAGACCTTGTTTCTTCACTTCCGGTGCGTCCGGTTTACGGATGACGTTAAGTCCCCAGAATGTGAAGAACATCGTCACTTCTTTACCCATCGCCGCCGCGCCTTGGGCGATGATGAACGAAGCGAGGGCACGGTCAAGGTCACCGCTGAAGACGACCATCGATGCGCCGTCAGCTGCTGGTGCGCCTGCCGGGACGGCCGCAGGGCCATTTCCTTTTTGAAGAATCGCTTCGACTCTACCGTTGACGAACTGTTTCGAAACGAGTTTGTTGCCCGTCTTTTTCGCCCACGCCTCGATGTCAGCGAAGAAGCCTGGATCGCTCGCGAGGACACGAAGTGTCTCGCCTTCGCCTAGTTCAGCGACCTTTTTGTTTACTTCTAAGATCGGTCCCGGGCATTGCAGACCGCACGTATCTAGGAAAATCGGTTCCCCGACTGGTTCATTCATCATTGCTTGTGGTGCCTCCTTTGTAGCTGTCGCGGCTGTTTCGTCCGCCGCAGTCTTCGTGCCTTCCTCAATCGCATCAAAATCACGCTTCACTTGTGACCATGTTTTGTAGCCACCGCTCAAGTTCTTCACTTTGAAGCCGTTTTGACGCAAGATGCGGGCAGCAAGGTATCCGCGAAGACCGACTTGGCATGTCACGTAAATCGTTTCGTCTTTGCTGTAGTTGTCCAAGTTGTCACGAAGCGAGTTGACCGGGACGTTAATCGATCCTGGGATTTTCCCAAGTTCGTGTTCCGACTCGTCACGGACGTCGAGCAATGTCGCGCCGCCTTTGACCAAGCCTTCAATCTCATCCCAGTGGACGACTTCGTTGTCGCCGAGGACGACGTTCGAGGCGACGTAGCCGATCATGTTGACCGGGTCTTTCGCCGAACTGAACGGCGGCGCGTAGCTGAGTTCAAGGTCTGGGAGGTCGAGGACCGTCAATCCGCCTTTCATCGCTGTCGCAATCACGTCGATTCGTTTGTCGACACCGTTCATGCCGACGCCTTGGGCGCCATAGATCTCACCTGTCGTCGGATGGAACAACAGCTTGAGCGACACCGGTGTCGATCCTGGGTAGTACCCGGCGTGCGAACCTGGGTGCACGTGAACGGCTTCAAACTCTTTACCGGCAGCTTTCAAACGTTTCTCGTTCCAACCTGTCGACGCGACCGTCATATCAAATACTTTGGCGATCCCAGTCCCCATCGTACCGTTGTATTTCACATCACGGCCGTTAATGATGTCGGCCACGAGACGTCCTTGACGGTTAGCCGGCCATGCGAGCGGGACGACCGTCGGCTCTTGGAAGACGTAGTCGAGTACTTCGACAGCATCGCCGATCGCATAAATGTTCGGATCTGACGTGAGCATCTTCTCGTTGACACGAATCGCGCCACGGATGCCTGTCTCAAGACCAGCTTCTGTCGCGATTGAAGATTCTGGCACAACGCCGATCGACAAGACGACCATGTCCGTTTCGATGACGCGACCGCTCTTCAAGTGGACGCGCTTCCCTTTTTCCGAGAACGAGTCAACACCGTCAGACAATTGAAGGTCGACGCCATGAAGACGCATATGCTCGTGAACCGGCGATACCATCTCACGGTCGAGTGGTGTCATGACTTGATCGGCCATCTCGACGAGCGTCACTTCGACGCCGCGCTCACGCAAGTTTTCAGCCATTTCAATTCCGATGAAACCGCCACCGATGACCGTCGCGTGTTTCGGCGCCTTGTCATCAACGTAGCTACGAATCTTATCCGTATCCGGAATGTTACGGAGCGTGAAGATGTCTTCCGCTTCTTCGATCCCTGGAATGTTCGGACGAATCGGTTTCGCACCTGGCGACAAGACGAGGACGTCGTATGACTCATCATACGTCTCACCCGTTTTGACGTTTTTCACCGATACCGTTTTCTCAGCACGGTTGATTTTCGTCACTTCCGTCAAGTTACGGATATCGAGTTGGAATCGCTTGTTCATCCCTTCGACCGTTTGGACGAGTAACTTTTGACGGTCTTGGATCACGTCTCCGATGTAGTACGGAAGACCGCAGTTCGCGAACGAGATGTACTCTCCACGGTCGAACATGACGATTTGGTTCTCTTCATTTAAACGGCGAAGACGGGCTGCTGCCGAAGCACCACCTGCCACCCCACCGACGATTACAATTTTTTTACTCATTGCTCATTTCCTCCTTTGACGACTTCACCTGGCCAACTCATCAAGCCATCTTCTATATTGACCACTTTATAGCCTTTTGCTTCCATTTGCCAAGTCGCTTGCGTGCTGCGGGCACCTGAACGGCATAAGACGATGTATTCTTGCTCCGGGTCGAGCGTGTCGATCCAGTCTGCTAGTTCAGAGAGCGGGTAGTTTTTCGCCCCGGCGATGTGTGCTTCTTGAAATTCGTCCCGTTCACGAACGTCGACGATATTTACAGGTACTTCAAAATCCATTTGTCGTTTCAAAGCCGATGCTTTCATCTGTGTAAATCCATCCTTTTCTTCTATAGTCATGTATCCGGTATTGATCTCAGCTTGGTCGCTGGCGTCCAACAAAGTTTGTGATTCGTTGAACAATGCGCGTCCACGTCATTAATATACCCCCTATGGTATCCCATTGCAAGGAATATGTTTGACGAAACCGCAAACTTTTTAAAAATCTTCACTTCAAAGGTTGTCGCTCGACACATACTCCCCTACGTATTAAGATGAGACTACACAATAAATAGTTGGGTTACTGAACGATTTTTACTATAGAGGTGAACAGACATGGAACAATACCAATATGACACGAAAGTGTTGAACCGGATGAAACGCGTCGAAGGTCAGATCAAAGCCATCATCCGCATGATGGAAGAAGGCAAAGAATGCCGGGACGTCGTCACCCAATTGAGCGCGGCCCGTTCGGCGCTCGACCGCGCCTCGACGATCATCGTCGCGAAAAACTTGGAGCAGTGCATCATTACAGCCCAACAAGATGGCGAAGATACGTCTGAAACGGTCGAAGAAGCCATCAAAATGTTGATGAAACGCTAGTTCCCCTTGCTTTCCCCTCCCAAATGGGGGAAAGTTAGAGTAACGACTTTTAAGGGGGATTTCTTGTGAACTTCGAAGAAAAAGTAGAATCATTCAAAGCGCTCGTCGCAGAACGCAACATGACGTTCAAAGAGAGCGAGACTGAAACGCACGTCACGTTTTTAACGCGTGAAACGACTAAATCCGGGGCTCAACCCGTTATGATTATCGCCTTCAACAAAAAAACGACGGACGCCGAGCTTTATGCCGCGACCGTGACGCACGTGCCGGACTACGTCGAAGATTTACCGATCCTCAACGCATTGAACGAGTTCAACCAAGAGTTCAAATACTTCCGTTGTGTCCTCGACAGCGACCGTGATGTCACGCTCGCTTCGACGCTCGACCTCGACCTCGGCTTTTCACCGGAGATCATCTTGCAACATTCATTCATGATGTTCCAAGCGGCCGACGAAGTGAACGAGTACATGCAGAAGTTGTACACGCAAGTCCAATGACCACTATTTTCTGACGACGTTAGTCGCCAGCCAAAAAGACGATTCCTCCGATTGTTCGGGAGAATCGTCTTTTTCCTTACCGTTAGCCGTTTTTATCTAACGCAAGATGGCGAGGTGCTGTCGCTTTATACCATTGGTAACAAAGAATAATGATTAAGACCAAATCGACCGCATCACCACCGTAATACATCCAAAGCGCACCTGCCTCCGCCTCCACTCTCGGTACTCTGTGAGGCGGGTTAGCATAAATCAGTTTTGCCAATATTTTGTGTCCGGCCAAGGCGAGTACCAACATCGTCGCTCGATACAGATAACTGTAGCGGTGCGAGGTGATGTCCACATAAATGATTGAAATTGTGAATATATACCCTGCCAAAAATACGTGTAGATGGACTAACGCATACAACGAAGTCGATTCGTGCATGAGCGAATAAACGTTCGTCATGTAGAGCACGTATAGTCCTCCGATGTTAAGAACAGCTGCCGTAGCAGGATTCATGATGAATTGGAAAATGCGGATTTTTAATAACCGGGTTACTCGTCGAGCCGCCTCTACACGTAACGTCCGTAACATCAACGTCATCGGTGCCGCTAAGGCAAGAAGAAGCGGCGCCAACATTCCAAGAAGCAAGTGTCCAATCATATGACCGACAAAATTGGTATGGGCGTAGGCTGCCAAAGGTCCGATGAGCGCGAGTCCCGCTGTTAAGATGCCGGCGACCCATAAGCCGTAGCGATGAAGCGGCCACGATTTATAGGCGCGACTCGTCATCACGGCGGCGAGTGGATAAACGACGAGCGCGATCAGCAACAAGATTAAGACAATCGTCTCATACCCACCACCGGGTACGTGCATGTGGGAATGCATGTCACTCATCCCCCTTCTTCCGCCAGTCTCTTCCGCTTTTGTGTCTGGTTGAACAGAATGAGACCACCGATTAAGATCAAGGCAGCCGTAATGTTCCAGACGAGATCATAAGGAAGGATGTTCACGCCATAGCGAATTTGATGAAGCTGAAAAAGCTTATGATGGACGATCCCGTCGTACAATTGGAAGAACCCTACTCCGATGAGCACCCCGCTCATCCATCTCTTCATCCAAAAAGACTGTCGTCTACGTAGATCAGCTAATAAAAACAAGGACGCGACGGTGGCGAACCAACTAAAGGCGTGGAACAGGCCATCTGAAAATAAGCCGACCTTCAAAGTGGATTTATCATAAAAGTGATGCCATGCGAGCAGTTGATGGAAAACCACTTCATCAACAAATGCGATGAGCCCGATCCCGAATAGAAATCCTGAACCGAAATTTCGAAACGCTTGCGCATAAGGACGCCTCTCCATCCCTTTACACCCCCTAGTTAAAACCAGAATCTTCTGACATCCAATTGATTCCCTTCTCGTTTCCAACTAAACGTTTTCTCTTTCTCTTCCGAAGAGAGGCTCACGTGTTGAAACATTTTCGTTGTACTTGTCGTATGTAGAAAAAGGAGGTTTTCAGATGATGAAGCGTTATACTCATTACCTTGATGCGTTCGAAGCGATTAAACAAGCGACCAAATGGTCACTCACCGATGACTTCCGAAGACTGATGGCCATCAACTATGCCATCCACGATATGGCGTTCGATTCAACACGTTTCGAGACGGCACAAACTGCCTTAAAACAAAAGACGGGCATGTTCTCGAAGTTTCGCGGGACGAACAGCCTCGTCTGGTTATCGTTCCTCGATGCCAAATATGAGGACGTCGCCCCGGCCATCGATGAGGCACTGCGGCTCGATCAGCTGCTCGACCGAAAACACTTCCGCTACAGCACGTTACGTCCGTTCATCGCGAGCCAGCTACTGAACGTCGACGAGCCGGAGCGCCGTCTCGACGAGGCAAGTGCCCTCTATCAAACGTTCAAGCAACATCACCCGTGGCTGACGAGCGAAGAAGACCTGTTGTCGGCGCTCGTCCTCCTCCAAGCGTTTGACGACCATGACGGTTTGAACGAACGGATCGAAACGTACTACGAGGCGCTGAAGGTTCATGTGTCCCGCTCGAACGAACTGCAGCTCGTCTCGCATTTGCTCGCCTTCAGCGAACTCGCTCCAGACGATGCCGTCACACGTTTCCTCGCTTGGCGAGAGAGGCTACAACGGCAAAAGATTACCGTCCGAAACGAACATCTGCCACCGCTCGCCTTGCTCACAATCGTCACCGAGCCGACCGACGAGACGGTCCAGGCCGTGGCCGACATCGTCCTAGCTGAAACCGAGAAACAGCGTTGGTTCAACACGCATAGCCTGACCGTCGCTTTACAACTCGTCGCCGCAGAACATATTACGGAAGAGGCGAGTGAGTTGCTCCTACATGGCACGTTCGCCCATCTGCTCGCCATGCAGCAGGCCGCGACGGCAGCTGCGACCGTGGCCGTCATCTCGAGCACATCATCGAACAACTAAAAAAGAAGGGTCGCCCCTTCTACGTGTACAAATATACGCTCAAACATACCAACACGAACACAGAGTTGGCAATCTCCACGATCCCGATCTTCATGATGGGGATCTTTTTTCCATAGAACGCAACCGCCCGCATGAGACTCGGCACGTAAGCGAGTGCGAGCATCGGGTAGCCGAGGACGATGAAAATGGTGACGAGCAAGCCATGATATCCCCATGATACGTTGCGATAAAACAGGCTCTTTTTCTCCCGAATCATCGTCTTGACGAAAAAGATACTGCCGAGGAAATATAAGTACGGCAAGACGAACATCCATACTATCGTCCCGTCCAAGGCACGTGCCCCGAGATAATAACTCGCCATCCCACCGATACAAAACGAGGTGACGGCACTGACGTCGTTCCAGACGTTGCGCTCATCCTTGATTTTAGCGAAATAGGCGTTGACGAGGCCGAACGGAATCATGGCAAGGACGAACCAGACGAGACGCCACTCGGCTAGAAACACCGGGATGGCGGCGACGATTGCAATCGTCAAATACGTCGCGACCGTGCGCAACAGTTCTGGCGACTTCTTTCGTTGCTTGATGTATTGGAACAAGAAAAACGTCCCCATATAAACGAACAGCCAAGCAATGGCGAACGGGATGTGGACGAGCGTCCAGCCCCCGACGATGCCGCCGAGCAAGAACGGTAAAATCAGCATCGACCAGGCGCCGTGCTGTTTTGGAATCATCCATTTCATGTGACCCCCTCCTTCTCTGTTTAGTGTAGAAGAACGGGAGCAGTATAACTGTGATAAATTTTACAAAACAAAAAACGATCTCACGCGAGATCGTTTTTTGTTTTCAGTTTGGTCACACTTGGCACGACGATTTCGACAACGTCTTCCGTCAACATCTTCGTGACGACACGTCCCGCGATTGCGACGGCGACGAGCGTATAGAGCGCGTTCGACAATGGCAAGTAGATGAGCGAGATCGCCAAGACGATCACATCGAATATGATGAGGATCGTTCCGACCGATACGCCGGTCCACTTCGACAAACCGAGCGCGAACAAGTCGTCCCCGCCCGTCGCTCCGCCTGACTTCAAGACGAGACCGAGACCGTAACCGGTCACGATCCCACTTGCGATCGCGGCAAAGAGCGTTGCCGGCCATACTTGGATGTCAAACGTCAACAGGTCGAGCCGGTCCCACATCGCATAGCTGAGCGAAAGTGACGCCGCCGCAAGCACCGCTTGTCCGACGAAACGCCAGCCTTTCCACCAAAGGGCGATTAAAAAGAAGGGGATATCGAGTACGATCATCGAGATCGCTGGATCGATATCAAATAAATAGCGGCCGAGTAATGCTAACCCGACAAAGCCCCCTTCAGCCAAACCAAACTGTTCATTCAAATAATAATAACCGAACGCCATGATCAGCGTTCCGAGCACTATGGTAGCAACTCGTTTCATTCCGATTGTCCTCCCCGTTTTCAACGGAGAGGAGGATCCTCAGTCGTAGCCGCGGTTCCATCTGTTCCATCTCCGATCTTCCGTTTGTTGATTTTTACATTGCTTTCATCTGTAAAAACTCAACGCTAGAAGTCCGGCAATTGAAACAGAGGCCATGCCCTCTCGGTGTCCATAAAGACCTTCCTTTCCCATAAATGCGCGTAATCATGGGACTATTTTAACATACTTTGACGAGTGTTTCATTAAATGTACATTTAATGAAGGTTACGTTTCGGTAAATTTTTCTTTCCGAACCACCACCAGTTCCAATCCCCGAACAGTTTCATCAAGGACGGGACGAGAAGAATCCGAATAATCGTCGCATCGATGAAGATGGCGAGCGCGATCCCGACCCCGAGCTGTTTGATCGGACTGACACCGGTGAACGCGAACGCACCCGTCACGACAATCATGATGATGGCGGCCGACGTGATGATTTTACTCGTCTTCGCTAGCCCCATCTCTGTCGCGTAATCGTTATCCCCCGTCTCCCGGTAATATTCCTCGATCCGCGAAACGAGGAACACCTCGTAGTCCATCGAGAGGCCAAAGACGAGCGAGAAGATGAACACCGGTGTCAAAATACTGATCGTCTCGGCGTCATAGACGTAACCCGACTCGAAGATAATGACGAGAAGTCCAAACGTCGCCCCGAGACCGAGCACGTTCATGATGATCGCCTTGATCGGAATCAGAATGGAACGGAACGCCCACATGAGGATGACGAACGTCGCCAAAATGACCGTGATGACCGCATACGGGATGCTGTCATATATCTCTTCATAAATCTCTTCGTTGAACGCGGCTGGCCCTCCGACCTCGAACCCTTTCTCACGCCAATCGCGGACGAACGCCTGCGCTTCCTTGTCGCTTGGTGGAACATCAAAGCTGACGTTGACGAGAGCGAGGTTCGTATCGCCATCGAGTGTGACGAGACGGTCGAACGCCTCGAGCTGTTCGGGAGCGACTTCGGCGAGTTGTTGGAACGCTTCCGGTTCGAGCCCCGATGCCGTCAAGAACGTCGTGACGTTGTCAACAATCGGATCTTCGTTCAACTCATCGGTGAGCGCCGTCAATTCATCGAGAATCATCGAATTGGTCAAATCGTTCGTCTCGAACAAGAGGACCGCATCCGTCGCGGTGGCGCCGAACACATCGTCCCAACGTTCCAAGGCAGCGCGCGACTCATACGACGTCGGGAGCGCATCGGCGTCCGGAATATTGAGTTCCAAGTCGCGGACGAACCAGAGGCTCGGCAACAAGAGGAGAAGCGCGACGAGCGTCATGACGACCGGACGTTTCATGACGAAACGGGCGAGCTGTTGCCAGCGCACTTCGGAACGGACCTCATTCGTCTTGATGAGGCGCCCTTTGTTGATCGCGTCACCGACGATGTAAAGCGCTGACGGCAAGAGCGTGAGTGCCGATAAGACGGCACCGGCGACGGCGATGAGCGCGCCGAGCGCGATGGCTTGGAAAACGTCCACTTGAATGAACAAGAGACCGGCCAAGCCGACGAACACACAAAGGCCGGAGAACAGAATCGATCGGCCCGCGGTCGCGACCGTGCGGACAATGGCCGCTTCCCGTGACTTCCCTTTCGCTAACTCTTCACGGTAGCGGTTGACGAGCAGGAGCGAGAAGTCGATGCCAAGCGCGATCGCAATCATCGCCACCGCGTTCAAGACGAAAATGGACAGTTCCATCGTCTGAGCGAAGAAGAAAAGCGATCCGGCCGCAACGATGAACGTGATCACACCGACAAAGAGCGGCATGAACGCCGCGAGCGGCGTGCCGAACACGAGCAAGAGGACGACGAGCGCGACCGGTATCCCAATCAATTCGGCTCGAATCAAATCGTTTTTCGACGCCTCGTTCAAGTCATCGGCAAAGACCGGCTCACCGGTCAAACGGATTTCAGTGTCACTGTTTTGAATGAGGGCGTTGCGGACGTCCTCGATGGACGCCTCGGCCGTCTCATAGTCGTTAAACTCCAAGAGTAAATATGCGACGTCCCCAGACCGCGCGTCTGGATTCTCATCCGGCGTGATGATCCCATCGACACCGTTTACCGCTTCGAGTTGTTCGCGTTGCTCTTCGAGCGCGGCATCGAGGTCCCCGCCTTCAAGCAACACGATCATCGAGGCACCGGCTCGGTCGAACCGATCATTCAACTTGTCCTCGACTTGGGCGAACCGTCCGTCTTGAATGGCAAAACCGTTGCCTCGCAATTCGCCCGGGAGTTGCAATCCAAAATACACCGATACCGCCAATAATACGGTCCAAATCGCGACGACTATGTAGCGCCATCGGACTAACGTGTGTCCTAATCGTTCCATACTTTCCCCACTCCTCTCCGTCTAAGAAGACTCTTCCCGTTTTCTCAGGCTTTCACTAGAGTCTTCACAAAAAATTCCTGAACCTTGATCGGGTTCAGGAACATCAACGCTCGAACACTTGAAGCCAACTGTGACAAAAGCGACGCGGCGTTGATAAGACGACGAGTCGGTCGCCCGCCTCGTCTAGCAAAACGACTTTCAATAATTCATTTTCAGCACATACTTCAGAAGAAAACAGTTCGCGCTCACGTCCAAACAGCTGGAACGCTGTCGACGATGTGATCGCAGTCGTCTCACCGATTTGATCGACGATGACGGTATCGCGTTCCCCCCCGTATGGAATGATCCAGCGCTCTTTGGCACCGACGTCCTCGACGAGGAATCGGCGATTTCGTTCGTCATACAACGTGACGAGACCAGGGGCCGTGAAACGTTCAAAGTCGTAGTCTGGTTGATACGCCAGCTCGATAATGGCTCCGAACGTCGGGACTTCCTCGTACCGGCTGTAACGAAACGTCTTGTCGCTCACATTGAGCGCCGCAATATCGGATTCGGCCGAGTACAGGAACAGGTCGTCCCCTTGCCAATGGTATAAATTGCTGAACCAATCGTCATGAAACGCGCGTGGTAGCGGATGACTTTCCATCGTTCCTCTCGCGAGGTCGATGATGCCGTACGTCTGCCGATCACGGAACAGTGCGACGGCAATCTTTCTATGTGGTTCTATAAACAGGGCACATGGGGTCCATTCCCATTCGAGTTCCCATTGGATGTGGAACGTCTCATCAAAGAATAAAAAGCCCGTTTGCGCCAAATATAACATCCATCCTCCACCGACACGCTCTAACCATTCGACCGTCTGATGAAATTGATAGTCTGCGACTTGTTTGTACATTTGATCACTTCCTAGCTTTAGCTTAGCAACGCCCGAACGATTTGACGATTTTGAATGTGTTCATCGAACACATTCTCATTTCGCCTTGATTTCCTGTATACTGGCGATAGCTAATCCATTTATAGAAAGGAGGGTTTCTCATGCGCCCACTTCAACTGTCACCCGAGACAGCTGTCGAACTTGCCAAGAAGCTAAACGTCCCGCTCGAAGACTTGATGCATATGCCAAAACATATCCTCGTCCAAAAAATGATGCAACTTGAAGCCTCACAATCGGAAGCGAACGAGGAAAAGGAGACGGAATGACGTCTCCTTTTCTCTTGCTTACTTTTGCTTGTTTTTCCGTTTTTTCGCCACATACCAGAGACCGAGGATGGCGAGCGCCGCTCCGCCGGCGACAGCGTATTTGCTGTAGTCTGGACGACGTTCGGTCACGACGAGCGTCGATAACGGGGCGATCGTCATGTGCCGATCTTCGACGAGCCGCGGCGCCGTCAAGTTGACCGTATGATCCTCGACGTTCACTTCGAACTTCCCGGACGGCAGCTTCACGTCGACCGCCTCCTCAAGACCGTTATGGTAGACGAGGTGGCGTTCCACGTACCCTTCGACGTGGCGATGCAGCTCGTATGCGATCACGCCCTCTTCCTCATCAAAGAAGCGTAAATGTTTCCGGATCTGCTCCGCGTTCTCGAGGCGGAACAACGGATACTGCTTTCGTAAACTGATCAAGCCTTTGACGTACTCGACGCTCGGCGTCTCGACTTCGGCCCGGCTCCAGTCCAAGCGGTTGATGACTTCACCGGAGTTGAAACTGTTCTCGTCTCCGTCTTTTGTCCGGAAGAATTCCTGTCCGCTATGGAGGAACGGGATGCCTTGCCCGAGCAACACGATCGTCGTCGCGAGACGATGGCGGCGGCGACGTGTCGTCTCGTCATCGTCCGGGTTCGTCACGGCGAGCTTGTCCCAGAGCGTCAAGTTGTCATGGCACTCGACGTAGTTGACGACTTGGTTCGGTTCGTCGGCAAAGCTTTGACTCGTGACCGCACCGGCGATGCCGCGTTTCACATCAGCCGTCATGTCGAGGTTGCCGCTCACCCAACCTGGCAAGTCCTCGATGAACACGTCACCGCGGACACCGTCGCGGATGGCATCGTTGAATTGGGCGATGCGCGGCATCTTCCGGGCGTTATGTTGGTTCGCTTTCTTTCGTACCGAGAGTGGCGTATCGAGGTCCCATCCTTCTCCGATGACGAGAATCGAAGGGTCGACGCGGTCGAGCGCTTTGCGGACTTGGTTCATCGTCTTGACGTCATGCAGCCCCATCAAGTCGAAACGGAATCCGTCAATCATGAACTCCTTCGCCCAATACGTGACGCATTCGATGATCAGTTTCCGCATCATTGCCCGCTCCGATGCCGTATCGTTTCCACAAGCTGATCCGTCAGCGAGTGTCCCGTCCTCGTTCAAGCGATAATAATAGTCAGGTACGAATTGACCGAGCGGTGTCGTTGCTGCATCGTACGTATGATTGAAGACGACGTCCATGATGACACGGATCCCGCGGTCATGGAGCGCTTGAATCATCGCCTTCAACTCGATGATGCGAGCGGCCGGGTCGTCCGCGGATGACGCGTAAGAACCTTCGACGGCAAAGTAATGCACCGGATCGTAGCCCCAATTGTAATTGTCTTCACTCTCTTTTGACTCATTGACCGACCCGTAGTCGAAAAACGGCATGAGCTGTAGATGCGTGATGCCGAGCGAGGTGATGTAGTCGAGTCCGGTCGGATAGCCGTTCGGCGTCTTCGTGCCGACCTCGGTCATGCCGAGGAATTTACCACGATGCATGACGCCGCTGTCCGGATGGCTCGTCAAGTCGCGGACGTGTGCCTCATAGATGACCGCTTCTTGCGAAGAGTGGAAGAGCGGACGTTCTTTCACCCAATGGTCAGGATTAAGCGCAGATGGGTCGAGAAGACATCCGCGTTTGCCGTTGACACCGACGACTTTCGCATACGGGTCGAGCGACTCGACACGCTTGCCGTCAACGACCGCCTCGAACACGTAAAACTGTCCTTCGAACGAGCGATCGAGTTCAATGACCCACGTTCCTTTCTCTGCCTGCTCAAGCGCCATCCGTTCAAACTTACGGGCCCGTGGCGTCCGGTACAGTTTGACAGCCATTTCTGTGGCGACTGGCGACCAGACTCGCAACCGGATGAAGTCACTTTTAAACGTCACCCCGAGATCTTTTCCGTGATAAGCCATATGATCTAAATCTACATTTGTCTGTTGATCAATAGTACGTTCCATTCTTTCACTCCTTCACTACTTCAAATCTGCTATCATTATAACAAAACCCTCATAAAGGATGGATGAAACATGGCAAAAGACAATTCTTTTGATATTGTGTCAGAAATGAACCTCGAAGAAGTGAAGAACGCGATCCAAATCGCCGAAAAAGAAATCTTGAACCGTTACGATTTCAAAGGGTCGAAAAGCGAGATGTCACTCGATAACGGCGACCTTGTCCTCGTCTCAGATGACGACTATAAGCTCGAACAGTTGAAAGACGTCATGATTACGAAATTGATCAAGCGTGGCGTCCCGACGAAAAACCTCGACTATCAAAAAGTCGAGCGCGCGCTCGGCGGAACGGTCCGTCAACGCGTCAAATTGAAGAGCGGGATCGATAAAGATGACGCGAAAAAAATCAACACCGCCATCAAAGAGTCGAAGTTGAAAGTGAAATCACAAATTCAAGACGATCAAATCCGCGTGACGGCCAAGTCACGTGATGACCTGCAAGCTGTCATGCAGCTCGTCCGCGAGCTCGAGTTGTCGGTTGACGCCCAGTTCACAAACTACCGATGAAACTCGCCATCATCAGTGACCCGCACGGTTCGTTCGCTGATTTGAAAGCCGTGCTCGAGTCCGTCCGCCGCGAGACGGAACATATCCTTTGCCTCGGTGACTTGTACGAGTGCCATATCGGCAAAAAACGGCGCAACGAAAGGTTTCGCGATGTGACGGACGTCGTGACGTACGACCCGGACTACGAGGCGCTCCTCACGTTCCCGAGCCTGCGCGGCAATCAAGAAGAACGAATCGACGAGGTGCTCGTCGTCTCACATCCGGTCAAGACGCGCATCTCGCTCCTCCCGGAACAGACAACGCTCGATGAGGCGCTGTTCCTACATGGTCATCAAGTGAAGTGGAACGAAGACTGGGAACCGCTCGTCGAGAAAGGCAAGTACCCGCTCGTCTTCATCGGCCACAGCCACATTCCGGGTATTTACCGGAAAGGACGCTCGATCCCGTGGGAAATCGGGACACCGTTCAAGTTGAAGAAGAAACGCTACGTCATCAACGTCGGCGCCGTCATCTTTGACCGTGAATGGTGCCTGTACGACACGGATGCACGGACGGTCACACGGATGAAGGCATGACTGTTTGTTTCTACAATACTTTTTTTGAGGATTTCTCTAGGGAAATCCTCTTTTCTATTTTTCGGTTGTAATTATTAGGTAATTGTGAAGATTTGAGGTTAAAATTTTACATTCATTTCCCCTTGCTTACTTCTTATTTAATTAAAGCTTTCAATGCCCGATCACCTTCAAAAATATGATTGACTGGATGTTATTCGAGGAGTAAATTTATGTTCATCCATCACTCAACACGCTGAATCCTTTTATGGAACGGGGGAACCATTAATTGGGGTTAACGGATATTCGAGGGGTCCTCTTTGCTCCTAACCCGACAGCTAACTTCGTAAGCGATCAGAAGAGATAAGTCTATATAGTTTGAGGAGGACGTTTCTATGAAACGTAAGATGTATGGAGTTATCGGATTGGGTCATTTTGGGAGTGAGTTATGTCAAGTATTGATGCAAAATGGACATGACATCTTAGCTATTGATTATGATGAAGGGAAAATTCAACGTTATCACGCCTTAACAACGCAATCTTTCCAGTTAGATGCAACCGATGAAGAAGCATTGCAACGGACTGGTATTTTGAACGTAGACCATGTCATCGTAGCGCTCGGTGATCGAATTGAAGACAGTTTGATTGTAGCCATGTATTTGAGCGAACGAGACGTCCGGTTTAGTGTTAAAGCTGTACACGCACGCCATCGCAAACTGTTAATGCGGATAGGTGTCGAAGACATTCTCGAGCCTGAAAAAGAAATGATTCAACATTATGCAGCAAGATGGTCGACAGTGGAGTTACATTCATGAATCTTAGATTAACGGATCAAAAGAGACTCACACCGCCACAAATCGTCGCTATCGGCTTTACGGTTACAATCTTTATCGGAGCCCTCTTGTTGAAGCTTCCCATTTCCACAACACAGTCCATCACTTTTCTGGATGCACTTTTTACAGCAACGTCTGCTACCACCGTTACAGGATTAGTCGTTGTTGACACTGGAACTAGTTTTACGATGTTCGGACAAATCATCATTATGATATTGATGAAAATCGGAGGGCTAGGCCTTATGTCATTTGCGCTTCTTATTATCCTGATTTTAGGAAAGCGAATCGGGCTAAGAGAACGCATCCTCGTTCAAGAATCATTAAACCAAACAGCAACAGGAGGAATTGTCAGACTCGTAATTTTATTGCTCGCTTTCTCAACGATGATGGAATTGATTGCCACGGCCATTTTGGCGATGCGTTGGGTTCCTGAGTACGGATGGGGCTTTGGTCTTTTTACGAGTTTATTTCATGCCGTCTCGGCATTTAATAACGCTGGGTTTTCGTTATGGGGAGAAAGTCTATCGAATTATGTTGGTGACCCTGTCGTGAACATGATCATTACGATGCTCTTCATTACAGGTGGGATTGGATTCACAGTTATTTACGACCTCGTTCATAAGCGAAGATTTAAAACACTTTCACTTCACTCCAAGTTGATGTTAGTCGGAACCTTTACATTGAATTTAATCGTGATGTTCCTTATCTTTTTACTTGAATTTAATAACCAAGATACGTTAGGTTCTTTATCTTGGTCTGACAAGCTTTGGGGATCTTACTTCCAGGCAGTGACACCACGAACGGCGGGATTTAACACACTTGATATCGCGAGTTTAGAGCCGAGTACATTGACGTTGATTATTATGCTCATGTTTATCGGAGCAGGTAGCGCCTCAACCGGAAGCGGTATTAAGTTGACGACGATTTTAATTATTATCGTTACAGTGCGCGCTTATTTGAAAGGAAATCGAGATGCTGTCGTGTTCGGGAGAAGAATTTCTGAAAGTATTGTCATTCGCGCTCTTTCCATTTTGGTTATCAGTTTGGGATTTGTAGCAGTCAGTATTTTTTTACTGTCGTATACCGAACAGTCTGCCGATTACTTAAGTATCATTTTTGAAGCCTTTTCCGCATTTGGTACAGTTGGTCTATCTATGGGACTGACCGGAGAGTTGTCAGCGTTGGGGAAAATAATCGTCATGATTCTCATGATTGTTGGACGAGTCGGACCAGTAACATTAGCCTTTGCGCTCGCCAAATCCACAAAAGATCAATTCCGTTATCCAAAAGAAGACGTCTTTACAGGATAATTTAACTGATTTAGGCGAGAATTCTCCCACCTCTAAGCGTCTCAGGGCATGGCCCAGCGTAGGTGGGAGATGAATCGCCGGTCCCC
>NZ_JTLB01000008.1:0-15469 GCF_000798975.1 Exiguobacterium sp. ZOR0005 | reverse complement strand
AAAGCCTTCGTAAATTTGACCATAAAAACACCCCATAAAAGTTGGATTTTTATGTCCAACTTTTATGGGGCAGTTCATCGAGCGGTCTTTTTTTGTAGTGTGAAGCACACCTGAACCGGGAAAGAAAAAGTTAGCGATTCCGGACCGTTTAGGAGATATGGTACGATGGGACAGCGGAAAGGGGAATCACCATGGCAATTGAACCGAAACGAGTGCGCCTCCGTCAGACGACGAAGATGAGTGAACTCGATGAGCCGATTGTGCTCGTCGCGGACGGTCTCTACTATGAGCTGAAGACCGGGTTCATCTTGACGTTCGACCAAGAGCGTGAGGACGGCATCGTCCCGACGACGTTGAAATATACGACCGGACGGCTCGCCCTCATCTGTAAAGGTCCGATCGAGATGAACCATTCTTTCATTGAAGGACGACTGACACAGAGTGTATATAAAAACCCATACATGTCGATGACGATGGCGACGACGACGGAACGCCTCGACGTAGCAGACGGCCGTTGCCGTTTCGACTATGCGTTATCGATGAACGACGATGTGGCAGGGACGTACGAAGTCGATGTCACTTGGACGTTTGAAGGAGGAGACGAAACATGAACTTTACAGAGCGAGTAAAAAAGATTGAAGAGATGCTGAACGAAGATTGGTTCGAGATGCTCGAGACGAACGAGGACGAGTACGAGGAGTGGCGCGGACGCCTTGAGGACCATGCCGAGCACGTCATCGGACACTACGAAAATGAGACCGGCGTCGATATGGACTCAGTCGACAAGCTGCTCCAATTGAACGACGAGTTCCCGCTCCTATACGGGGAGGACACGGTCCGGTTGTACCTCGCCTTGATCGAGGCACGGCCAGAGGATAAGTCGGTGTACGAGCGCTACGTCGATTACTTGGCTGCGATCGGGGACGCCTCACATGAGGAGTTTTTACGGTTCCACACGCTCGTCGACGCCGGGCGTCTAGATGAGGCGCGGAAGCTTGCGCCTGAAATGCCAAAACGATTAGGACTTGAAGGATAAGGCCGCATTGCGGTCTTTTTCATACACATTATTAGGGGGATTGCACATGTTGAGACTCGTCAAAACATCAAGTGAACAAAAAGAGCAAGTGTTAGCCTTGTTGAAAGAATGGCAGGAAGACGGGAGCGACATCGTCCCGACGACAATCCATAAAGATACAAGTGACTTTGACGCCTACGTCAAACGTTTACGTGACGCGGAAGATCGCGAAAAAATCGAGGACGGTTGGGTGCCGAGCACGACGTACTGGTTGACCGACGGGGAAGAACTGCTCGGGGCGGCGAACATTCGTCACGAGTTGAACGAACACTTGATGAACTTTGGCGGCCATATCGGTTACGGGATCAAACCGAGCGCGCGGGGACGGGGCCTCGCGACGAAACAGCTCGCGCTCGCCCTCGAGAAAGCGAGAGCACTCGGCATCGAGCGCGCCTTGATCACGTGTAATCAAACGAACGTCGCGTCGAAGCAAGTCATCTTGCGTAACGGCGGGGTGCCGGACACGTCGTTCACGGAAGAAGACGGGACCATCGTCGAGCGGTTTTGGATTGAGCTGAAAGGGTGACAAATAATGGGCGATTGGATTGTGGTATATTTGGCGGCCATCAATTTCTTCGGCATCTATTTGTTTCCGAAGGATCGCATCCCGTCGAAGAAGTGGTTCTCGTTTTCGAGCGGGATCGCCATCACGTATTTTTTCATGTATCTGCTCCCGTCGCTCAATAAGCGTCAAGACACGCTCCGTGTCGATTGGCTCGACCTTGCCTTGCCGTCAGAGATTTATGTCGTCAGCCTGATCGGTTTCACCGTCTTTTACGGGACGATGCGGTTTGTGCGGACCCCGCATTTCAAAGATGAGACGATTGATCGGACCGTCTCTTACTGGCTCCAAGTGACGCTCCTCACGGCGTACATGTCGTTCTCGGCATACGTCGTGACGGAGACGTCGGTGACGAACGTCGCTCAAATGTTTTACGCGACGGCGCTCGGCGTCCATTTTCTCGCCGTCGGTCACGACTTGTACCGCCATTATGGCGAGGTCTATTTGACGCAAGGCCGCTACTTTTTCACGGTCGGCATCCTCGTCACGGGATACGTCGCCCGTTACGTCGATTTGGCGTCGCACGTCGAGACGATCGCCTTCGCCTTCGTCGCCGGGGCGATGATTCTGAACATCGTCAAGTTCGAGCTGCCGGCGGACCGAAACTTGCATTTTCGGACGTTCGCGCTTGCCGTGACGATTTACGGGGGCCTGCTCCTCATCTTGAAGCACGTCCTCTATTTTTAAGTTCCACCAAGAAAATGAATGACTGTTCATTCATTGTTTGTTATACTGAACTCAAGATTGAATCCGTTTTCATAAGGGGGAGTTTTGGGGATGTCTACATTTTTAATCGTCAACTGGATTCTATTCTTGCTCGTCCTCGGCTATGGACTGTACTTGTTCGCCTCGCTGGTCTATCAGCGCTACACGTTCATCAAGCTCGGGAAGAAGGCAGAGTGGAGCCAAACGAATAAAGAACGGCTTGAACAAGTGATGATCAACGTGTTCGGGCAAAAGAAATTGTTGAAAGATAAGAAGAGCGGCATCATTCACGTCATGATGTTCTATGGGTTCATTCTCGTCCAGTTCGGGGCGATTGACTTCATTTGGAAAGGGCTCGCCGTCGGGACACGTTTCCCGCACGTGCCGCTCGGTCCGCTCTACCCGATCTTCACGTTCATGCAAGAAATCGTCATGCTCATGATTCTCGTCGCGGTCGTTTGGGGATTCTACCGCCGTTACATCGAGAAGCTCGTGCGCTTGAAGCGAAATTTCTTGGCCGGTCTCGCCCTCATCTTCATCGGTGGGTTGATGGTATCGGTCTTGTTCGGGAACGGGTTCTACCTTGTCTATAAAGAAGAGCTCCCGATGTGGGGCGAACCGGTTGCGACGATCATCGGCTCGGCGTTCGCTTGGGTGCCGGGAAGTGTCGCGTTCGCGCTCTTCGTCGTCTTCTGGTGGCTGCACTTGTTGTTCTTGCTCAGCTTCATGATTTATATCCCGCAAGGCAAGCACGCCCATTTGATCGCCGGCACGCTCAACGTCTGGCTCGGCCGGACGCACAAAGTCGGCCGTCTCGCCCCGGTCGATTTCTCGGCGATGGAAGAGGCGGAAGAGTCGGATGAAGAAATCGTCTTCGGGGTCAACAAGATTGAAGACTTCAATCAAAAACAACTCGTCGACTTATACGCCTGCGTCGAGTGCGGTCGTTGTACGAACGTCTGTCCGGCGACCGGTACCGGTAAGATGCTCTCGCCGATGGACTTGATCGTCAAACTGCGCGACCATATGAACATGAAAGGGGCCGCCATCACCCGGAAGTCACCGTGGGCCCCGGCACTCATGTTCCAAAACACGCAAGGTGCGGAGATAGCCGCGGCAGCGATGAACGGAAACATGCTCGTCGCTGATGAGTTGATCGGCAACGTCATCACGGAAGAAGAGATTTGGGCGTGCACGACGTGCCGGAACTGTGAAGACCAATGTCCGGTTATGAACGAACATGTCGATAAGATCATCGACCTGCGCCGTTACCTCGTCATGATGGAAGGAAAGATGGACCCGGAAGCGCAACGCACGGTCGCCAACATCGAGCGTCAAGGCAACCCGTGGGGAATGAACCGGAAAGAGCGCGAGAACTGGCGCAAAGACCGGGAAGAACTCGTCATCCCGACAGCGAAAGAGAAGAAAAAGGCCGGCGAAGAATTTGAATTCTTGTTCTGGGTCGGGGCGATGGGTTCTTACGACAGCCGTAGCCAAAAAGTCGCGCAAAGCTTCGCGAGCGTGTTGAACAAGGCCGGTGTCTCGTTCGCCATCCTCGGGAACGAAGAGAAGAACTCAGGCGACACGCCGCGCCGGATCGGGAACGAGTTGTTGTTCCAAGAGCTCGCCGAGGCGAACATCAAACTGTTCGAGAAATATGGCGTCACGAAAATCGTCACGGTCGACCCGCACGCGTACAACACGTTCAAGAACGAGTATCCGGACTTCGGCCTTACCGGGGTGAAAGTGTATCACCATACCGAGCTCCTCGCCGAACTGCTCGACACAGGTCGGGTCCAGCCGGACATGTCCGTGAACGAGCGCGTCGTCTACCACGACTCGTGCTATCTCGGACGTTATAACGGCATTTACGACGCACCGCGCTTCGTTCTGGAACGGATTCCGGGCGTCGAACTCGTCGAGGCAGAGCGCAACCGTGAGAACGGCATGTGCTGTGGGGCCGGCGGCGGTCTCATGTGGCAAGAAGAGAAAGTCGGGACGCGCGTCAACGTGGCCCGGACCGAGCAACTGCTCGAGACGAAACCGACCGTTATCGGATCGGCGTGTCCGTACTGCTTGACGATGCTGTCGGACGGGACGAAGGCGAAAGAAGTCGACGAGACGGTCGGCACGTTCGACGTCGTCGAACTGCTCGATCGCTCACTCGCACCGATCGACGTGCCTGAACCACTCGTCCAATAAGCTGTTGACCCGTTTCAGTTATGCTGAAGCGGGTCTTTTTAGTTTCGACAGGGTAAAATATCGGAATAAGAAAGATGAGACATTAAGCAGAGGAAGTGATCGTATGGTTGAAATGATGACGGACAATGAGATCGCCTTGGCCATCATCCAAGCGTTGAAAGACGGAAGACGCACCGAGTTCCAGCATATCGTCGATGAGTTGCAACCGTACGACGTCGCCCAACAGTACAAGCTGTTGCCGGGCAAGCATCAAAACAAGTTTTTGCTTTATTTGACACTCGAACAGATGACCGACATGATTCAAGAGCTCGATCAAACGACACGGCTCCAAGTGTTGCATCGGCTCGGGTTCGAGCGGACGTCTGAAGTGCTCGATTTGATGGAAAATGACGAGGTCACGTCGTTCATGTCCGAGCTCGACCCAGAGCGTGTCGAGGAACTGTTGTCGGAGATGAGACAGGAGGAGTCGAGCGTCGTCCAAAACATGATGACGTATCCGGAAGAGACAGCCGGGCGGCTCATGAACAACCGCTTCGTCTGGATTCCGGAGCACTATACGATTCGGCAAGCCGTCGACAAGTTGAAAGACTTTGCTGCACTCGCCGAGTATTTGAACTATTTGTATGTCGTCGACGAAGAGAAACGGCTCGTCGGTGTTATCTCATACAAAGACTTGATTTTGGCCGACATCGATGACGCCGTCGCCGACGTCATGTACAAACGTGTCGTCAAAGTCGATGTCATGACCGACCAAGAAGAAGTCGCCAAACTGATCAACCGGTACGACTTCATCTCGATCCCGGTCGTCGAGGACGGCGACCGGCTCGTCGGGATCATCACGGTCGATGACGTGCTCGATATCGTCATCCAAGAAGCGAACGAGGACATCGAGAAGCTGTCGGCTTCCGGTAAGGCGATCGACTTCGACACGAAGCCGCTCGTCGCCGCCTATCGCCGCTTGCCGTGGCTCATTTTGCTCTTATTCATCGGTTTGATTTCTGGCAGTATCATTGACGGGTTCTCAGGGACGCTCGAACAAGTCGTCGCGCTCGCGTTCTTCATGCCGATGATCGCCGGGATGACCGGGAACACGGGCACGCAGTCGCTCGCGGTCGTCGTAAGGGGTCTTGCGACGCGTGATCTGACGTTCCGCCAAGTGATCGCCCTCATCTTCCGTGAACTGTGGGTCGGGGTCATCATCGGAGTGACGTGTGCCGTCTTAATTGCCATCATCGCATTCGTATGGCAAGGCAGTTGGACGCTCGGCTTCGTCGTCGGCAGCTCTCTGCTCGCCACGCTCATCATCGGTACGCTCGCCGGGACGATCATTCCGCTCATCTTGTACAAATTGAACGTCGACCCGGCCGTCGCCTCGGGTCCGCTCATCACGACGATCAATGATATTTTATCGCTCCTCATCTACTTTGGGGTGGCGACCGCTTTTTTGGCGCGACTCATGTGAAAACACCCGGACAACGCTGTCCGGGTGTTCGTTTATTGTTCTGCTTTCGTCAAAAGCGATGACGTGAGATGAGACAACCCTTGTGTCGTCTCGTTGATCGCTGAAATCGTTTCGACCATTTGGCTCAAGTCTTCTTTGTTTCGTTCGAACGAGAGGGTGTAGTTGCCCATCTCATCTTTGACGGTCATGAAGCCTTCCTTGACCGCCCCGAGTTGACGCATCGCTTCATCGTTCGTTCGGTGCATCTGCCCCATCTGGTCAAGCAGGGCGGCGATGTTCGTTTCGTTCTCGTGGATGAGGCCATTGATTTGACTGCTCAGCTGTTTGGCGTTCTCGGCGAGCGTCCGTACCTCGGTCGCGACGACGGCGAACCCTTTGCCATGTTCACCGGCCCGGGCCGCTTCGATCGACGCGTTCAAAGCGAGCAAGTTCGTCTGGTTGGCGATTTGTTCGATGCTTCGGGTCATGTTGACGATCTCTTCGGATCCGGTCTTCAGCGCCGTGATTCGTTCGAGCGATGTATCGACGTACGTGGCCGAGCGCGTGAACTCGGATTCCATCTGTTCGATTTGCTGTCCGTTCGTTTCCGTGAGCGTCATCAAGTGCCGGCTCATCTGTTCCGTCTGTTCGGTCTCACGTAACACTTGGTGGGCCCGGTCGCTCGTCTCCGCCATGGCGCTACCGGTCCGTTCCATCGTTGTCGCGACTTCTGAACTGACATGACCGATATCGCTCAAAAGGGCGTCTCGGGCGACGCTCGCTGCCTCGATCTCATCAAGCCGCGCGTCGACGTACTGTTCGGTCACGATTTGTGCGTCAAGATTCATCGCATGGGACAAGGCGAGCAGTGCCTCGGTCATCGTGGCCGGGTCGTGTTGATAGTGCTCGACGACTTTCGGGACGAGGAGCGTGTTGAACGCCGCATACGTCGCGAGGAACCACGTGACCGGTACCGAATAATGGTGATGGGTCTGTCCCATGCGTTTTCGCATGGCGAGGAACTGGTCATCGATGTTTCCTGTGAGGAGGCTGCGGAAATACGCCGCGAACACGTTCTTCAACCGTTCGCGTGTCGAAGAGACGCTGGCGAGCTGGGCCATGTCAGGTTGTTGCATCAAGTGATCGAGCACGTTTTCTAGCACGTCGTCGAGCACAGACTCGACGAGCGGCGCCATCGCTTGCAGTCGTTTGACTTGGGCGGACGTGTAGCCCATGTAGTGGGCCCGGCCGTGAAGGTTCGGGTCGCTCGGTGTGGCGATCGTCGTCACATCCGGAAATTCGATGGAGGCGGTAAACGCAACGGGTGATGATTTTCGGAAAAGTGCCATGTTGTTTCTCCTTTTTCTCATGAAGCTAAAAGTATGTTCTCTTCTATATCGGCAAAATAGTGAAATAAGTGAGAAGTCGATGTGCAAGCGTGAAAATTCGGGAATGAGTCTTATAGATGTCGATGCACCCGTATGACGAAGGAGGCCAAAGTATGAAAAACATCTTCGTGTTGTTGACGATCGTCAGTGCACTCAGCAGTCAAATCTTGCCGCAAATTTTATTCCTTGCCGTCATGACACTCGGCGAGGGGGCAAGTCGGTTGATTCCGTTCATGATTTTCTATGTCGCCAGCATGTCGGGTCTTCTCGTCTGGATTTATGTTGTCGGTCGGTTTGGTTCGAAACAGACGTTTTTGGCAGCGCTATGCGTCTTAGTTGTCGGGCTCGGCTGTTGGTTTTTGCCGTTCTCCTGGGGTATCGAAGTGAGTGCGTTCCTCGTCGGTGTCGGGTCGATTGGGGTCGGCACGATGATGACGACGATTTTGTCCCAACTGAAGGAGTTTTCTCCCCAAAAGGAAGGGGGGAGCTCGCTTCCGCTCGTCGTCCTGCTCGTCGCGTGGATCGCCTTATTCTCATACGCGCTCACCCGTTCTTATGATTTTGCCGTCATCTTGTTTTTGATCAGTCTCATCTTGCCATGGCTGTTCGTTCGCAAGCTGCCGCTCGCGCGCGAAGCGACGTGGACGTTCTCGACGACGCTGTTTCTTCGGGCGTTCCTCGTCGTCACCGTCTTCACGCTCCTCAGCCGGCTCGTCAGTTTACTTGAAGGGATGCGCGGCTATCTCGAAATTTTCATCTTGACGTTGCTCCTCGTCAGCTATATTGTCTGGCTCATGTTGCAACGGAAGACGCGGGAGTATGTGACGGCGAAATCGACGCGGCAAGTTCAGTTTTTAGCGTATGCTGTCGGTCTGTTCGGTGGGTGGACGCTAATCGGGGCCGTCTTCACGAGCCTCGCCCTCTATTCGTTTGACGTGTTGCTCCTTTACGTCTTCATCCCGTTTTTGACGGGTGTCATCGGTTGGATATTGTTCGGACGGGTCGTGCCCGGCGTCAAGCGTCCGTATATGTTGTTGCTCGTCTCTTCATTCACGTTCTTTCTCGGGTTTTGGCATCCGGTCGCCTTCGTTCCGGTTTTATTCGTGAACGGCTATATTCAGACGATGTACTCGAGCGTCGGGCACGTGCACTTGTATGCGGCGTATAGTGAGAATAAAGAGTTCGCGGCGCTCGTCATGCAATTATGGAAGAAGTTCGGCATGGTCGTCGCCCAAGTGTCGCTCATGCTCGGCATCCTCGCGTATGGGTTGACGGTCGGTCAAACGATCAATGCCGACTTGTCGTTCGCCATCCCGAAAAATTGGATGGTAGGGGTGCTCGCGGTGACGTGGGGGGTGAACGTCGCCGTCATCACCGTCTACTGGCGTCAAATCGTCCGCAACTAAGTCGAAATAATTTTCTCTAGCTTTTTCATATCTCTTTTGTTTATAATGAGGAGTGATGTTTAACAAGTGACGGAAAAGGAGTGTCCTTTAATGAATAAATCGTTGATCGATTTCGTTTACGAGATTCTTCAAGAGACTGGCGAGCAACCAGTATCATTTGATGAGATCCGTGAGCAAATCAGACAAAACTATACGTTCGCCAGTGAAGAGGAAGAGCTCGAGAAAATCGCGCAACTCTACACGGACATGAACATCGACGGACTATTCGTCAACTTGGGAGCGAACCGTTGGGCGCTTCGTGTTTGGTATCCGTTCGATAAGTCGGACGAGGACCTCGTCATCGAGGCACGTCAACGCGGTGAGCTTGACGAGTTCGAAGAAGATCTCGATGAGACGGACGAAGGCATCGTCGATATCGAAGACGACCTTGACGTCTTTGCAAAAGGTGAAGATTTTGACGCATCTGAATTCGACACAGAAGATGACGCCGAAAAAGTTCCAGATCTCGACGAGTTCGAGGACGAGGACTTGGACGACGACCTCGATGTCGAAGATGAGGATGATTTATAAGAGACCGCAAAAAGCCGGGCATATGTCCCGGCTAGGCGTGTCTCTTTTTCTTTTTTGACGGTTCGTGAAAAAGAAAAAATAATAACTTGACGACTGCATCGTCTCTGACGTAAATTAGTCATGGGCTCGTTTAGCACATGCCGATGCAGCAAAAGTGTCCTCCATTTCAGTGGGGGCACTTTTGCTTTTTTTGTTTTTTCGTTTCCCAGCAATGGGCATTCAAGAGAGGAGAATGATGATGACAAAGTATATTTTCGTAACAGGTGGGGTAGTATCTTCACTCGGTAAAGGGATCACAGCCGCTTCACTCGCACGTTTGCTCAAAAACCGAGGATTGAACGTGACGATTCAAAAGTTTGACCCGTACATCAACATCGATCCGGGGACGATGAGCCCATACCAGCACGGGGAAGTGTTCGTCACAGACGACGGCGCCGAGACGGACCTTGACCTTGGACACTATGAGCGTTTCATCGACATCAACTTGTCGCAAAACGCGAACGTGACGTCAGGCCGGATCTACTCGACGGTCCTTAAAAAAGAGCGCCGTGGGGATTACAACGGTGGTACCGTCCAAGTCATCCCGCACATCACGAACGAGATTAAAGACCGTGTCTTCCGCGCCGGTCGCGAGACGAACGCGGACGTCGTCATCACGGAGATTGGCGGAACAGTCGGTGACATCGAGTCGCTTCCGTTCATCGAAGCCATTCGTCAAGTGAAAAACGACATCGGCAAAGAGAACGTCATGTACGTCCACTGTACGCTCGTCCCTTACTTGCGGGCGGCCGGTGAGATGAAGACGAAACCGACGCAACATAGCGTCAAAGAGCTCCGCAGTTACGGGATTCAGCCTGACATCATCGTGCTCCGTACTGAGCACGATATTCCGGAAGACATGCGTGAAAAGATCGCCCTCTTCTGTGACACACGTAAAGAAGCGGTCATCGAGGCGCAAGATGCGTCGACGTTGTACGAAGTGCCGCTCAACCTTCAAAAGCAAGGCATGGACCAGCTCGTCAACGACTACTTCGGTTTCAACACGCCGGAAGCGGATATGACAGCTTGGAAAGAACTCGTCCACACGGTGACGCACCTCGAGAAGAAAGTGAAGATCGCGCTCGTCGGGAAATACGTCGAGCTCCGTGACGCCTACATCTCGGTCGCGGAATCGCTCAAACATGCCGGTTATGCGTTCAACGCCGACATCGACATCGACTGGGTCAACGCTGAAGACGTGACGGCCGAAAACGTCGAGACGATGCTTGGTGACGCTGACGGGATCCTCGTCCCTGGCGGTTTCGGGGAACGCGGCATCGAAGGGAAAATCGAAGCGACGCGCTACGCACGTGAGAACAACGTCCCGTTCTTCGGGATTTGTCTCGGGATGCAACTCGCGACGGTCGAGTTCGCCCGTAACGTGTTGAAGTTGGACGGTGCCCACTCGGCAGAAATCGATCCATCGACGGACTATCCGATCATCGATTTGCTTCCGGAGCAAAAAGACATCGAAGACCTCGGCGGCACGCTCCGTCTCGGTCTTTATCCGTGTAAGCTCGAGCCGGGCACAAAAGCGCACGCCGCTTACAACCAAGAGCTCGTCTATGAGCGTCACCGCCATCGTTATGAGTTCAACAACGAATATCGTGAAGCGTTCGAGGCGGAAGGGTTCAAGTTCTCAGGGACGAGCCCGGACGGTCGTCTCGTCGAGATCATCGAGATCCCGGAACACAAGTGGTTCGTCGCGTCACAATTCCACCCAGAATTGATTTCGCGTCCAGAGCGCCCGCAGCGCTTGTTCCACGACTTCATCAAAGCCTCACTCGGCGAATGAGTGGCAAGTCACAGTCTATGACTGTGGCTTTTTTCTCGGCCAAAAGGCTGAAGGGGCGTGACTGCTTCCGGTGGATACATGATGCCTGAAATCCGGGTACACTAAGAGTAGAAACGGGAGAGGGCGATGCGATATGCGGGAACGATGGATGATTTATGGAGGATATGGGATGGCGCTCGTCCTGCTCAGCCTGTTGCCGTTCGTCGTCTTGCCGACGCTGTTGTTGCCGTATCAGCTCGGCTGGAGCGGCGTCGTCCTGCTCGCCCTCTCGATTGGGTTGTTGCGTTCGATTCGGGACGGGTCGAACACGTATTTGAAGCAGATGTTGAAAGTGACGTTCAGCCTGTTTTTGTTGTTCGTCTTCATCTATTACGTCTCGTTCGGTCTCATCCTTTACGACACGTACGGGCTCGATCGACTGCTCGAACGCTACGAAGATCAAGCGCTGCTCGTGTTCGCCGCCTTCAGTTTCTTGCAACCGATCGCCTTGCCGGTCCCCGAGGCGGTCAGTGTGCCGATCGGGAGTGTCGCCCTCGGGCCGCTGCGGGCGGCCCTTGTCGGCAGTGTCGCGACGACGCTCGGTATTCTCGTCATGTACGGGTTTGCCCGTTTCGGTCGTGGGCGGGTCATGCGTTTCCTCGATGCGGACAAGCTCGCGACGTACGACCGCTACGTCGACAAGTACGGGCTTGGCGTCTTGCTCGTCTTGTTCATCATCCCCGTCTTGCCGGATGAGGTCATCTGTCTCGCGGCCGGCTTCAGCCGGGTGCCGTTCGTCCGCTTTCTAATCATCGCGGCGTCCGCCAAGCTCGTGACGTCATTCGGTCTCGCCTATTCGGTCACACTCGGTGAGTTGTTCATTACCGGGGCGAGTCCGTTCGCTATCGTCTCGGTCACGGCGAGCCTCATTCTCGTCATGCTCGCCCTCGTTTGGCGCAGACGAAAAAAAGGAGATTCGAACTGACGCCTTGAAAGAGTGAAGAGCACAGATCGAGAGGGAGAGAGCATGAGTCCTAATAACACGTTACAGATTCGGCCGATTGAGGCACGCGACTTAGATCGCATTTGGGAATTGATTTATAAAGACGAAACGCCGGAATGGAAGCGCTGGGACGCCCCGTATTTTGAACATCGGGCCATCCCGTACGAGACGTACCGCCAAGACGCGGAAGGACACATCGGTCGCGAAGACATGTGGGTCATCGAAGTGGGGGGAACGGTGTACGGGACGGTTTCCTCCTATTATGAGGACGCCGGGAAAGAGTGGCTCGAAGTCGGGATCATCTTGCATCAATCCGACCGCTGGAACCGTGGCCTCGGCACTCGGGCGCTCACGCTTTGGGTGAATCATTTGTTTACGACGCGTTCGACGGTCCGGGTCGGTTTGACGACATGGTCCGGCAACGAGCGGATGATGCGCGTCGCCGAAAAGGTCGGCATGCAGCTTGAAGGAAGGATTCGCAACGTGCGTGTCGTCGACGGCGTGCGGTATGACTCGATTCGCATGGGCATGCTTCGTGAAGAATGGCAAGAACAACAAAAGCGCAACGTCTCAAATTGAGGCGTTGCGCTTTTTAAAGGTGGAACAGCTGGCGATATTGGAGCGGCGTCATCCGCTTATACGATTTGAACGTGTTGATATAGGCCGTGCAGGACACGAAGCGGAACTTTTCGCCAATCGCGCAAATCGGCTCGTTCGTGCCGAGCAAGTCGGCGATTGACGCGTCGATGCGTCGTCGTCGAATCCGTTCCGGGACGCTCTCGCCGACTTCTTGTTTGAAGAGGGCGGACAAATAGTTGTTTGAGAGGCCGACTTGATTGGCAATCCAAGGGAGCGACAACGTGTCGTCTTTTAAATGTTCTTCGATCAACTGTAGCGTAGCCGATACACTCGGGTTCGTCGACACGGGCGGGGATAGGAACGCGGTCATTTTCGACAGATACTCGACGATGACGGGAATCGCGTACAAGAAGTCGAGTGTCGTCTCCAATTCATCGATTAACGTCAACAAGGCGCTCGTATAGGTGAGTGCGGTCTGCACGTTCGGATTGTCGACCGGGATGAGACGGATGATGTGATAGACGAGCCCTCGATAATAGAAGCGGACGCTCACATACTCATCCTCCGTCGGCAATGTCAATAAATCGAGCGTCAACGTCTCGAGTAACTGTTCGGCCCGGTCCGGATGGGCGTTTCGGAGCGCAGTTACAATTTTTTGATCAAGTTTGTAAAAGTTGTCGACATGGGAAAAATCATCGAACAAATTCTTATCTCGATGCAGGTGGTGGAGAAATTGACGTTTGATCTTCTTTTCCAAACGGTACTTTCACTTCTTTCCTCATTCATTTGTCGGTTCGTGGGTCTTGCCGTTTCGTCGTTTGCTTCAGCTCGGCAATCTCTTTCGTGAGTACTTCTTCACGAGCACGCGTAGCGGCCTCGAGCTGTTCTTCGAGCGCCTTGCTTTTTTGACGATACGTTTCAGCGACTTGTTTTGTTCGTCGTTGGTGTTGATTGAGTTGCTTGTTATGAGCATCGAGATCAGTTGCCTTTTTAGTCATACATATCCCCCCTTCATAAGACGGATAAACAGACAGAAAACGTTGTCATACCGCTAGTTCAACGAGAATTGCCTGTCTGCATTTAGCTTACGAACGGAAATGATACTTGAAAAGTTAGGTCAACTGAAAAGGAGACGTGAAAACGAATAAAAATGTGTCTGAAATGTGACGAAAGAGATTGTGAACATCACTCGAATTATTTTTTGGAGGACAAATAACGTTGACGTTAATTTGTCAACATCGTTAGTAGCCTTTCTGCTACAATCGAAACGATGAAAATTGAATAGGAGAGAGAACAATGAAACGAAATTTGTTGCTTGTCATGCTGATTTTGTTAGGGGTGGGAACTTGGTACTATATGGCGGGGGCAGCTCCGACGACAAAAAAAGTACCGACGCCTTCTTTCACCGGCAAGTATCCAGGGCTCTATTTGACGGTCGAAAGTGAACAGACGAGACAATATACGACAGCAGTGTCCGTTCCAAAAACCGATCATGACAACTTGAATGAGATGCTCGACAATTTCATTACGGCAAAAAAAGAAGATTTTCAAAAACATCTTATGTTGAGTAGTGGGCAGCTAGGCCATTTTAACATCCAAACCACGCCATATCAGACGAGTAAGTCATCTTACACACTAGTCCTGCACACGTACGCGTTTATGGGAGGAGCGAACGGTCAAACGACGGTAGATGTGTTCCACCTAGATATTGAGGAAGGGAAGCTTCTTGAATGGGGAGACGTGTTTCGTAATGATGAAGACACGCTAACGTGGTTCCGGTCGAGCGTGGCCGAACAGTTACATAGCAACGAATATGTGTTTGAAGAGCTTGTCGAAGAGGCGCTTTCTGATCCAAAGACGATGAAATGGGCGCTCACTTCAACGGGGTTGACAGTATGGTTCGACGAATACGAAGTGGCGGCCGGAGCGGCGGGTGTTGTGGAAGTTCACATCCCCCTCGAAGCTGTCACCCCATACGTGATGACACAGATTAGCGAGCAAGCGGACGAAAAAGCCGAAGGGACGATGATCATTCCGTCACGTCCATCGCTCAACCCGGACGGAAAATACGTCGCTTTGACGTTCGATGACGGTCCGCATCCGACGGTGACCCCGAAAGTGCTTGAAGCACTCGAGGCATATGATGCGCGCGCGACGTTTTTCATGCTTGGCAGTCAAATCGAATTTTATCCGGATGTGGCAAAAGCGGTCGCGGCGGCAGGGCACGAGCTGGCCAACCATACGGAGCATCATCCGAACTTAGCCCAATTGACTCCTGACGGAATTGAAGCCGAGCTTGAGAGAGTGGATGAGCGAATTGAACAGCTCGTCGGCGAACGGGCGAAACTCGTCCGTCCACCATATGGAGCTAAAAATGAAGAAGTGGAACGAATCGTTGAAATGCGTGGGCAGACGCTCGCGTTATGGACGGTTGATTCGCTCGACTGGAGTCACCGCAATCCAACCGAGATGCAAAAACTGATTGTAGACGGAATCCATCCGAATGCGGTCGTGCTTATGCATGACATTCACGCCTCGACGGCGGAAGGATTGCCGCGTGTCCTTGCCTCGCTCGAACGTGAAGGGTACGAGTTCGTGACGATGAGCGAGTTGTTGACCATCCAATAAAAAAAGCCCGCAAATCGCTGAACTGAACCAAAAAAGTTAGACACTAAATAATTTGTCAGGCGACTTCGAGAACCTGGGTCCGGTATTCCACCGGGCT
>NZ_JTLB01000007.1:0-41154 GCF_000798975.1 Exiguobacterium sp. ZOR0005 | reverse complement strand
ATCGTTCCGCAATAGCTCAGTGGTAGAGCAACCGGCTGTTAACCGGTAGGTCGTAGGTTCAAATCCTACTTGCGGAGCCACTTTTCTCTTTTTGGAGAGCTGTCCGAGTGGCCGAAGGAGCACGATTGGAATTCGTGTAGGCGGCAAAACCGTCTCAAGGGTTCGAATCCCTTGCTCTCCGCCAGTTTTTCAACACAACAAGGCCCGTTGGTCAAGCGGTTAAGACACCGCCCTTTCACGGCGGTAACACGGGTTCGAATCCCGTACGGGTCACCATTTATATTTTATATCGTCGCGGGGTGGAGCAGTCTGGTAGCTCGTCGGGCTCATAACCCGAAGGTCGTTGGTTCAAATCCAGCCCCCGC
The DNA here is from genome assembly GCF_000798975.1 of Exiguobacterium sp. ZOR0005. Classification (NCBI taxonomy): domain Bacteria; kingdom Bacillati; phylum Bacillota; class Bacilli; order Caryophanales; genus Exiguobacterium; species Exiguobacterium sp. ZOR0005. The sequence goes on along the minus strand of NZ_JTLB01000007.1, from coordinate 40,789 downwards.
AATTACCATTGGTCCTGTGGTGTAGTGGTTAACATGCCTGCCTGTCACGCAGGAGATCGCGGGTTCGACCCCCGTCAGGACCGCCATTTTTTTAATTAAATTACTACATACATGGCTTTGTAGCTCAGTTGGTAGAGCAAAGGACTGAAAATCCTTGTGTCGGCGGTTCGATTCCGTCCAAAGCCACCATGTGGGGGGGTAGCGAAGTGGCTAAACGCGGCGGACTGTAAATCCGCTCCCTCGGGTTCGGCGGTTCGAATCCGCCCCCCCCCACCACTTAGGGGCATAGTTTAGCGGTAGAACTACGGTCTCCAAAACCGTCAGCGCGGGTTCGATTCCTGCTGCCCCTGTTTATTATGGCGATTGTGGCGAAGTGGTTAACGCACCGGATTGTGATTCCGGCATTCGAGGGTTCAATTCCCTTCAGTCGCCCCATTTTATTGGGCTGTAGCCAAGTGGTAAGGCATCGGATTTTGATTCCGACATGCGAAGGTTCGATCCCTTCCAGCCCAGCCAACTATGCGGAAGTAGTTCAGTGGTAGAATACGACCTTGCCAAGGTCGGGGTCGCGGGTTCGAATCCCGTCTTCCGCTCCATCTAATTTGGCGCCATAGCCAAGTGGTAAGGCAGAGGACTGCAACTCCTCTATCGTCGGTTCGATTCCGACTGGCGCCTCCAACATAATATGCCGGTGTGGCGGAATTGGTAGACGCGCACGACTCAAAATCGTGTTCCTCTGGAGTGTCGGTTCGACTCCGACCACCGGTATCCGTAGATCCTAGCTGAGGCTAGGGTCTTTTTTTTGATGATTTTTATCAAACACCTTAACAGGTCTGATAGGGTTGAGTCATTATAAAGCAAAGGGAAAGTCGAAACAACGCTACCGTCTGTTTAGAGGTTGTCGAAAGTCAAGTCACGTAGAACGTTTGTTAGTTCTCTGCACAAAAAAAGCGTTCTTTCCTGCGAGAACGCTTTTTTATGTACTTGCTATTATCCGATCTCATTGGGTGGCAGTCGAAATAGCAGTTAGTGTATGCAGATAGTCGGGACCGAAGTTATTCAAAATATAAAGTTCTTCCTCGGCTGCCGTAGCTAACCCGTTCGAGAATCCACGATTCGCATTTAACAAACGGAGGAGGCGATCCTGTTCTTGGTCTGCTTTGCTGAATTCATCGTTTTCCCAGTTCTCGAGCATCGTTCGCAACTCATCATATACGTTCGGTCCAACTTTGTTATGCGTCTTTAGAAGTGTCAAATATTCAGAAGAAGCCGTAATATTCTCTTCGGTCATTGGGATGGCACCCCATTTTGAGCGGGCAGAGATTTTTTGATGGGTCATCAGATGCATATTTTTCACGAGGCTCGTTCGACTGAGCTTGTTTTTGTCATAGCTAACCACTAATTCGACACGTGTCTTATTCGTCGCATTTCCCCGTAGATTGAAGGGATCTCCTTTGGATACTTCGAGTTGTAACTCTCGTACACGCTCGGCGTACTCATCTTCTAATTCCTTATTTTGAACACCTTGGCTCAAATTCGTATAGAACGTGTAACTGACAATTGCCAATGGAACAAGAAGTAATAATGTGAACATAAAAATCAAGAGTCGCTTGCGTGTGATCACACGTTTCATTGTATCTTTCATAGCGATTCCTCCTCACTGCATACATTGGATTTTATCATACTTATTATGTTTTTAATCCTATAAAAGGGATTAATATGTAATTTTAAATGAAGTGTTAATGGAATTGTTGTTACCAAATTTGAAATAATCAAACAATATAAATTATATGTGGTATAATTACCTGGTGTTAATAAATGGCGCATAATTCGGTTGTAATGATCGCGCGATGTTTCATTTTACTGTAGTCGTAGCCAATGTTATATGTAGTTGAGGGGGAAGAAAGTAATATGAGTAAAGAAAAAATTGCTCAACTCCGCAAACACGTCTCGCCGTTTGAAAAAGCAGATGTGAAGAAGAGTGTGCGTCAAATGATCAACACAATCTTACCGTTTTTAGTGGCTTGGTTTTTAGCGTACCAAGCGCTCAGTATTTCTATATTCTTGACGATCCCACTCGCGATCATCGCAGCAGGATTTGTCGTCCGGATGTTTATTATATTTCATGACTGTACGCACGGATCGTTCTTCAAAAACAAAAAGGCGAACAACATCGTCGGTACGATCATGGGCGTGCTCACGTTATTCCCATACGAAAAGTGGAAGCGGGAGCATTCGATTCACCATGCCTCAAGCGGGAACTTGGATAAGCGCGGGGTAGGGGATATTTGGGTAATGACGATTGAAGAGTACCTCGAAGCATCGAAGTGGACTCGTCTTCAATATCGTTTGTACCGCAACCCGCTCGTCATGTTCGGTCTCGGTCCATTGTATTTGATTATGATCACGAGCCGATTCAACCGGAAAGATGCACGTAAGAAAGAGCGTACGAATACGTACGTCATCAATGCGGCACTCGTCGTCTTGTATGGAGCAGTGATTGCGCTCGTAGGTTGGCAGGCATTTCTCATCGTCCAAGGCATTACGATGTTCACGGCCGGTCTTCTCGGCATCTGGCTCTTCTACGTCCAACATACGTTCGAAGATTCTTACTTTGAAGACGAGAGTGAATGGGACTACGTCAAAGCCGCGATCGAAGGAAGCTCATATTACGAGTTGCCGAAAGTACTCCAGTGGGTGACCGGGAATATTGGATTCCATCACGTTCACCACTTAAGCCCACGCGTTCCAAACTACAACTTGGAAAAAGCACATACGATGACACCGCCATTGCAAAAGGCGACGACGATCGGGTTGTTCTCAAGTTTGAAATCGCTTCGCTACAAACTATATGATGCGAAGAATAAGACGTTCGTCACGTTCCGCGACATTAAACACCTGTTACGAGAACCGAAGACGTCTTCGCTTTGAACAGTCTGCCGTACATTTACGGCAGGCTTTTTTTATCGCCCATGACGATATATTGGAATATGATTTACAGTCGATTTATCGGGGTATATAACTGTTCATAAGCATTCTAACAAAAGAATTTCAACATAAGTATTGACTTCATAAAAGTATAGGTGTATATTGATTGTAGTCGCTGATGAGGCGAACATATGATAACCATGCGGGTGTAGTTTAATGGTAAAACCTCAGCCTTCCAAGCTGATGACGAGAGTTCGATTCTCTTCACCCGCTTCTTCATCTCTCTGCCGAGTGGCGGAGAGATTTTTTGTATGCGAAAATAGACTCGGAAGAGGTGATTGGATGAACGGATTAAGTCCGGAAACGTTAAAACAAAAAATTATCGAGTACGCCCAGACGATTGGGATCGACGAGTTGAAAGTGACGACGGCGGACCCGTTCATCGTCATGAAACAGAGGCTCGTCAAACAACAAGAAAAAGGCTTCGCATCAGGTTTTGAGGAGCCGGATTTAGACAAGCGGACAAAGCCGGAGTTGTTGCTTGAAGACGCCCAGTCCATCATCGCCATCGCCATCGCGTACCCGAGCAAATTAAAGGAGGCGCCGCGCAGCGTATCCGGTTCACGACGAGGACTCTTTGCCCGCGCCTCGTGGGGACTTGATTACCACCGTGCGGTCGGTTCGCGCCTTGAGAAGCTTCAAGCTTATATCGAGACACTCGTCCCCGAGGTCCGGACCCGTTCAATGGTGGATACGGGAGAACTCGTCGACCGGGCTGTGGCCGAACGGGCCGGTATCGGATTCAGCGGTAAGAACTGTTCCATCATTTCCCCGGAAAAAGGCTCATACATTTATTTGGGTGAGATGATCCTTGATACGTACTTACCGCCAGACGAGGCGATTGAAGACGGGTGTGGGGATTGTGATAAGTGTATGACGGCCTGTCCGACGTCGGCGCTTGTCGAGCCAGGGGTGCTCGATGCGAAGCGCTGCATCGCCTATTTGACGCAGATGAAGACGCTCATGCCGCGCGAGTTCCGTTCGAAACTGGGCGGACGCCTTTACGGCTGCGACACGTGCCAGCAAGTATGCCCGTACAACCGCAAAAAAGATTGGCGGCACCATGAGGAATTGTTGCCGGAGGCGGAAATCGTCAAGCCACTCCTTGAACCGCTCCTCACACTAAGTAACCGCGAATTTAAAACAAAGTTTGGGCATCTGTCCGGAGCGTGGCGCGGCAAGAAGCCGATTCAGCGAAACGCCATCCTTGCGCTCGCACATTATCGTGAACCGTCCGCGGTCCCGGTGTTGCAAGCGTTCGTTCAAGAAGACGCGAGAGAAGATATGCGGGCGACCGCTGTTTGGGCAATCGGAGCCATTCTAGGTGAAGAGGCCGAGACGATTTATCGAGAGATCGAACAGAAGGAACAATCCGAAGTAGTGCTTGAGGAGATTCGTATTTTCCGGGAGGAGTGGGAACGTGAAAACCGTGTCATCTAAGTGGGGACCGTTATCGTACGAACTGAACGAAGAGGGGAAGTTGGTCGCGCTCGATTTCGCCGATACACCGTCGATCGAGCCGGCGCCTGATTGGCTCGTTGATTTGATGGAACGCGTCGAACGTGACGGTCTTCAGGCGTCCGATCGTGCGTCAATCGAGATGCACGGCACGCCGTTTCAACATGAAGTCTGGGACGCGCTCTTGACGATCCCGTCTGGGGAGACCCGAACGTATAAACAAATCGCTGAACAAATCGGACGCCCGAAAGCGTTACGCGCCGTCGGGCAAGCGCTCAATCGGAATCCGTTGCCGATCTTGTTTCCGTGTCATCGTGTCATCGGCAGCAACGGCAAGTTGACCGGTTTTGCCGGCGGACTCTCGCATAAGCAACGTTTACTTGAAATCGAACAACAAAAGTGAGGTACTCATTATGGCAATCCATGTAGTCATGTTTCAACCTGAAATTCCCGCGAACACGGGCAACGTGTCACGGACGTGCGCGGCGACGAACTCGGTGCTCCATTTGATTCGGCCGCTCGGTTTCTCGACGGATGACAAGATGTTAAAGCGGGCCGGTCTCGACTATTGGCAGTTCGTCGACGTCCGCTATCACGATTCGCTCGAAGAGTTGTGGGAGCAGCATCCGGACGGGGAGTTCTTCTATATCACAAAATACGGGGAACAGTACCCGAGCGACCTCGACGTCTCAGTCGTCGACAAAGACTACTTCTTCGTCTTTGGACGCGAGACGAAAGGGTTGCCGATGGAAGTGATCGAGAACAACCTCGACCGTTGTATCCGTCTCCCGCAATCGAACCTCGTCCGCTCGCTCAACGTGTCGAATACGGCGGCCATCATCGTCTATGAGGCGCTTCGCCAACAAGGATATGCGGGATTGAAATAAAGTCGTACTCATCGCTTTGAAAAACTTCACACGTGGAGCGTTTGCTCAGGACATAAAAAAAGAGCCGGATTCGTGAGAATCTCGGCTCTTATTGGTTACCTTCTGGCTTTCTGTTGTATCCTGCTGTAAAAATCGCGGCGAGGAAGACGACGCTGACTGCCATCATCAATAATAAACCCATCCGAAAATCCCCCTTTTGTTCTCCATGACTACAAATATTATAATATACTTGATATTAGATTTGCACTGAATATGAGAAATAAATGTGAAATTGGAGCCTCCCTATGAAAACGAATGTGTACTTGTTGAGCTATGCCCCGTTGATCGGCATCATCTTGTTCTCGATGTCACTCGCCATCGCGACGAGTGAATACGTCATCGCATGGATGACTCGTGTCGGTGTGTACAGTGAAATCATCGCCTTATTATCAGTACAAGAGACGAAAGTGCTCGTCCTCGTCGTCTTTTTCACGATATACTTCATGCTGTTTAGTGCGTTCAAGCTTGTCGCTGACACGTTCAATCAGCTTGGCTTCGCCTTCTTTGCTCGTGAGACGAACGGTAGCTCGCTCCATCGGTTGAAGCCGGGGGCGACGATTTTCCTCGTCGGGTCAGGGGTCAGTTTCTTGTTTTTAAACTCGCTGCTCGCCGCCATCGGCGTTTTGCTCGGCACGTTCGTACTCTATTTGTTCTATTATATATGGCAAGTCAGCCAGTTGATGTCGACGTTTCGGGCGATTGGGCTCTTGCTCATTCAAGCGATGATGTGGGCGCTGTTGTTAAGTGGCTTGGCGTGGGCGTTGCTTCGGTTGTTCAACTCGGTTGGGGACATCATCTTATAAACAAAGGTCAGGGACGCTTGTCCCTGACCTTTTAACGATGTGCCTCCGTCCAAACGATGGCGGGGTAGGCTCGATTGGCAAGCTCGGGGAACGGACGCGGTGTGTCCGCACCGAGCCAGATGGCGGTGATCGTCTCATCGGTCAACCCGACGTACCACATATCTTTGTGGGCGTTCGTCGTACCGGTCTTGCCGCCGACGTACGGACGTTTGATTTGCCCTGCATAGCGCCCGGTCCCATACGACGTGACGGCAGATAACGCTTGTCGCATCGTTGCCGCCGTCTCTTCTGACCAGACGGCCTGTTTCGTCACGCCTGGCGTGAGCGTCGGGGCACCAGAACCGAACCGGATTTCCTTGATCGTCTGTCCTGATACGTACACGCCGCCGTTAAGAAACGGCGTATAGGCGGCAGCTAGTTCTTTCGGCGACACCCCTTGTGTCAAACCGCCGAGGGCGCTCGCCATGCTGTTGTCGCTCTCTTTGTCCCACTGGCTGAACATCAAGTCGGCCGTGGCGTAGGCGGCATCTTGGTCGATCACGGAGAACGCCGCGAGCGCCGGGGTGTTGAACGAGTAGGCGACCGTATCACGGAGTGTCACGTCACCGAGTACACGGTTGCCGCTGTTCGTCGGGCAATACGTGCCGTAGCAGGCCGGTCTTCCATCAAGGACGGTCTCTAGTGTCGCGTTCGTCTCTTCGATGAACGGGGCGAAGACGACGATCGGCTTGATGGCCGAACCAGGTTGGCGGAACGCCTGTGTCGCCCGGTTGAACTCCCCGCTCTTTGTCATCTCCGAATCGACGAGGGCGACGATGCGCCCGTTCGGCGTCAGTTCAGCGTAACCGCCGTTCACGCCTGCAGGCAACCGGCTCAGCTCACGCTTCGCTTTCGTCTGGCGCGAGACAGATAAATACGTCTCAATCGTCGCTTGATGGCTCGCCAAATAGTTACGGGCTCCTTCTTCGTCAAGGTCGTAGCGGGTTCTTACGAGCCGAACCGCGTCTTTAATGACCGCGTCCATGTAATCCGGGTACCGAATTTCATGCTGTTTGTAGGTGGCTTTCAGCTTCACACCGTACGACGCGTCATACGCTTGTGCTGACAACACTCCGGCATCTTTCAGTTGTGTCAAAATCCGGTCTTTCCGCTCGTAAAATGCAGACGACGGTTCGAGCGGGTTGTATAAAGATGGATTGTTCGGGACTGTCAACAAGTATGCGATTTGATTCCAATTTAAATCCTCGAGCGGGCGATTGAAGTACGTGTCAGCCGCTGACTGGATGCCGTACACGTTATGACCGAAGAAGATGACGTTGCTGTATGCGGTAATAATTTCTTTCTTACTATAATTTTTCTCGAGCGCCCGGGCGATCATCAATTCTTTCACTTTTCGCTCGTACGTCCGCTCGTGCGTCAAGTAAACGTTCCGCGCCAATTGTTGGGTAATCGTGCTCCCTCCTTGCATCGATGACTCGTTGGCGTTGTTGATGAACGCCCGGGCGATGCCGCCGAGATCGTAGCCGGGATGGGCGTTGAACTTCCGGTCTTCGATGACGATGATGGCGTCACGGATATGGTCCGGGAGCCCGTCGACCGAGACGTCGTCTCGCCGGCCGCTCAAGTAGAGCGCTTCCGTCCCGCCTTTATAGGCAAGCGTGACGGCGTGCTTTGTCGAGAGCGGCTCTGTGTCGACGGTCTCTTCCCCCCAGGCGACAATCGTTTTTGCTTGTTCAATCTCTTCTTTTAAAGCCCCGCTCACCGTAAACCCGACAGCGGTCAGTCCGGCGAAAAATAGTGTTCCAATCCATGCGCGCATCGTTTCACCTCTCTCTTCATTCATTATATCGTCAATCTTTCAATTAAATTCAAAATGTAAACGTTATCATATAATAATTTGGGCAGGAATACATTAGGAAACAGCGAAAAAGGAAAAAGGGTAATAGAGGTTTATATTATGAATTTAGGAGGCTGTACTATGAAGCAAGAAATGGTTGCGATGCTCCTCGCGGGCGGAGAAGGGAAGAGACTCGGGCCCCTCACGCGCAAGACAGCGAAACCGGCTGTCCACTTTGGAGGGAAGTACCGAATCATCGATTTCCCTTTATCGAACTGTACGAATTCGGGAATTACGACAGTCGGCGTGTTGACACAATATGAACCGCTTGAATTGAACCGTTATCTCGGCATCGGTTCGGCTTGGGATTTAGATCGTCGTAACGGAGGCTTGGCCATCTTGCCCCCATACCAGGCACAATCGGGGAAGAACTGGTATGAAGGTACGGCGAACGCGATTTACCGGAACTTGAGCTACATCGATGATTACGATCCGGAGTACGTCTTGATTTTGTCGGGTGACCATATTTATAAGATGGACTACGAGAAGATGCTTGATTTCCACAAAGAGAAAAATGCGGACGTCACAATCTCGGTTATGGAAGTACCATGGGACGAAGCGCCACGCTTCGGGATTTTGAACACGAGTGACGATCTTCGCATCAATGAGTTCGATGAGAAACCGGAAAAGCCGAAAAGCAACTTGGCTTCGATGGGCATCTACATCTTCAACTGGAAAGTGCTGCGGGAGCACTTGATCCAAGATGCAGAAGATGAGACGTCAAGCTTTGACTTCGGGAAGAACATCATTCCGAACACGCTCCTCGACGGTTTAAACGTCTTCGCCTACAAGTTCAAGGGCTACTGGAAAGATGTCGGTACGATTCAATCACTTTGGGAAGCGAACATGGACCTGCTCGAAGAAGATCCGCCGTTCGATTTGTACGACCCGAACTGGAAGATGTATTCGGTCAACCCGAACCAGACGCCGCAGTTCATCGGAAAAGACGCCTGTGTCGAACAGTCGGTCGTTAACGAAGGTTGTCAAATCGAAGGAGAAGTCCAACACTCCGTCTTGTTCTACGACGTCCGTGTCGGCGAAGGGTCGCTCGTTAAAGACTCTGTCATTATGCCGGGAGCACGCATCGGCAAAGATGTAACGATTCATCGTGCCATCGTCGCAAGCTGTGCCGTCATCGAGGACGGGGCAACAATCGGCGAGCCGGGTGGTGAGATCGTTGTCATTGAACCACATGAAAATATCCAGAGCGGCACAGTATTCAAACAACGTGCTTGAACTAAAAAAAGACCGACGCAAGGAGGCGTTACTGTTGACGAATGATTTGTTAGGGGTCATCAACTTAGGGACCGAAGAAGGACTGTTTCCAGAGTTTACGGGACATCGCAATTTAGCGGCCGTGCCGTTCTCAGGACGTTATCGACTCATTGACTTTACTTTGACGAACATGATCACACAAGGGATCAACCAAGTCGGGATATACACGCTCGATAAGTATCGCTCGTTAATGGACCACCTCGGATCTGGGAAAGAGTGGGACCTCGACCGTTCACAAGGGGGCCTCCACATCTTCCCACCGGCGCTGAAACCAGACGGCGAAGCTTACTTGGGTGATTTGGCCAACTTCTCGATACACCGCGAGCATTTTGTGCGCAGCAAGCAACCGTACGTCGTCATCACAGGATCGAACGTCTTGACGACGATCGATTTCCAAGACATGCTCGACCATCATAAAGAGATGGGTGCGGACATCACGCTCGCGTATACCGGTCACGAGCAAAAATGCGGCTACTGCCGTCCGATTCGTCTCGGCGAGAACGACCGCGTCGTCGGCATCTCGGAACGCGGCTTCAGCCCGGCCGACGAGTACGCATACACGGAGACGATCATCATGTCGAAAAACTTGTTCCTCCGCCTCGTCGATGAAGCGACGGCTAGAGGGGAATACGACTTGTTGGATGGCGTCATTCGTCCCCAACTCCATCGTCTCCACGTTCACGGTTATCACTATACTGGGAAAATGCAAGTGATTCATTCCGTCCTTTCATACTACAATGAAAGTATGCGCCTACTTCGTCAGGAAGGCATCATCTATGACTTCCCGCACATTTACACGAAGATCAAGCATGAACCGCCGACCCGCTATTTGAAAGGGTCGAAAGTGAATGAAGCGCTCGTCGCGAACGGATGTAAAATTAGCGGAGAAGTCCAGAACAGTATTCTCTTCCGCGGGGTCGTCGTCAGTGAGCACGCCCGCATTAAAAATTCAATCATTTTATCCAAGTCCATCATTGAAGAAGGCGCTGTCGTCGAGAACGCCATTTTAGACAAAGAAGTGGTCGTGAAACGCGGACAGGTCATTCGCGGGACGGTCGACGAGCCGATCGTCATCGGAAAACGGACAACGGTGTGAAGGAGGATATTATGAAAATATGGTATGTCGCTTCAGAAGCGGCACCGTTCATGAAGACGGGGGGGCTTGCCGATGTCATCGGCTCGCTCCCTCAAGCGGTGTCTAGCCTTGGTGAGGACGTCAGTGTCGTCATGCCGAAGTATGGCTCGATTGCACAGGAGTACGTCGACGAGATGGAATATATGTTTGATTTGATCGTCCCTGTCGGATGGCGCAAACAGTTCGGTGCGGTCCTTAAGCTCGAACGGGACGGCATCACCTACTACTTTATCGATAACGAATATTATTTTAAGCGTGAAGGCGTGCTCTATGGGCACTACGATGATGCCGAGCGGTTCGCGTTCTTCTCACGTGCCGTCCTTGAGATGATCGGCAAAGTCGACGAGGTCCCGGACGTGTTGCATTGTCACGACTGGCAGACCGGCGTCGTCCCGGCGTTCTTGCGGATCCACTATCAACATATCGAGGCGTATCAACGGATCCGTACCGTCTTCACAATCCATAACTTGCAGTACCAAGGAATCTTCCCGGAAGCTGTCCTCGGAGAGCTGTTGCAGTTCGGACCCGAACACTTCACGGCGGAAGGGATTCAACATAACGGTCTCGTCAACTATATGAAGGCGGGCATCGTCCATTCCGATCAAATCACGACGGTCAGTCCGTCATATCGTGATGAAATCATGGAGCCGTATTACGGAGAAGGGCTTGATGCGGCGCTTCGTCACCGAGCCGTCGACGTCCGGGGAATTTTGAACGGTCTCGACTTGGCGACGAACGATCCGAGTACGGACAAACGAATCGCGAAGACGTATAACTTGGACACGGTCAAAGAAGGAAAGTTGGCCAACAAGCGTATGCTGCAGGAACGGTTCGGTTTGGAAGTGCGTGATGATGTCATGTTGATCGGGTTCGTCAGCCGTCTCGTTGAACAAAAAGGGCTTGATTTGATTGAAGCGGTGAGTGAAGAGCTCGGTAACTTGGACTGTCAGTTCGTGTTCCTCGGATCGGGTCAACCCGAGTATGAGGGCATCGTCCATCACATGACGGCGTCGCATCCTGGCAAGGTCGGGTCGTACATCGGCTTCGACATCGAACTCGCTCACTTGATTTACGCCGGTTCGGACGCATTCCTCATGCCGTCACGATTTGAGCCGTGCGGGCTCAGCCAATTGATTTCGATGCGTTACGGGACGCTTCCGATCGTACGCGAGACAGGCGGGCTTCGTGACACGGTCAAACCGTATAACGAGTACACGCAAGAAGGGACCGGGTTTGGGTTCTTGAACTATAACGCCCATGAGATGCTCGCGACGATCGAGAAATCGATTCGCGTCTTCTACGACCAAAACAATTGGAACGCCCTTGTCCATCAAGCGATGACGACGGACTTCAGCTGGAAACAATCCGCGAAGCAATACCGTGAGTTATATCACTTATTCGCATGACTGGAAGGAGTTTTACACTTATATGTTCACAGACAAACAGAGCTTCGTCACTTTGTTCAAAGACCGATTCGTCGCCTTAAACGGGAAATCGTTCAAGGAAGGGACCGAGCAGGAAGTGTATCAGACGTTGGCTACGATAGTGCGTGAGCAGGCAATCCCGAAGTGGATTAACACGCGCGACAAGCAAGAAGAGAAGCAAAGTAAGCAAGTCATCTATTTCTCGCTTGAGTTTTTGTTGGGGCGTTTTTTATACAACAACTTGCTCAGCATGGATGTGTTAGAAGTCGTCCAAGAAGGGCTCGAGGAGCTCGGGTTTGATTTCACGGAAATCACCGAGTTCGAGCCGGAACCTGGCCTTGGGAACGGGGGCCTCGGTCGGTTGGCCGCATGCTTCCTTGACTCGCTCGCCGCACTCAGTTTGCCAGGGCATGGGAACGGGATTCGTTATCGCTATGGGTTGTTCAAACAAAAGATCGTCGACGGCTATCAAGTCGAACTCCCGGACAATTGGCTTCGAGACGGCAACATGTGGGAGACGCGCCGTGCCGATCGTGCAATCGACGTCAACTTCGGTGGCTGGATTGAAATGAGACAAATCGGCGACCGTCTGCGTGTCGTCCATCATCCGGACGAAGTCGTCCGGGCCGTCCCGTACGATATGCCGGTCATCGGTTACAAAAATGATGTCGTCAACACACTCCGTCTATGGAACGCCGAATCGCCTTACGACGATGAGGAGTATATGGAACGGACGAAAGGGTCATACAAAGACTTGCTCAAATATAAGCAGTCGATTGCGACGATTTCTGAATTCCTTTATCCGGATGACACGACGTACGAAGGAAAAGTGCTGCGCCTGAAACAACAATACTTCTTCGTGTCGGCGGGCATCCAATCGATGATTGCCTCATATCTCCGTCATAACAAATCGCTTAAACATCTAGGTGACCATTACGCCGTCCACATCAACGACACGCACCCGGTCGTCGCGATTCCAGAATTAATGCGCATCTTGATGGATGAGCACGGCTATGGATGGGAAGAAGCATGGCGTGTGACGAAAAGTGTCATGTCGTTCACGAACCATACACTTCTCGCCGAAGCGCTTGAGAAGTGGCCGGTCGAGATGTATGAACGGTTATTGCCGCGCATCTATCAGATCATTGAAGAAATCAACCGCCGTTTCTGTCGCGACGTGCTCGTCAACTACCCGCACCTCGAGCCGCATATGGGGGATATCGCCATCGTCTCGAACGCGCACATCAATATGGCGAACTTGGCTGTCGTCGGTTCACACTCGACGAACGGTGTCGCCCAAATCCATACCGATATATTGAAGCAACGCGAGATGCGTCATTTGTACGAGATGTTCCCGCTTCGCTTCAACAACAAGACGAACGGGATCACGCACCGTCGTTGGTTACTCAAGTCCAACCCACGCCTCTCGAACTTGATCACGGACGCGGTCGGCCCATCGTGGATTGAACATCCGAACGACTTAGAGAAGTTGATGGGCTTCTCGAAAGACGCGAGCTTCCAAGAACAGGTCATGGACGTGAAGCAACAGAACAAACTCGATTTGGCGTCATATATTCAAGACGAGACGGGCATCACCGTCGATCCGAACTCGATTTTTGACGTTCAAGTGAAACGGCTGCACGCCTACAAGCGTCAGCTTATGAATGCGCTCCACATTCATGCCCTCTATCAAAAGATCAAAGCGGACCCGACGTTCACAATGGTACCGCGGACGTTCATCTTCGGTGCGAAAGCGGCACCTGGATACTACTATGCGAAAGAAGTCATCCGTTACATCAACGCTCTCGCGACGATGATCAATCACGATAAACGGGCGAGCCAGTTCATTAAGATCGTCTTCCTTGAGAACTATCGCGTCTCCATGGCAGAACGAATCTTCCCAGGCTCTGATGTGAGCGAGCAAATCTCGACGGCGAGCTACGAAGCGTCAGGGACCGGCAACATGAAGTTCATGATGAACGGTGCGCTCACGATCGGGACGCTCGATGGGGCGAACATCGAGATTCGAGATGCGGTCGGAGATGACCATATCTTCATCTTCGGCTTGACGCCGCAAGAAGTCATGAACTACAAGAAGTTCGGCGGTTATCATGCGGCGGACATCTATCATGCGAACCAAGAAATACGTGATGTCGTCGACGGTCTCGTCAACGGAACGTTCGATAAGGTCGGTGAGTATCAATTCCAGGCGATCTTTGATTCGCTGCTCGTCTACAACGACGATTTCCTCGTCTTGAAAGACTTCGCCTCCTATATGCAGGCACAGCGTCGGGCCGGGGAAGTGTTCGCCGATAAGGCGCGTTGGGCCGAGAGTTCAATCGTCAACACGGCCAAATCGGGAATCTTCTCGAGCGACCGGACCATCACGGAATACGCGAACGCGGTTTGGAACATCAAACCGACGAGCGTGAAATAAAAAACGAGATCCACCCGTTATGGGTGGACCTCGTTTTCTGGATAAGAGATCCAGTCAGAATAAGAGCCGGGGTAAAGACGGACATCATCTTTGCCGAGGGCGTGTAACGCTAAGATGTTGACACAGGCGGTGACCCCGCTCCCGCAGTAAAAGATTGGGTTCGGGACATCGAGCACGTCAACGTAAAGCTCTTTCAAATCATGAAAGTCTTGCAACGTGCCGAGATCCGTGACGGCGTCAGCATATGAACAGAGGAGGGCGTTCGGAATATGTCCTGCCTTGTGGTCAATCGGTTCGTGGCTGCCGTCGAAACGGTCGGCCGTGCGGGAGTCATACAGCTCTGCCGTACGTGCGGCCTTCACGTCTTCGATCGTGGCAATCATCTCGTCTTGGAATTGAGGGACATAGTCAGACGCCGGATAGTTCGGGATCTCTGTCGTCGTCTCGCCACAGTATGTGATACCGGCTTGAATCCCGCCTTCGAGCACAACGACGCGCTCATGTCCGGCCCATTTGAAGAGCCACCAGGCGCGCGCGGCGTATGGGAACCCGTCGTCGTAAATGATAATTAAATCGTCTTCTTGAATCCCGATGCGACGGAGCGTCGCCGTCCATGCTTCTTTCGAAGGGAGCGGGTGGCGGCCCCCGTGCTCTTCAACGGGACCAGACAAGTCTTCCATCAAATCGAGAAAGACCGCGTTCGGGAGATGGCCTTGACGATACACGTACTTCCCGTAGGAAGCGTCGTTCAGGGAATAGCGGCAATCGATAAAGCGAATCGAATCCGTGTGGACGATCTGTTTCAATTCTTGGGCACGCATAGTTGGGAACATAGAATCACCTCGAAGTTTCGTTACTTCCATCCTATACAAGATGGAACAAATTGGCGAGTACTTCGATTGAATTTTAAATGTCGAAAGGGGAACTAACCATGGCATGGCAACAAACGTATGAACGGTGGAAACAACACGAGGCGCTCGAGCCGCATCTTCGGGTCGAGCTCGAGGAGATGGCGAAAGATGATACGTCACTCGAAGACGCCTTCTATAAGACGCTCGAATTCGGGACGGGCGGAATGCGTGGCGAAATCGGGCCTGGGGCCAATCGGATGAACATCTATACGATTCGGAAAGCTTCAAAAGGGTTCGCCGATTTCATCGCCGCTTCTGGCGAAGAGGCGAAACGTCACGGTGTCGTCATCGCGCACGACTCCCGTCACTTCTCACCAGAGTTCGCGCTCGAGGCGGCACGGACGCTCGCTTCGAACGGGATTAAGACGTACTTGTTCCCGAGCCTCCGAGCGACGCCAGAGCTATCGTTTGCGGTGCGTCACTTGCACGCCTTTGGTGGGATCGTCATTACGGCGAGCCACAATCCTCCAGAATACAATGGTTTCAAAGTATACGGTGCGGACGGCGGACAGTTGCCGCCGGCAGAAGCCGACGAACTCGTCTCATACGTCAATGCGATTGAAGACGAACTGTTGATTGAAGTGAAAGAAGAGGCGGGCCTTCGTTCAGACGGCACGCTCGTGACGGTCGATTCATCCGTCGACGCGGCCTATATGGACGCGTTACAGTCGATTCGCATCCATCACGACGTCCAAGGAGATCCGCTCAAAATCGTCTTTTCACCACTCCACGGCACCGGCCGTCGCCCCGTCATGGAAGGACTCAAGGCGTATGGCTTCGAGCACGTGACAATCGTTGAAGAACAAGCCGAGCCAGACGGTGCGTTCCCAACGGTCAGTTACCCGAACCCGGAAGAACGGGCCGCGTTCGAGCTCGCCATGCAATACGGTGACCGCGTAGAGGCCGATCTTTTAATGGCGACGGACCCGGATGCCGACCGCGTCGGCTTCACGGTCCGTGATCGGAATGGCGAATGGTTCGTCTTAACGGGCAACCAGACGGGTGCGCTCCTCATGGACTACATTTTGTCACAAAAAGTGGAGACCGGTACGCTCCCGACGAATGGGTTTGTCGCCAAGACGATCGTCACGTCTGAACTCGGGGCGGCCATCGCGAAGGCGTACGGTGTCCATCTTGAGAACACGCTCACCGGCTTCAAATTTATCGGGGAGAAAATCAAGCAGTACGAGGAGTCAGGAGAATACGAGTTCTTGTTCGGTTACGAAGAGAGCTACGGTTATTTGATCGGTGATTTCTGTCGCGATAAAGATGCCGTTCAGGCGTGTCTTCTTGGAGCGGAGATGGCAGCCTTCCATAAACAGCACGGACGCACCCTTTACGACGCGCTCCAAGCCGTCTATGAGAAGTATGGCTTCTATGAGGAGTCGCTCCAGTCGATGACGCTCAAAGGGAAAGCTGGACTTGAGCAAATCGGCCGGATGATGGAAGCGTTCCGAGCGAACCCGCCGCAAGAAGTCGGTGGTTACGAAGTCGTCCGTTTCGAAGACTATAGGAAACAAGTCGCGACCGACCTTCGCCAAAACGAGTCGGAGGCGATCGACTTGCCGTCTTCGAACGTGCTCAAATTCATCTTTGAGGATGGCTCATGGTTCTGCCTCCGCCCATCTGGGACCGAACCGAAAATCAAGTTCTATTTCAGCGTTCACGCGGATAGTGCCGAGAAGACGACGGCAAAACGTGAAGCGATTGAACGCGATGTGATGAAGCAAGCGAAAGCGATCGATTGATGGATGACCACTGCCCTGACGAGGGTGGTGGTTTTTGTTTGACAACGTATGCCCCCGTCAGTATGATGAGTATATTGTTTAAAACCATGTAATCGTATATGGATTATCAGGAAGGCGGAATTTATATGAAAAAATCATTAACGGCTGTACTCGCAATCGGCGCATCATTCGGGGTGCTCGCAGCTTGCGGCTCAGAGACGAACAGCGGTTCGGAAGAGACGGTCATCACGGTCGGGACAGAAGCGACATACCCACCGTTCACGTACAAAGATAAAGGTGAACTCACAGGGTACGACATCGACGTGTTGAACGAAGCGGCAGAACGTGCCGGTTACACGCTCGAATTTGAAGCGATGGACTTTAAAGGACTCGTCCCGGCACTCGACGCGGAACGCATCGACTTGATTGCCAACCAAATGAGCATCACGCCAGAGCGTCAAGAGAAGTACGCGTTCTCTGACCCGTATGCGATCTCAGGCGCCCAAGTCATCGTCGGATCAGACAACGAAGACATCCAAGGCATCGACGACCTCGACGGAAAAGTCGTCGGTTCGACGCAAGGATCTGTGTACGCACAGATGGCTGAAGAAGCCGGCGCTGAAGTGAAGTTCTACAAAGGTGCAAACCAAGTGCTCCAAGACCTTCAAGTCGGTCGCCTCGACGCAGCCTTGAACGACCGTCTCTTCATCTTGACAGAGCTTGAGAAGACGGGCTACGACGTGAAAGCAGTCGGTGACGTCTTCAACCAGAGTCAAGCCGGCTTTATGGCTCGTCAAGACTCAGACGTGCTCGAAGGCTTGAACGAAGCGCTCGCTGAAATGAAAGAAGACGGCACGATGGAGGAAATCGGAGAGAAGTACTTCGGTGAGGACATCAGTCAATGAATGAACTGATCACGACCGTCATCGATAACCGTTCGGTCTATCTTGAAGCCGTGCAATTGACGTTGATCGCCAGTGTGCTATCGATTCTGCTTGCATTGGTACTCGGTCTGATCATTGCGTTGCTTCATAGTAGTCCCATCAAACCTGTCCGGTGGTTCACGCGGTTGTACATCTCGTTCTTCCGCGGGACCCCGCTCTTGTTACAATTGCTCATTCTTTACGTCGGGTTGACGGGCTTCGTCCAGTTGAGCGGCATGCAGGCGCTCATCTATGGACTCGGCCTCCACTTCGCGGCGTATATCTCGGAAGCGTTCCGCGCCGCCATCCATTCGGTCGACAAAGGGCAAGTCGAGGCGAGTGTCGCCCTCGGGATTCCGCGTGGGAAACGATTCAAAGACATCATCTTCCCACAAGCCTTGTCGCGTGCGATTCCACCTGTCTCGAACTCGGTGATCGACATCATCAAATCGACATCGCTCGGTTCGGTCATCGCCGTTCAAGAATTGACATACGTCTCGGACCAAATCGCCGCGACGACGTATCTCGTCATGCCGCTCCTGTTGTTCTCGGCAACGATTTATTGGATTTTGTCGACGCTCATTCAAGCGGGCCAGCATCGTCTCGAACGTCGCTATGCGGTTCGTTAAGCACAAAAAGCAGTCACTTCTCATCTTACGGTTGAGAGATATGACTGCTTTTTTGTATTATGGATTGCAAAAATCACAGTATGCCGGGGAGGCGTATACGTCAGGATCAAGATATTCTGTTAGTTGATAGTGACAAGTAGAGCAGGCGTGGATGTGTCGCACAATTTGTTTAGTAGGAGAATGACACTGCTCGCATAATCGCCCAGGTACTTTTCGTACGACACGGAAACCCGGTGTTTCACATTTTGGACATAAAGAGTTTGCTTGTTCAATCAGTTTTCTCGTCGCCATCTCAATATTTTTCATGCGAGTTGGATTGGCGTATGCTCGCATGTCAGTCTCTATAAAGACTTGTCGATTCGTAGATTTGTTTAAGCAATACGTAAAAGCTTCCTGCAGCGCTGATTCATCCGCAATATTTTTTAAAATGACGGATGAGTGTTCATCATCTGGTCGAAGGATTACGTGATGGTCTGGGAACCCAACTTCATTCACGAACTGAAGCGCGGAAGAATAGCTTTGAACGATGGAATGATTAAAATTTGTGTCGATTCCTTCGTAGTAACCTTGTAATTCAAGATCTCGTTCATAATCTTTTAGTAACACCAATTCAGTGTTCCATGGAATGGGGGCAAGAGGATGAAATCCGAATGTACCTTCACTGGCTATTCCAACATGTAGGTTTGACAGCTGTATGACCATATTCGCTTTTTTTCTTGCTGTTTCGAGTTGAGAGTGTTGTCGACCGATTTCCCTCGTAAACGTTCCGAACTGGTCGGTATCAAACTGGCTCACATGTAAACGACATCCTAGCTGTTCTTCTAGTAGTGGCTTGATCACTTTTTCTTTTTGGTGCATTGTGACTAATATAACATCTCGATCTTTTAAAAAACTCATCACACGTTTCCTTTCTATTCACATACAGGTTCCTTGTGAAAAATATAAAGGAGCGATTCAGTTAAAGTAAATATATTTTCAACAGTATGAAATAAAAAAGAAGCGACACCACTTTAGCGGTTCACTTCTTTTTTAAATGATTTTAACGGATGACGAGCTCTGTCTCAGAGTCGAAGAAGTGAGCTTTCGTCATATCGAGTGCGAGTGTGACATCATCGCCCATATGGATGTTCGAACGTCCGTCGATGCGAGCCGTGAACTGGTGTCCACCGAGTTCGGCGTACAAGTACGACTCGGCGCCCATGAGTTCAGCGACATCGATATGCGTTTGGAACGTATGTGTCGTCGGCGAATCGATATAGATCGGCTCATCATGGATTGATTCTGGACGAATTCCGAGGATGAGTTCTTTACCGATGTAACCGCGGTCGCGAAGACCTTTCATCTTCCCTTCAGGCACGTTGATCTCTTCGCCGCTGACGATGAACTTGCCGTCTGCGAGTGTACCGCGGAAGAAGTTCATCGAAGGTGATCCGATGAAGCCGGCAACGAAGATGTTGTCCGGGTTGTCGTACACTTCTTTCGGCGAACCGACTTGTTGGATGATCCCGTCTTTCATGATGACGATACGAGTCGCGAGTGTCATCGCTTCCGTTTGGTCATGGGTAACGTAAATCGTCGTCGTGTCGAGACGGTTGTGCAACTGGATGATTTCTTTACGCATCTGTACGCGAAGCTTGGCATCCAAGTTTGAGAGCGGCTCATCCATCAAGAATACTTTTGCGTCACGGACGATGGCACGGCCGATGGCGACACGTTGGCGCTGACCACCTGAGAGTGCTTTCGGTTTACGTTGAAGGTACTCTTCAAGTCCGAGGATGCGGGCTGCGTCTTGGACGCGGCGATCGATTTCATCTTTCGGGAATTTGCGAAGCTTCAAACCGAACGCCATGTTGTCATACACGCTCATGTGCGGGTAGAGGGCGTAGTTTTGGAAGACCATCGCGATGTCGCGGTCTTTCGGTGCGACGTCGTTCATACGCTTGCCGTCGATGATGAAGTCACCGCTCGAGATTTCTTCGAGACCTGCGATCATACGGAGTGTCGTCGACTTCCCGCAACCAGACGGTCCGACGAAGACGATGAACTCGCGGTCTTTAATGTGCAAGTTAAAGTCGCTGACTGCCTTCGAGTCCCCACCGTCGTATATTTTATCAATGTGATTCAATTGAATTTCTGCCATGTCGTTAGCCTCCTGAGAATGTGCTCTTGTATAATAGCGCTTACAAGAACGATTATACGATGAAACCGCTTGCATTGAATATGGACACGTTGCACAAAAACGATTACTCAGATTTGTGCAACGTGACAATCAGTTGGAGCAGACTCGCATCATGGAACTGGCGCGCGTCATAACCGGTCGCTTCGTAGAGTCGGTC
The DNA here is from genome assembly GCF_000798975.1 of Exiguobacterium sp. ZOR0005. Lineage (NCBI taxonomy): Bacteria > Bacillati > Bacillota > Bacilli > Caryophanales > Exiguobacterium > Exiguobacterium sp. ZOR0005. Next base: position 19,920 of record NZ_JTLB01000007.1, on the reverse strand, counting down.
GAGCCGATAGTTGAGCGTGTTCCGATGCATGAAGAGCGCCTTGGCGGTATGGGAGACGTTCAGCGTATGAGTGAACAGCGCCTCGAGCAATTCCCGCGCCGTCGCGTCGAGTGCTGTATACGTCGCCTCGGTCAGGCGGAGCCGGGCGGCAAAAGACTCATGGTCTTGTAACAAATAATGGTATAATAATTGACTAGCAGGGTAAGCTTTAATAGAGCGTTTCGCGAGCGGAAGCAACACTTGATGTTCCGCGTAAAGCGTGGCTAGCGTGCCGAGCGGTCGCTCGCTATAGACGACGCTCGCTTCGACATAAAAGTCACCAGCGATGGCGCGCAGGACGTCTTCAAATTCTGTCATCTCGACGAGCGCTTCCGTCTCGAGTACTTCGATGTGACGCTCTGTCATGACGATGATGATCGCAGATGGCATGAAGTCACGGAGCACATCGACGAACGTCTCGAGCGCTTCAGGCTCTTGGTGATGAAGGGCGAGCGACGACAGCCGGAACGGGCGCTCGATCCGGAACGAGTCATCGAACAATCGCCCATGCCACAACGCTTGGACCGAATCGAGCGATGTGACGAACGGGGTCGCCCACAACGAGATGAGCCGTCGCTCGCGCTCGGTCAGTTCCGTTTTAGGGAGACCGAACACCGTCCCATCATGGGCTTGGTACCAGGCATATTCACCGGATGCGTCCTCCGACCGATGGACAACGGTCGGGAAAATCGATTTAATACGTTCAAACGTAGTCAACACAATCACCTCTTCAACAATGTATCATATTTCAGATCGGAGGCAGACAGTTTGGATAGTCTACTAAAAATATTCATCATGATCGCCATCGGGGCGACAATCGGGGGAGTGACGAACTTCTTCGCCATCAAAATGTTGTTCCGGCCGCACGAGCCGAAGTATATCGGCAAGCTACGCTTGCCCTTCACACCTGGGCTCATCCCGAAGCGGCGCGACGAATTGGCGACAAGCCTCGGGAAAACCGTCGTGAAGCATTTGCTGACACCGGAAGGGATGCGCAAGCGCCTGCTAGACGAGCAAGTCAGCAGCCACATCACCCATTTCGTACAAGGGGAAGTACGAACGATGCTTCGCTCGGAAAAGACCGTTCGAATGCTCATCGAACCGCTCTATCCAGACGTCGAGACACGTGTCTTGACGGCAGCGGATGCGAAGTTGCGAGACGAGCTCGGACACGTGCTCCAAGACGTCAAGTCGCGAAAACTGTATGAGCTGCTCGGGGAAGAAGGGATGGACCGCGTCCGCGCCATCGTCCCGGAGATCGTCGATACGATGCTCATCAAGTCCGAAGAATACTTTTATTCGACCGAAGGAGAGGAACAACTCCGTCATATGGTCGATTCGTTCGTTCAGCGCCGGCTCGGCTTTATCGCCGGCTTCATTCAAAACGTCAATTTTGTCGAGATGATTCGCCCGGAGATCATTAACATTCTGCGCGGCAGCTCGACCCGGACTGGTATGGCGACGATGATCACACGCGAGTTCGAACGGTTCAGCGAACGGCCGGTCGCCACGTTCCTTGATGATCGCTTAGAAGCGCGACTCATCGACGGTGTCGTCACCGAAATCGTCACACGTTTGCCGGTCGCGAGTCTGCTCGACCGGCCCGTTTACTCGTATACGCGAGATGTGGAGAAGCAAGTCGTCGAAGAACTTGTTCCGAAAGGTGTGACGCTCGTCATCATCCGATTCACGGACGAGATGGAGACGATCATGGACCGATTGAAAATCGACCAAATCGTCCAAGAACAAGTTCGATCCCTCGACACGTCGTACCTCGAAGAGATCGTCTTATCGATCTCAAAACGGGAGTTCCGGGCAATAACATGGCTTGGGGCGCTATTAGGTGGTATGATTGGATTGATTCAAGGGTTGATCGCCATCATCTGAATGGCACGCCCTAATAGCTTTTAGGAGGACGTCACATGTCACAAACAAACTTGTACGATCATGCTTACCAATTGGAGAAAGCACTTCGCGATTCTGAAGAGTTCACAAACCTCTCTTCACTATACGACCGTGTCAATGCGGATGCAGAAGCGAACCAGTTGTTCGCTGACTTCCGTGAAATCCAAATGACGCTTCAACAGAAGCAAATGCAAGGCGAAGAGATCTCAGAACAAGAGATGATGGACGCCCAAACAAAAATGATGAACGTTCAACAGAACGAGTTGATCATGGAGCTCATGCAAGAAGAGCAACGGATGCACCAACTTGTCACAGAAGTGACGAAAATCATCATGAAGCCACTCGAAGAGCTGTATGCTCCGATGGTGAACGAAAACGAAGTTCAATAATGTGTACTCGCGGATGGCCACGGCCATCCGTTTTTTTTTTGTTGAGGAAGTTGTCAAACCAAACATGATAACGCTTACATAATAAGTGGTATAATACATTTGTACGATATTTCACATGAGAGGGTGGACGTCATGGTCACCTTGGCGATTCTTGCCGTTATGATTCTGTTTTTCATCGGAGGCTGGCTCCGGGCCGACCTCGTCGCGCTGATTGGCTTATTGTTGCTCGTCTTGACAAACCAACTGACGCCGGTCGAGGCGATGGCTGGTTTTTCGAATACGGTCGTCCTCATGATTGCCGGACTGTTCATCGTCGGGGCAGGTCTGTTTCACACCGGTCTCGCCGAGCGGCTCGGGGCCGCGCTCATCCCTTATGCGAAAGGGAGTGAGGTGCGTCTATTTCTCGTCCTCATGGTCACTGTGACGGTGTTGTCGAGCCTCATGTCGAACACGGGGACGGTCGCGTTGTTAATCCCGGTCGTCCTCGCCATGTCGCGCCAAATGGGCACGAGTCCGGCGAAACTGCTCATGCCGCTTGCGTTTTTCTCGAGTATCGGCGGGACGATGACGATTATCGGGACTCCGCCGAACCTCGTCGCCGCGGAGGCGCTTCGGAGTGCCGGAGGCGAGACGTTAGGTTTCTTCTCACTCTTGCCGATCGGTCTCGTCGCAGCGGGGGTCGGCTTGCTTTACTTTTACGTGATCGGAAATCGGTTGTTGGATGTTGACGACGTACCGGATACGGTCGCACCTCATCCGATGATGCCGCCGCTGAGCGTGTATGCGTTACATGTCGGAAAAGGGCATCCGCTCATCGGTCGGGAGCTACGGGAGACGCTATGGTCCCGCCACGGGCTGACAGTGCTCGGGGAGCGCCGGAAAGGGTTGGCGCATCGCCTACACGCCGCGCGGGCGGATACGGTGCTCCATGAAGGCCGTCTACTCGTCAGCGGGGCCGAAGAAGACGTCCATAGCATCGCTCATCAGGAAGGGTTGCGTTACGAGCACGTCCCACCGCGAGACGTCTACGGGAAAGAGGCAGGCGTCGTCATCTTTACGATACCGGCCGACAGCCCGCTCATTGGGCGCTGTTTGGAAGAGAGCCGGCTCCGCAATCGATACGGTTTGAACGTCTTGCGCGTCATTCGTCCGAACGAGGAAATCGCGATGACGAGATTGAAAGATGTCCGTCTCGAACAAGGGGACATGCTCGTCACTCAAGGAGAGTGGCGGGACTTGGAGAAAGTCGGAGAAGAAACGCACTTGTTGCTCGCTAACGAGCGGGTGACCGATGTGGCGAACCGGGCTGTATCGGAACGGCACCAGCTCGCCGCTGGCATCATTATGGCCGGAATGGTCGCGCTGCTCGTCTTCGAATGGGTCGACCCGACCGTCGCCGTCTGGATGGCAGCGCTCGCGATGGTGCTCACCGGTGCGGTCCGTCATATGGACGTCGCCTACCAATCGATTCAATGGTCGTCGCTTCTTTTGATCGCGGCGATGATTCCGGTCGGCAAAGCGCTCGAGAACGCGGGGGTGATGGCGTGGCTCGTCACATGGATCAGTGAATCGTTCGGACGGTCCGGACCAGTCTGGGTGCTCATCGCGGTGTTCGGGGCGACGATGATCCTCAGTCAAATCATCTCGAATACAGCAACGGCAGTCTTGTTCGCACCGCTGGCGTTGTCACTCGCTGCGGCGCTCGAAGTCAGCCCGGTGCCGCTCGTCGTCGCCGTCGCCATCGCGGCGTCGCTCGCTTTCATGACCCCGTTCGGGTCGCCGACGAACGCGATGGTGTTCGGCATCGGCGGTTACCGCTTTTTGGACTTTGTGAAAGTCGGGCTGCCGCTTCAAGTCGTGACGGCCGTTATCGCCATTCTTACGATATTGATCACGTTCCCATTTTAATCATGGAAAAGCGCCCGGGTGCTCGTTGAGCCCCGGGCGCTTCATGTCACGATGCGGTACCTTTTAGCTTCCCAGGAAGCTTGCAGCGCTCGAAATATATCATTTGGCCGTGCCGGACGATGCGCGCCCCTTTCCCTTCATGGTTCGCCTCACGCAACCGTAAGAGCCCTTTCTCTTTCGCCTCGTGGTCGTCCGTCGCTTTGAGCGTCTCATTCAAGACGATGGTACCGTCGTTTTCGAACGCGGTGATCGTATACTGTGCCATCTCCATTGCCCCCTTTGTCTTCATTGTACTGAATGGTCATTCATTCTTCAAGGGGAGGTGTCGTCAACTCTTCGAATGTGAGCTGTCGCGTCGACTCGGTGCGGGGAATCAAATCGGAGACGGTCATTCCGATCAAGCGTACCGGTTCATTGATGCCCATCTCGTCGAACAGACGGCGGGCGAGACGTTTGATTTCGTCATGGTCGTGCGTCGGGTGGTTCAACTTGATCTGGTGACTGCGTGCCTGAAACTCGCTCGTCTTGATTTTGATCGTCACCGTCTGACAACTGAGCTCGCGACGGTCAAGCTGGCGCAAGACGTCCTGGATCTCCGGGACGACGCGCTCATAAACTTCTTCCGGGTCATCGAGGTCGAAGGCGAACGTCGTCTCGGATCCGATCGACTTCCGTTCACGGGTCGGGACGACCGGTCGGCTGTCGCGTCCATGGGCTAGTTCGTACAATTGTGTGCCGCGGTCATGGCCAAAGATGGCTTTTAATTCATCAGGCCGGGCTTGTTGAATATCGTGGATGAGATGGAAGCCGTGTTTGAAGAGTGTTTGGGCCGTCACTTTGCCGACGCCGTGCATCGTGTTGATCGGAAGCGGGGCGAGAAACGTCTCGACTTCAGAGGCCGGGACGACCGTGAGACCGTTCGGTTTCTCGAAACCGGAAGCGATTTTGGCGACGAATTTTGACGGGGCGACACCAGCCGAGGCGGTGAGACCCGTCCGGCGTTTGATTTCCCCGAGAATATAGCGGGCCACGTACGTGCCGGATGTGCTCATGAGCGTGTTCTCCGTGACGTCCAAATACGCTTCGTCGAGCGATAACGGTTCGACGAGCGGTGTCACGGATTTGAAGATCTGCATCACTTGGTCGCTTACTTGACGGTATGCTTGAAAACGCGGTTTGACGAACGTCGCCTGCGGACAGAGGGCGAACGCGCGGCGCGAAGACATGGCGCTATGGACCCCGTATTTTCGCGCCTCGTAAGAACACGTCGCGACGACGCCGCGGCTGTGCGGCGCACCGCCGACAATGACCGGCTTGTCCCGCAAGTGGGGACGGTCTCGTTGTTCGACGGATGCGTAAAACGCATCCATGTCGACGTGGATGATGAGACGATCCATGGGTATCCCCTTTCTAAATTATGTTGGATACGTCTATTATACCGAACTTTTGTTCGTTGTTTTATCTTTTTGTCTTCTAATGGCCTGCTTTGTGTTCACTTGGGTCGGGAATTGTAAGAGCGAGCCGATCCAATTTTTCCGTTTCAACCAGACTTGAATGACGACGGTGAAGCCGAGGATCATCGCCCAGGCGAAGACGTACCCGAACGGCCAGTCGAGCTCGGGCATTTCTTTGAAGTTCATTCCCCAGATGGCGCCGAAAGCGACGACCGGCGTGGTGAGCGCCGTGAAGACGGTGAGCGCCTTCATGATCTCGTTGCCCCGGAAGTTTGATAGTGTCGCCGCGAGATCGGTCATCGCGATGACATCGTTTTGATAGTGTTCGATAGAAGTGAGCAACCGTTCGACCCGATACGTGGCCAACCGATACGGTTTCATCTCTTGTAACTCGAGGTCGAGGAACGCCTCGCGCCCGGCCATGAGGAGTTCTCGATACGGCACGACCGTATCGGACCAACGTTCGATCTCGCTGCGGAGTCCGAAAATCTCGTTCATGAACTCAGGCGGGACTTGTCCGCTCATCTCACGCTGAGCAACCAAAAGACGCTCTTCATACTCATCGATTCCGTGGAAGTAGTAGTCCATCTTTTCGGCCAACAGTTCATAAAACGCCTCGATGGGTGTCTCGTACCGTTTCGCGGCCACGACCTCGCAGAACAAATCGTCAAATCCGATTGTCCATAAAAAATTGCGTCCAACAAAATAATGGCCGACCTTTTGCGGTTCCCGTTCGAGCTGCTCGTAGTCGAGTGTGAGTGAGCCGTACATGTAGCCTTCCCCGACGATGATTTTCGTGACGTTCGCTGTCGTCAATTGATCGAGCCAATACGTGTACGCCTCTTCGTAACGCTGATCGATGTGTACGGACTCCTCGGGCCGTGTGTACCAATTCCACTTCATGTTCTATTCCTCCAATTCGATTCTCCTTCAACTATTCCCGAATTGGGAAGAAAGTTGGCATCTCACCTGAAGTTTCGTTAAGATGGAGGTACTGAATTAGAGAGAGGTGCTAACATTGGCGACAAAAATCGGACAGCTCAAAGTGGGCGACACGTTAGACCAATATGTGATGATCAAACAATCTTATCGGGGACTTGCCGGCAATGGCAAACCATACTTGACGCTCATCCTTTGTGACGAGAGCGGGGAGATTGAGACGAAGCTGTGGGACAGTGCTGACACGGAGAAATATGCGATGAAAAAAATCGTTCACGCTTCGGGTGAAGTGATGGATTATCGCGGACGGACACAATTGAAGCTGAAACAGATCTCCATCATCGAAGGCGAGACGGATATCGCACCGTACGTCCGGTCGGCACCGGTCGCGAAATCGGAACTCGAGACGGCGATTCGGTCATATATCGAAGCGATTCGACATGACGGCATGCGACAGCTCGTCGCGACGGTCGTCGAGCGGCACGAAGAGGCGTACTTCACGTACCCGGCGGCCGTGCGCCACCATCACGCCGTCTATTCGGGTCTGGCGTTCCACGTCATGTCGATGCTGAAGCTCGCCGAGACGATGTGTGACTTGTATCCACAGTTGAACCGGGACTTGCTCGTCTCAGGAGTCGTCTTGCACGATTTGGCGAAAGTCATCGAACTGTCAGATGCGATCACACCGGAATACACGCTCGAAGGAAAGCTGCTCGGACATTTGTCATTGATGGCGTCTGAAATCGAAGTCATTGCGCGTGAGCTCGGCACCGATCGTGAAGTTGTGACCTTGCTGCAACATCTCGTCCTCAGCCACCACGGAAAACCGGAATGGGGTTCGGCGAACGCGCCGCAACTTCCGGAAGCGGAGATGTTGTTTTTCATCGACAACATCGATGCGCGGATGAATATGTTCGACAAGGCGTACGAAGGCGTCGAGCCAGGTGCGTTCACGGAACGGGTCATGGCGCTCGATAATCGCGCGTTTTACAAGCCGAAACTCTAAGAAAAACGGTCGCTCTCGTTGTGAGAGCGACCGTTTTTGGTTTATTGTTCAGTTGATTCTTCAGCTGGTGCTTCTTCTGATGCTTTCACAGCTTCTTTGACTGCGTCGAACTGTTGTGATGCTTTCGCATCTTTCACGTCGACGTTATACTTCTCGATCAACTCGGCATAGATCTTGTTCGCGTCAACCGATGCAGCTTTCTCGGCTGCGAGTTCTTCACGGATGCGATCTTTCTCGTCTTCGAGTTTGAGATCTTTCTCTTTCCGGTCGACGACTTTGATGATGTGGTAACCGAACTGCGATTGAACAGGTTCAGAAATCTCACCGACGACGTCTTCACGGAACGAATACTCTTCGAACTCAGGGACCATCGCGCCGGCTGAGAAGTAACCGAGATCGCCGCCTTGTGCGCCTGAACCGGTATCTGTCGACTTCTCTTTAGCGAGTTCAGCGAAGTCCGCTCCGTCGTTCAATTGCTTGATGATGTCTTGTGCTTCTTCTTCTGTCTCGACGAGGATATGGCTCGCTTGGACTTCAACGTTTTCTTTCGCGAATTGAGCTTCGATCTCTTCATCTGTCACATCGACAAGTTCAGATTTCGCTGCATCGACGAGCATTTGGCCGCGAAGGGCTTCTTTAAACTCGTCTGTGCCTGTCATGCCGGCTTGTTGAATCGCTTGCTCGAACTCTTCTTTCGAGTTGAACTGCTCTTCAGTTTTGCTGTACTCTTCGTCGACTTTATCTTGTTCGACTTTGTCGCCGTATTCTTTCTCAAGGAGCTCGTTCATCGTTTCTTGGAACGCGAGTTGCGGGACCATGCGGTCGTAACTCATATTCGCGATTTCACCGCGTGTGATCTCGCCGCCTTCGAATGAGACGACAGTTGAGTCATCTGATGCGCCGCCGCCGTTCGTCGCTGCGTACGTACCGCCTGCACCGATTACGAGTGCGAGAGCAGATGCGCCGACGAGGGCGCCCGTTGAAAATTTCTTATCTTGTTTTTTTGGTTCATTCGTCATTCCGTTTGACATATATTCCACCCCTAAAAATCTATAAGTTTCTTATGTCCGACTATATCACATTTTCCTAATCATGACAGCTGTTCTGTTACCTGTACCGTATCATAGCACACAAACGTATCGTATAATGATGAAAGAGAATGTGAAATGATGGGGTGGGAAACGTGTCGTTAGAAGAGAAAGTCAAACAATTGTCATACCAGATGGAGCTGTTGATGAAATCGGTCGACTGGTCGGATCGTCCGTTTGAATATGAAATCATCCGGGCGAATTTGACGAAAGAGGATGTGGAAGCCTTCCACACGTTGTTGGAGGAAATCCGGCAACAACAAAACGAGCAAGGGCGGTACGGTCTCTCGTCCGTAGAGCCACTGCTCGTCAGTTTCGTCGGTATGTTACATCCGGCGCTTGATCCTGAGAAAATTTTAGCCGCGTGTGTCAAGCAACAAATCGAGCTTGATGTGACGGAGCCGCTTTATCAGCAGGTCAAGCTTCTTTCGTGACCTCGTCTTCTTCCGGACGGCGTCCGGCTTCTTCGGTGATCATTTTCGACGTCTCAGCGAAGATATCCATGAAGTTGTCGCCATAGAGACGGCGGACGATCGCGGTGATGTCGGTCAAGTCAGGATATTTCCCGTATAACTCTTGAAGCGGGAGCGAGGCACGGAAAACACCGTTCTCTTCCGGGTCGAAGGCGTGAATCGTCTCAAGCAGGAGCGCCTCGCCTTCAGGCGTCAACTGGACGTACGTATTACGTTTGTCCGTCTCTTTTTTAGAGAACGTGAGCAAACCGCGGTCTTCAAGCTTCTTTGAGAAGTTGAACGCCGTCGATACGTGCATGACGCCGTATTTCGCGATCTCAGAAATCGAGGCACCGCCTAACGCGTGGGCAATCCATAAAATATGGTGCTCGTTTATGTTCAAATCGAACGGTTTGATCCAATTCTGCCAGTCTTTTTCGACCGTCTTCCACAATGCTTTGCTGAGTTGAATGATTTTATGGCTATACAGCATGGCCTCGGGGCCAGTGAACTCTTTTTCGTGATCCATCTCGATCCATCCTTTCCGGATACAAAGTGACTAAAACGACGGACGATGACGACAGACAAATCAGTCAGTCTGTTTCGCTTTCGTTTCGGTCATATCTGACTGTACGTTCGAAAGCTCGTTAAGGTTTCCTTGGATCCGCTCGATAGAAGGCTGAATGTCTTGTTGATAGCGTTCGACTTCGGCTTTCACTTGATCCGCCAATTCTTTCCCTTGCAGCTTGCCTGCCTGTGCGACGTGCGATGTGTCAGCCGCAACTTTTTTGAATTGTTCTTTCAACGTAGTGATTGTAGACGCCCGATGCTGCTTCGATGCGGCATCGTTTGCCGTTCCACGAGCGAGTTTTCGCATCGTCGCAACCCCTAAAAACGCTACGACAAAGCCGAAAGCAACCCATTCTCGACGATTGTGACTCGACAATACATTCCCCTCCTCAAGCACGATGATGCTAGAATACATTCTTTTCATATTATTTTACCAAAAAAGAGAGATTAAAAACCTATATCTCAAATAAAATTTTTCAGAACATTCAATTTTGACCGAAAAATCATTTTATTTTAGAATGTAGGTAAAGGAAGGTGACCTCCAGTGAACAAGCAAAAGCGTTGGGTCGACGACATGTTGGACTTGTATAACGCTGCGATACGACTCGGAGATGACACTTGGGCACACACAATCATGGAAGCACTCGAGGCGGGATATGAAGCATCAGAACAGAGCGAACAGGAGCGCAAGCAAACGTTGCTTGAAAAGCGACTCGTCGAAATAGATGCCCGCCTACATGAATTACGAAAAGAATTTGAACAAGCCGAATCTGTCAAATCGCGTCAGCAGTTGTACGAGCAGGCGATCAAATTACAAGTCGAACGGGCACAAATCGATGAGGAACGGAAACGCCACCTCGATTCGATCAATTCAACATAAACCAACACGGACCGGGCATATGCCCGGTCCGTGTCATTTAAACGTGTTGTTTGATTTGAGTGGCCAGCTGTTTGAGCGTTTCTTGCGAATACTCGTCCATGTGTGTTTCCCATTTCGCGCCGAAGCCATCGTCGTGGCCAAAACGCGGGATCAAATGAATATGGAAATGATAGACGGTCTGACCGGCGATTTCCTCGGCGTTGGACAGAACGTTCATCCCGATGGCGCCGGTCTCACGTTGAATCGCGTTCGCGATTTTCGGGACGGTCTGAAACACGTCCGCCGCAATGTTTTCCGGGAGCTCATAGACGTTTCGGGCGTGGTGTTTTGGAATGACGAGCGTATGTCCGTTCGTCACTTGCGAGATGTCGAGGAAAGCGACGACGTCATCATCTTCGTACACTTTGTGAGAAGGGATTTCGTTGTTGACGATTTTACAAAAAATACAGTTGTCTTCTGTGTGCATGGCACGTCCTCCATTCTGAAATGACTGTTCCATTTCATCATAACATGGAAATTCGGGCGGAAGAACGATTGTCCTGTCGATGGATGCTGACATACAATAGAATAAAACGAGATAGAGAGGAGGGAAACGCTTGGCGTATGAACGGACGAAAAAGAGCGTACCGAAGCGCCGCCTTCGGATATGGTTGGCCGGCGGGGGCGTCCTCGCTGTTGTCGCCATCCTCGTGTACGTATACGGTTATCAGCCGGCCGCAGAAAACGAGAACATTCACGTCCGGTTCAAAGAGGCGCTGCTCACGGAAGATATCGCGTTCTTCGAACAGACGGTCGAATACGCCAACGTTCCGCTCACGCGGGCCGAGGCCATCCGTTTTGTCCGATGGTTGAACGATGAGCCGGCGCTTCGAGGCGAGGCGATCGCCGAGGTGGCACGGGATCGTCAACAGACTTCGGACGGAGAAGGACTGTTCCGCTTGACCGACACAGGGGAGGGGCGGTTCGGTTTTGCCGATTATCAGATCGAATTGTTGCCGCAACGCCTCACCGTGACAGCAGACAGACCGCTGACGAACGTGTGGGTGGATGGGACGCAAGCGGGACGGGTAGAAAAAACAGGGGATACCGTCACCATCGATCGGATGCCCGGCCGATATGACGTGAAGGCGGTCGCGGTCGTAGGTGGAGAGACGATAGTGAAGGAAGAAACCGTGACGCTCGTCGAGGCGACCGAGCTCGCATTCGAGCTTGAGGCGGAGACCGGCGAGACAATCGCGGGGCAGTTCGATATCGAACGTCTGGAGTTGATCGCGATTGAGGTCGAGGCGCGGACGGGACATCCGCTCGAGACGATGGATGGACTCATGAACAAACGGGAAAGCACGGTCCTCGAGCAACTAGGTGAACCGAGCGACCAAAACGGCGTCTGGCGGTATGAGGGGTTCGATGTGACGTTTGAGAACGGGCGGGTGAACCGGATCGACATCGACTTGGATAAACGTCCCGACGATATGGTCGCGTTGCTTGGGGAACCGGAGGAACGGATTGATACCGAGCTTGGCACGGAGTGGCGTTATGACCGTTCGTTCATCGAATCGATTTTCACGTTGTTCGGTCTCCAGACGGATAAACGCTTCATTGAACGGGACGGCAAGCTATACGTCGTCATCAGCTGAACGTGAAACGGGACCCTCGTAGTCGAGGGTCCCGTTTTCGGTAGGCATTTGATTAGCGTTTACGCATAGATTTCATGACGAACGATACGATCAAGATTAAGATAATCGCACCGAGAAGTGCTGGTACGATTGCGATGCCGCCAACTGCAGGACCGAAGTCACCGAAGATGAGGCCACCGAGCCAAGCACCGATGATACCAGCGATGATGTTACCGATAACGCCACCTGGCACATCCTTACCTAAAATAAGACCTGCTAACCAACCGATAATACCCCCGACGATTAAAGTGATAATCCAACCCATAAAACATTCTCCTTTCTGTTTTGTCCATTGTCCTGACTTACATTTTTATGGAACAATGGAAGTGATGAATAAGTTTTAAAATGCCTTACAGTTCAGATTATTCCCATGTGACAGCTTTTAAAACATATATCACAAAAAAAAGTTGAAAATGAGGGGTGGAGTTTTCATGTTGCACGTCGACAAGTTGAACGGCGGTTATATAGGTAAACAAGTGTTGCACGACGTCACGTTCGAAGTCGGAAAAGGGGAGCTTGTCGGGCTGATAGGGCTAAACGGAGCCGGGAAATCGACGACAATCAAACACATTTTGGGGTTGCTTGAACCCGTTTCTGGAACGGTCACGGTCGGTGGGGAAACTGTCCAATCGTCTGAAAAAAACTATCGCAAAAAAATAAGTTATATACCTGAGACCCCTATTTTGTACGACACGTTGACCTTGCGTGAACATTTGACGCTCATGGGGAAAGCGTATGAGATACGTGAAAAGGATTTAGAAGAACGGACAGCACAGCTCGCCAAAAATATGCGGATGGAGAAGCAACTTGACTGGTTTCCGTCGGTCTTCTCGAAAGGTATGCGGCAAAAGGCGATGATCCTTTGTGCGCTCGTGACGAAGACGCCGCTCCTCATCGTCGACGAACCGTTTGTCGGGCTCGACCCGCTCGCGATCCGTCAACTGCTCCAATTATTTGACGAGTATAAAGAAGAGAGTGCGATTTTAATGTCGACGCATATCTTAGAGACGGCAGAGCGACACTGTGATCGTTTCGTCTTTTTACATCAAGGCGCGGTCATCGCCACAGGGACAGCGAGCGAGTTACGTGAGAAATACGCGCTCGCACCGGATGCAACGCTCGACGATATTTACGTCGAGGCGATTGACGCCGAGGAGCGGACGAGATGAACGTGTTTCGCACCCGGTTCGGCGTCTGGATGGAAGAGGTCGTGAAATATAGCCGCTACGTGGCGAATGGCGGTTTGTTGTTCACGTTATACTTCACTTTGATTTATGGCGCTTTCGTGTATAACCAGTTTTTGAACGGGCTGGACACGTCGTTCCCGAGCGAGTGGGTCGTCGCGTTGGCTTTCCTCGTCTTGCCGCTCGGTCACCGGCCGAGAACGCTAATACGAGAAGCCGACCAAGTGTTTTTATTGCCTGAACTCGGAAGCATTCGCTCGTACATGAACGGCGTCCGCTTGTTCAACGTCGTCTTCGCGAGCATCCGCGCCCTCGTCCTCATGCTCGTCCTCTTGCCGCTCCTCGTCAGGACGCTTGAGCTGACGTCAGCGGAGGTGTTTGCCCTCGTCTTCGCGAGCATCTTGCTCTCGGTCGTCGGCCGCCTCGCGAAGTTGGAAGGAATCCGTTTCGTAGGGGTCGCGAGTGCCGTGGCCAGCGGCGGCTTAATGTTTCTCGGGATGCCGTTGTTGACGCCGTTACCGGCGCTCGCCGCGCTCGTCTTCCTTCATATGAGACGGCACGAACGGATCCCGCTCCTGGAGTGGCTCGCCCTCGAACAGACGAGCAAGGCACAGTTTAATCGGATCGTCAGTTGGTTCGTCGACTTGCCGGAGATGCGTGAAGAAGTGAAAGAGCGCAAGCTCGTCGTGAAGATGATTGAACGTTCGGTGCTCGCCCGTGCGGATGCGGCACGTTATATGTACGGTTTACGCATCGCACGGTCGAAAGACTCGCTCGACTTGATCATTCGGCTGTCGCTCGTCGCGGTGCTCGTCATGTGGCTCGCTGGCGGTTGGTACGTTGGCATCGTCGTGCCCTTGTTTGTCGGCTTGACGGCGCTGCAACTCGTGCCGCTCTTCAAACGGCTCGACACGGTCTCGATCGCGTCGTGGCTGCCGATCACCCGCCTCGAGCGTCTCACGGCTTATAAGTGGTGGACGCTCCGCCTTCTCGTCGGACAGGCGCTCGGACTATGTGTCGTCTCACTCTTCTTTGGGGCGAGCTGGGACGCTCTCGTCGGACTGCTAGTTGCGTACGGGATCGTGCGGTACTATTTGTCGAGATTGACATGAAAACAAGGACACCCACGCGATGGGTGTCCTTGTTTGTGACGTTATTTCTTCGGTGACATGACCGAGACGCTCGAACCGAGTATTTTCGGAAGGCGTGCCGGAGTGTCTGGTTGTGCTTCGATTTCTCCGTAAGCCGAGACGCCATGCTCGGCGATGTCGAGGCCGATGTCTTCTTGTTCTTCCGTGACACGAAGCCCAATCGTCACGTCGAGAAGTTTCAAGAACGCGTAGCTTCCGCCACCAGCGATGACCATGGCGATCAAGACGCCGAGCGCCTGGACGCCGAGTTGACCGAGACCGCCGCCGTAGAAGAGGCCGGCCGATCCGATGCCCGTGATCTCGACGAGTCGTGGTGAGGCGAAGAAACCGAGGGCGAGCGTCCCGATGATTCCAGCGACGCCGTGAACGGAGAAGGCGCAGAGCGGGTCGTCGACGTATTTCGCCATGAGAATGCTCGTTCCGTATGTCGCGACCGCAGCTAGCGCCCCGATGATGACGGCGGCCCATGGCTCGACGAACGCACAAGCGGCCGTGATGGCGACGAGCGCTCCGAGGACACCGTTGACGACCGTCGGGATGTCCGCTTTCTTCCGGTGGACCATGACGATGGCGAGCGCACCGAGTGCGCCGGCAGCTGTAGCAAGCATCGTTGTCAATGCGACGTAACCGAAGAACCCGTCAGCGACTGACATCGTCGATCCGGCGTTGAATCCGAACCAGCAAAGCCAAAGGACGAGTCCACCGACGACCGTTAGGACGTGGTTGTGACCAGCGAGTGATTCGGTCTTCCGGCGTGGTTTCAAGATGATCGTCGCCATGAGCGCGGCCATCCCGCCTTGGAGGTGGACGACGGCCGAACCGGCAAAGTCTTGCATTCCCATCGAGCCGAGCAATCCACCGGCCCAGACCGAGCGAGCGACAATCGGGTAGAGGATGGCGACGAAGAAGATGCCGAACAAAACGTAAGCGGAAAGTTTGGCTCGTTCCGCGAAGCCGCCCCAAGCGATAGCGAGTGCGACCGCGACGAACGATAACTGGAACAAGAATTTGATGTCGATTGAGACGTTCGCCCAATCAAGGCTTGTGAACGAACCGTTCAAGAAGAACCCTTCTGTTCCGAACCAGCGTGTCCCGTCCCCGAAGGATAGTCCGAACCCGACAGCCCAAAAAGCAAGTGCCGCCACAGAGAGGCTGATAATTTGTTTGACGGCGACGTGCCCGGCGTTTTTCGCCCGGAGTGTCCCTGTTTCTAGCAGACCAAAGCCAAGTTGCATCGTTAAAACGAGCAATGCCGCGATGAGTACGAACAGCGTGTCCATATAATACATAATGTCTTCCATGTTGCGATTCCTCCTTTTTTTCATCGGTGTGGGTGAAAAGTTGTTTTCAGTTTAAGTCGAAATATTCGAGGTGGATTGCATTTTGTCAGATTATCTGACATAGTTTTTTCAAAAGGGAGGAGCGGGCAGCGTGGACTATAAATTAAAGAAAGTGATCGGGATGGGCGTCATCACTGAATTGACGGGACTTTCTGAGCGTCAGGTCCGCTATTATGAAGCGAAAGGACTCATCTTTCCTGAACGTACGAAAGGCGGGTCACGTAAATATTCTTTCCATGACGTCGAGCGACTGATCGATGTCGCTTCGAAACTTGAAGACGGTTGGCGCATTCAAGACATTAAAGACCGAGAGAAGCGTCTGTCGACGAAACAGCGTGACGAATTGATTCGTGGTCAGCTCAACTCGGCGTTCCGCACGTATCCGACAAAAAAATGACACAAAGTAAACACAATGAAAATGCTTCACATTAGCATTATTCTAATTCATTTCTGTATAATGTTTTTGAGTTCACATACCTATAGAAGAAGAGTGTAGGAGAAATAAAGAGGGGAATGACGCGACGTATGAACGATACTATTTTAAAGGCGTTTCGAGGAGAGGCGACAGACTATGTGCCTGTCTGGTATATGCGACAAGCGGGACGCTATCAGCCGGAATATAGGGAGATCAAAAAGACGAGGACGCTGTTTGAGATCACGCACGATGCGGAACTGTGCGCCTATGTGACCGAGCTTCCAGTCAAGCAGCTCGGTGTCGACGCGGCCATTCTGTACAAGGACATCATGACGCCACTGCCATCGATGGGTGTCGACGTCGAGATCAAGAGCGGCATTGGTCCGGTCATTGACAATCCGTACCGGACGATGGAAGACGTCGAAAGCTTGAAACCGCTCAACACGGATGATATCGCTTACGTGTTTGAGACGATCCGTTTGCTCCGGGAACGTCTCGATGTACCACTCATCGGGTTCTCAGGGGCACCGTTCACACTCGCGAGCTATATGATCGAAGGTGGCCCATCGAAGAGCTACCACCGGACGAAAGCGCTCATGTACGCGGAACCGGACGTTTGGAACGCGCTCATGGAAAAATTGGGGGATATGGTCATCACTTACGCGAAAGCGCAGGCCGAGGCCGGTATCCAAGCGTTCCAATTGTTCGACTCGTGGGTCGGGACGCTTAGCCGTAAAGACTACGCTCGTTACATCAAGCCGACGACGGAACGCATCTTTAACGAATTGCGTCCGCTCGATATCCCGCTCATCATGCACGGTGTCGGTGCGAGCCATCAAGTGGAAGAGTGGAACAGCTTGCCGATCGACGTCGTCGGTCTCGACTGGCGCTTGTCTGTCCAAGAAGCCCGCGACCGTGGTGTCACGAAAGCAGTCCAAGGAAACTTGGATCCGTCGTTCTTGCTCGCACCATGGCCGGTCATCGAGGAGAAAGTGAAAGAGATTCTTGATGAAGGCATGAAACAACCAGGGTACGTCTTCAACTTGGGACATGGGGTGTTCCCAGAAGTCGACCCGGCCGTACTCGTCAAATTGACAGCATTCATCCACGATTACTCACGTGAAAAAATGGGAGGCAAATCATCATGAAAACAGTCGGACTACTCGTAATGGCTTATGGCACACCGTACAAGCCGGAAGACATCGAACGCTACTACACGCACATCCGTTATGGCCGGAAGCCGTCACCGGAAGCGCTTCAAGATTTGACAGAGCGCTATGAGGCGATCGGCGGGGTATCCCCGCTCGCGAAGATCACGATCGATCAAGCGGAAACGCTTCGTGACATCTTGAACGAGCGTCATGCCGATGAGATCGAGTTCAAATTGTATATCGGTCTGAAGCACATCGAACCGTTCGTCGAAGATGCTGTCGCGCAAATGGCGAACGATGGCATCAAAGAAGCGGTGTCGGTCGTATTGGCTCCGCACTACTCGTCATATAGCGTCAAGTCATACAACGGACGCGCCCATGAGGAAGCGGCCAAATACGGCATCGAGATTCGTTCGGTTGAATCATGGTACGATGAGCCGAAATTCATCAACTGGTGGGCAGAGGCGATCAAAGAAACGTTCGCGAACTTGCCGGTACCGGCCGAGAAGGCGTGCTTGATCGTGTCGGCACACAGTCTCCCTGAGAAGATTTTGGCCGGAGGTGACCCGTACCCGGATCAATTGAAAGAGACGGCGGACAAAATCGCGCAAGCGGCCGGTGTCCCGCACTATGAGGTCGGTTGGCAGTCAGAAGGCAACACACCTGACCCTTGGATCGGGCCTGACGTCCAAGACTTGACGGCTGAACTTTATGAAAAGCATGGCTATGAGGCGTTCGTGTATACGCCGGTCGGATTCGTCGCAGACCACCTCGAAGTTCTCTTCGACAACGATGTGGAATGTAAAGTCGTCTGTGATCGTCTCGGCGTTCACTACGCGCGTCCGAACATGCCAAACGCGGAGCGGAGCTTCATCGAGGCCATCGCGGATCGGATGGAAAGCGTGATTGTGCATCATGCGTAATTTGACGATTGTCGGCGGTGGGATCACAGGTCTCACCGCCGCTTTTTATGCCGAACGCTATTTGCCGGAAGACGTATCGATCACGTTGCTTGAAGCGAGCGGTCGACTCGGCGGTAAAATCGACACGTTCGAGACGGGGGAGTTCGCGGTTGAGCGCGGTCCCGACTCTTACGTGTTTCGGAAGACGGCGATGACGGAGTTGATTAAAAATGTCGGACTCGGCGATGAGATCGTCCGCAACGGCGTCGGTCAGGCGTATGTGTTGCACCGTGACGGCCTTCATCCGATCCCGAAACAGACGGTGATGGGGATCCCGCTCGATGTCGACGCATTTAAAGACACGACGCTCTTATCGGAAGAAGAACACGCTGCGCTTCGGGAGATGCTATTGTCGCCACCGGACGTGGCCCCCCCGGAGACAGACGTCTCGCTAGGTCTCTATTTGCGTGAGCGTGTCGGAGACCCGATCGTCGACCGTTTGATCGAACCGCTCTTGTCTGGCATTTACGCCGGCGATATCGACAAGATGAGCGCGTTGTCGACGTTCCCGCAGTTCATCGAAGGGGAGAAGCGGTACGGGAACTTATACGAAGGGATGCGTCACCTGCGTCCCGAGCAACGCGTCGCCGAAGTCGGCGCGAAGAAAGTCGGTCAGTTCGCCTCGCTCAAGCGTGGATTGAAATCACTGACGGACCGGATCGCGGAACGGCTCGAACGGACGGAGATCATCTTGAACTGTTCGGTCGAGCAGGTCGAGGAAATCGACGGCGGGTATCGCCTGCTCACGAATCGCGGCGACATCGACTCCGAACGCCTCATCTTGACCGTGCCACCGCGACTCATTCGTCAGTTTTTGCCGAAAGTCGACAGCGATTTTTTGGCTGAGATGAAACCGCACGCCACGGCGACGTGTTCGCTCGTCTTTAAAGAAGGAGACATTGAACTCCCGTTCGTCGGGACCGGCTTTGTCACGAGTCAAGAAGCGGACGTCGTGATCACGGCGTGCACATTCATCGATCAAAAGTGGCCGCACGCCGTGCCGGATGGCTATCATGTCCTTCGCGTCTTCCTCGGTCGTCCGGGTGCCGATGACATCGTTGAGGCATCGGACGAAGAGATTGTCGCGACGGCGCTCCGTGATCTCGGGGGATTGATGACGATACACAGGAAGCCAAATCAAACCGTCGTCAGCCGTTTACGTGACGGGCTACCGCCATATTCGGTGTTCCATGCGGACCGTGTCAGAGCACTCCGGGCCGAGATGGGCCGTGTCTATCCGGGCGTGTTGTTGGCTGGGATTGCTTATGACGGGATCGGCATGCCGGACTGTATTAACAGTGTCCATGAACAAATCAAACAGATGGCCGCACAAGGTTAAGGATTTATGAAGAGAGGTGCCGGATTTTTCCGCCGGCCTCTCTTTTTGTTATAGTTAGAAGCGAAAGAGAAA
>NZ_JTLB01000050.1:0-408 GCF_000798975.1 Exiguobacterium sp. ZOR0005 | reverse complement strand
TGCCAAGGCATCCACCGTACGCCCTTTCTACCTTGATCTAGCGTCTAAGACACACGGTCCTCACGGACCATATGTGAAATGTTGGTTTGATGTCTTGATGAATCTTCAGTTTTCAAGGAACAAAAGTGGAGCCTAGCGGGATCGAACCGCTGACCTCCTGCGTGCAAGGCAGGCGCTCTCCCAGCTGAGCTAAGGCCCCATGATGGAATTCTCAAAAAAATGGTGGGCCTAAGTGGACTCGAACCACCGACCTCACGCTTATCAGGCGTGCGCTCTAACCAGCTGAGCTATAGGCCCTCATAATTTGATTTGTCGAGAGATTTGGTCTCTCAAAACTGAACGATGGGCAATGCCACATGGGCATTTTCCTTAGAAAGGAGGTGATCCAGCCGCACCTTCCGATACGGC
>NZ_JTLB01000006.1:0-68706 GCF_000798975.1 Exiguobacterium sp. ZOR0005 | reverse complement strand
AAGGTCGTTGGTTCAAATCCAGCCCCCGCAACCAATTTTTATTTAATTTCATATGTCGTCGCGGGGTGGAGCAGTCTGGTAGCTCGTCGGGCTCATAACCCGAAGGTCGTTGGTTCAAATCCAGCCCCCGCAACCAATTTTAAATGAGATAGCGAAACGATAACGTTTCGTGTTTTTTTTTGCGTAAAATGAAGTGTACAATGAGGACGTATCGCGACAACCACTAAAGGAGAAACATTCATGTATACATTGATTACCCATTCCGCGGCAGAGACACAGGCGGTGGCGGAAAAGCTCGCCACGCTCGTCAAAGCTGGGACGGTCATAACATTGAACGGAGACCTCGGCGCCGGTAAAACGACGTTCACGCAAGGGTTCGGCAAAGGACTCGGCGTGAAACGCAACGTCAACAGCCCGACGTTCACGATCATGAAACAATATCAAGGACGCTTGCCGCTTTATCATATGGACGTGTATCGTCTCGAGGACACAGGGGACGATATCGGGCTTGAGGAATACATCGACGGCGATGGCGTCGCCATCGTCGAATGGTCGGATTTGATCGAATCTTCGCTTCCGGTAGAACGGCTCGCCATCACGATCGAGCGAATCGGGGACGAGGAGCGTCAACTGACGTTCGCCCCAATCGGAGAGGCGTATGAGACGCTCGTCAAGGAGGTGCTCGCATGAAGCAGTTGATGATCGATACATCGACGACACGTCTATCTGTCGCGCTTAGCGAGCAAGGAACGATTCAAGCCGAGACGACGGTCATGGTATCGAAGAACCATGCCGTCACGCTCATGCCGATGATTGAGCAGCTCATGGTTGCCGTCAAATGGACGCCGACAGAGCTCGAGCGCATCGTCGTGACGACCGGACCTGGCTCATACACGGGCATCCGCATCGGGGTGACGACAGCAAAGACGCTCGCCTATACGCTTCAAATCCCGCTCATCGGCGTCTCGGCACTCCGTCTCATGGCGGCAGCCCCAAACACCGATCTTCCCGTCGTGTCGCTCATCGATGCCCGACGTGGGAACGCCTATATCGGACATTATCAACAAAACGAGCCGCTCACTTCGGACACCCATGCGTCAGTGGAGGCATGGCTGGACACACATATTGAGGGGGAATTTGTCGTCGTCGGTGACGTTGAACCGTTCCGAGACGTCTTATCGAACTATTCATATATAGAAGCTCCAGCTGCCCATCGGTATGGACGCGCGAGCGATCTCGTCGCATTAGGTGAAGAGACGCGTGACGTGCATGCGTTTGAGCCGGAGTACCTTCGTCTCGCTGAGGCGGAGGCGAAGTGGCTCGAGGGACAAAACAATGGCTGACATCAAAATTCGCCGCATGACATGGCTTGATGTCGAAGAAGTGACTGCCGTCGAGGAGGCCTCGTTCGCCATTCCGTGGACGAAAGATGCGTTCATGAACGAGATGCTCCGAAACGAACAAGCGATTTATTTCGTCGCCGTGCACGAGCGTCGCGTCATCGGTTTCGTCGGTGTGTGGCAAATCGTCGATGAAGGACACATCACGAATATCGCCGTCTTACCTGAATATCGGGGGCAGGGCATCGGGAATCGGTTGCTCACCGAGCTCGTCGCCTTTGCCCGCAGCAAGTCACTGGACGCACTCACGCTCGAAGTGCGTGTCTCGAACATCGGGGCCCAGAAACTGTATGAGCAGTTCGGCTTTGAGTGTGCCGGGCGACGGAAACGTTACTATCAAGACAATAACGAAGACGCCTTTATTTATTGGGCGAAGTTAGGAAGTGAAACCGAATGAACACATCACTCATCCTTGCGATCGAGTCGAGTTGTGACGAGACGTCCGTC
Source organism: Exiguobacterium sp. ZOR0005 (assembly GCF_000798975.1). Lineage (NCBI taxonomy): Bacteria > Bacillati > Bacillota > Bacilli > Caryophanales > Exiguobacterium > Exiguobacterium sp. ZOR0005. The sequence goes on along the minus strand of NZ_JTLB01000006.1, from coordinate 66,859 downwards.
GCCCTCGTGCGTGACGGCAAGACGCTCTTGTCGAACGTCGTCTCATCGCAGATTGAAAGCCACAAACGGTTCGGCGGGGTCGTGCCCGAGGTCGCCTCGCGCCATCACGTCGAACGGATCACATATGTCATCGATGACGCGCTCAGTGAAGCGGGCGTGACGATGCAAGACGTTGACGCCGTAGCGGTCACGCAAGGACCGGGACTCGTCGGTGCGCTCCTCGTCGGCATCAGCGCCGCAAAAGCGCTCGCCTTTGCCCACAGTAAGCCGCTCATCGGCGTTCATCATATCGCGGGTCACATTTACGCGAATGAACTCGTCGAAGAGATGGACTTCCCGCTCGTCTGTCTCGTCGTATCGGGCGGTCACACGGAGCTCGTCTATATGCCGGAGCACGGCGTGTTCGAAGTCATCGGTGAGACGCGCGACGACGCGGCCGGTGAGGCGTACGACAAAGTCGCCCGGACGCTCAGTTTGCCTTATCCGGGTGGTCCGGCCATCGACCGGTTGGCAGCCGCCGGGGAAGACACGTACAAGTTCCCGCGCGTTCGGCTCGAACCGGGCAGTTTCGATTTCAGTTTCAGCGGTCTCAAGTCGTCGGTCATCAACGCCGTCCATAACGCTGAGCAACGGGGCGAGACGGTGATCCCCGAAAACTTGGCGGCGAGCTTCCAAGCGAGCGTCGTCGAGGTGCTCGTCGAGAAAGCGATTCGTGCCGTGAAAGAGAAAGGCGCGAACCAGCTCCTCGTCGCCGGTGGGGTCGCGGCGAACCGTGGGCTTCGAGCCGCGCTACAAGCAGCGGCCGATCAAGAAGGCATCCGCCTCGTCATCCCACCGCTCGAGCTTTGCGGGGACAACGCCGGCATGATCGGTGTGGCGGCGCATCACGCGTATGTGCGAGGAAAGCGCGATACACTAGCGATGAATGCGGTTCCTGGGTTATCCTTAGAAGAGAGCATGACAGTCTAGGGGGAAATAGAGACATGACGAAACGCATCATCATTGGAGGGCTCGTCGTACTGCTCGTCGTCGCGACGTTCTTGCAAGTACGAGAGATCATCCGCGCCTATAATATCGCTTATCAAGAAGAAATCGTACCGGAAGCGACACGCGTGCGCTCGCTCACAGGCGCCGAGTCGCTCGAAGGTATCAGCCGGGTCACAGGGGAGAACACACTCGTCGAGGCGTTGTACGGCTACAAGAACATGGATGACCAAGACATCGAAAGCGTCATCGTCGTCGATCGCAATTTAGGCGTTCAGCCGAAAGCGAGCGATGCGTACTATGAGATTTTCCCGGGACGTGAAGCGACCGAGGAAGAGGCGGCCATGTTTGACACGCTCGTCACCGAGTTCGATGAACAACAGTTGTTCGCCCAAGTCATCTCGACCCACGAGGCACGTTATGTGACGAACCGTGAAGAGACGATGACGTTTTACAAAGTGTTCGTCCGTGACGTCGATACGAACGAATATGTCTTCTTCATCACAGAAGACGGCACGAAACTCGATTTCCATACGCGCGGGTTCCAACCGTTGCGTTATTTCTAACAAAAAAGTTCAGCCGAGGGGCTGAACTTTTTTGTGTTTTTCGAGTCGTTCCATAAATGTGGTTGCGAACGAGACACACGCCTCACGTTTCGCTTCGGTGTTCGGGTCAAACTCAATCTTCAAAGAGGGAACGGCGATCATCCCGCTCGCGGATCGAAGCGCGTCTTCAATCGTGTCGACGGCAGCACAATATTTCGGGTAATCGGTATCACCAGAACCAAACGCCGCACAAGGTAGTGCGTCTAAGTCCGCGTCATATAAATCGTCTACAAAACCTTCCGCCTCGTACGGTACATCACCGTCACCCCATGTGTAGGCGCCGAGTAGGACGCCATCGTATTCCAATAGCGAATTGACGGGAAGTGACTCTAAATCGTCCGACACCACTACCGTATATCCTGCCGTGGTCAATGTATGTTGTAACAAGTGGGCGATGTCTTCTGTGTTACCGGACATGCTCACGTATGCAATCAAAATCGTCATGATTATCACCTCAAGACAACCTTAAATGAAAATGATTCTCATTGTCAATGGTTGAATAAAAAAACACCACGTCCGATTTCATGAGGACATGGTGTCTGAGGATTTAGGGCGACGATACTTCTCACGATGCCACGTGTTGAGGCGGCTGACCGCGAAGACGAGAAAAGCGAGCACCCACATGAACAGGGTCGTTTGGTAAAAGTGGAACCAGACCGACCCGGGCGCATAAAAACTATGCACGGTCACATCGACCGGCCAGACGACGAGGCGGATGAAGAGCGTGCTCATGAGCAATCCACTCAGGAGACTGATGAAGATGCCGCTCCACGTTTGGACGATGAAGCCGATGACGACCGGAAGGAAGTAAAACAAGATCGTCGGCACGACGGTAGACTCTCCGCGGATGAGCTCGGACACGTATTCGGTCCCGGTCGGCACGATGAAGGCAAGACCGGTCAAAAACGCGTGAAGCCAGTCGATCCGCAGCGCACGGGACCGCATCATGAATGGAGCTCCTCCCATTCCGCATACAGTGCCGTGATCGATTCTTTCGTCGCATCGGACTCGGTCGACAGTTCTTGAGCCCGGGCGAAGTCGTTGAAGACGTCCGGTTCGCAAAGAAGCTGTTCAATCTCTTCGAGGCGCGCCTCGTGCTGTTCGATTGTGAGCTCGATCTCTTCGATCCGTTGCTTCATCCTACGTTCTTCACGTTGTTGTTCCTTGTCGGCCCGCTGTTTTTTGACGACGACTTGTTTCGTCTCGGCGAGGGCGAGGCGGGCGAGCTCCTCGAGTTCTTCTTTCTTCTCGACGTAATACGAGTAGTCGCCGAGATACTCGTCGATGCCGGTCGGTGTGATCTCTAAGACGCGCGTGGCGAGCCGGTCGATGAAGTACCGGTCGTGCGAGACGAAGAGGATCGTGCCGGGATAGTCGAGGAGTGCGTTCTCGAGGATCATCTTCGAGTCGAGGTCCAAGTGGTTCGTCGGCTCATCCAAGATGAGCAAGTTCGGCTGTTCGAGCTTTAATTTCGCGAGCGTCAACCGGGCCCGCTCGCCGCCTGACAGCTCGTGGACGCGTTTCATGACGTCGTCGCCGCTGAAGAGGAACTGACCGAGCAGGCTGCGCACGTCTTGCTCGCGCATGAGCGGCCAGTCGTTCCAAATCTCGTCGATGACGCGGTTTTTATCGGACAGGTTCTGTTGCTCCTGGTCGTAATAGCCGATCTCGACGCCGGTGCCGTAACGGATGTCACCGGTGAGTGCCGGCTGTTGTTTCGTCAACACTTTCAAGAGCGTCGACTTGCCGACCCCGTTCGGGCCGACGAGGGCGACCGATTCGCCACGCTGCAATTGGAAGCGGAGGTTTTGAGCGATCGGTTCCTCATATCCGATGGCGAGGTCACTGCCGCTCAACACGTCGTTCCCGCTTTGGCGCTTGATCGTGAACGAGAGGACGGCACTGCGCTCGTCACCGTCCGGCGCGTCCATCCGGTCGACTTTCTCGAGACGTTTCCGGACGCTTTGGGCGCGTTTCGTCGTCGTCGCCCGGGCGATGTTCCGTTGGATGAAGTCTTGCATCTTGGCGATCTCTTCTTGCTGTGACTCGAACTGCTTCTTCTCTTGTTCGTAGATGGCTGCTTTTTGTTCAAGGTACTTCGTATAGTTCCCGACGAAGCGACGGCTCCGGTGGCGTGACAGCTCATAGACGACCGAGACGACCCGGTCGAGGAAGTAGCGGTCGTGGGAGACGATGAGGACGGCGCCTTTATAGCCGCTCAAGTACTTCTCGAGCCAGGCGAGCGTCTCGATGTCCAAATGGTTCGTCGGCTCATCCAAGATGAGGAGGTCCGGGCTTTGCAGAAGCATCTTCGCCAAGGCGAGACGGGTCCGCTGACCACCTGAGAGCGTGTCGATTTGACGTTCGAAGTCGTCCGGATAGAAGCGCATCCCGTGGAGGACGGAGCGAATCGTCGCTTCATATTGATAGCCGCCCCGGTCTTTGAACGTGTGCTGTTCCTCGTCATACGCGGCGAGGAGACGTTCATAGGCGTCCGCGTCGTTCAAGATGCGCTCCGAGCCCATGTCTTGCTCCATCCGCCGAAGCGTCTGTTCTTGTTCGATCAAATCGGAGAAGACGGTGAGCATCTCGTTCCAAATCGTCTCGTTCGATTCTAACCCTGAGTCTTGGGCGAGGTAACCGATCGTCACATCTTTCGGTTTCATGATGTCGCCTGAGTCATAGTTATATTCCCCGGCGATGACTTTGAGGAGCGTCGATTTGCCGGCGCCGTTTCGGCCGACGAGGGCGACGCGCTCCCCTTCTTGAATCTCAAGTTTGACGTTCTCTAAAATCGGCTCGACGCCGAATGATTTTGACAGGTTGTTGACTTGCAATAGGATCAAGTGAAAAAACCCCTTTCTCTGTATTTAGTATACTGTATTTTTTAGTCTTTTCAGGTATATTCGTTGAGTGCTTATGTGAATTCGTTTACAATCAAGGTGTATGAAATCAGATTCGTTTGAAACGCGTCGTAAAAAGGAGGCTCTTTCCGTTGAGTCAAAACGAACCAAAGATTCCGCAAGCGACAGCCAAACGGTTGCCACTATACTATCGATTTATCCAAAGCCTGCATTCGTCAGGCAAACAACGTGTCTCTTCTGCCGAACTGAGTGAGGCGGTCAAAGTCGATTCGGCGACGATTCGTCGCGACTTCTCTTACTTCGGTGCACTCGGTAAAAAGGGATATGGCTATAACGTGCAGTATCTGTTAGACTTTTTCCGAAAGACGTTAAACCAGGACGAAATCACGAACGTCGCCTTGGTCGGTGTCGGTCATCTCGGGACAGCTTTCGTCAACTATAACTTCCTTAAAAACAATAACACACATATCGTCGTCGGGTTCGACGCAGACGAGACAAAAGTCGGCACGACGATGTCCGGTGTCCCGATTCATCACGTCGATGAGATGGAACAGATCATGAAGCAAAACAAAATCGATGTCGCCATTCTCACGGTCCCGTCCGCATACGCGCAGTCGGTCGCCGATGATTTGGTCCGCTTTGGCATCAAAGGGATTTTGAACTTCACGCCGGCGCGTTTGACGGTGCCGGATACGGTCCGCGTCCATCATATCGACTTGTCGATCGAACTCCAGTCGCTCATTTACTTTATGCAACATTATCCATCTGCTGAGGGGGTCCATCAATAATGGAATTTCTATTATCATCACCCGTCGTCGGGATGCCGGGTGGCGTGAGTTTGCTCATCATCGCCATCATCGCGCTCATCATCTTCGGACCGAAGAAATTGCCTGAGTTCGGCCGTGCCGCCGGACAGACGCTCCGCGAGTTCAAAAATGCCACGAACGGCATGATGAAAGAGCATGACGAGAACGACAAGAAAGACTCTGAGAAGAAAGAACAGTAATCATGAACCATGAAACTGATCAAGAGCGGGCGCTGTCCGATCACTTGACAGAGCTGCGGAGACGACTGATGCTGTCGGCATTTGTCGTCTTTGCCTTCTTTTTGATCGCTTTGCCGAGTGTCAAATACGTGCTCGCCTATCTACAGGCGGACCTCGTCGAACGAGGACTAGAACTGAACGCCTTTGGGGTCGCGGACCCGCTCATGATTTACTTGAATTTGGCGCTCGTCATCGGTCTCGTCGCGGCCAGTCCGTTTCTACTGTATCAACTGTGGGCGTTCGTCGCACCTGGTCTGCATCCGAACGAGCGGAAAGGGACGCTCGCCTACATCCCGATCATCTTTATCTTGTTCCTCGTCGGTCTCGCGTTCGCCTATTATTGGCTGTTCCCGCTCGTCCTCGACATCTCGACAGATCTCGGGCAAGACCTCGGGCTGACGCAAATCATCGGAGCCTCGAACTACTTCACGTTCTTGTTGCAACTGACGATTCCGTTCGGTCTGTTGTTTCAGTTGCCGGTCGTGACGATGTTCTTGACGCGAATCGGCGTCGTGACACCGTATTTCCTGTCATCGATTCGAAAGTATGCCTATTTCGCCTTGTTCGTCGTCGCCGCGTTCATCACACCGCCGGACTTGACGTCGCACCTCATGGTGTCGCTGCCGCTCTTCTTCTTGTATGAGATCAGTTTATCGATCTCACGCATCACGTATCGGGGCGTACTTCGCCGGGAGAAAGAAGCGATGGTGAAAGAACAGATGGATTTGATGAAGCAAATGAATGAGAAGTGAGCATCGCGTTCTTGGACGCGGTGTTTTTTTGAACGAGTAAGTGTGACATCGCCGTGGTAAGATAAGGGGACCATCAACAAATCGGGGAGGATAGGTCATGTGGGAATACTACGGGGACGCGCTCATCGCGGTCGGCATCTTGACGACGGCGCTTCTCATCGGTGCGCTTCACTTTTTACGTTCGTCACATAAACGAAGACTGACGCTCCCGCTCCTGATCACGGGAGTCGGCTACACGCTGTTCCTCATCGGTCTCGTCTTCATCCGAGGCTGGGACGGGATGGGGTGGAGTTTGGTTGGATTTAGTCTATACGCCTTCGGGCTCATCATCTATATTTTCGTCGCCACGTACCTTTGGTTTCAACAGCGGCGACTCGAGTCGTGACCATCCTATCCTTAGGGTGGTCTTTTTGTGTCACAAGGCCTGTTCAAACTTTTGACATAATTACGTGAAAAACTGAGCATAGTCATTGTCAAACATCCTTGTGAAATAGTACACTAAGTTTAGAAATTAAATGTGACATTTATCACAATCATAAACTTGCCAACCACTCAAAGGAGAGACTACCATATGAAAATCGCAGTCATCGGATGTACACACGCAGGAACAGCAGCTGTCAAAGGACTACTTGCCAAGCATGACAATCTTGAGATCACCGTTTACGAGCGGAACGACAACGTCAGCTTCCTTTCGTGTGGGATTGCGCTCCACGTCGGCGGCGTCGTCCAACGGGCCGAGGAACTGTTTTACTCGTCACCTCGTGAACTTGAAGAGCTCGGTGCATTGATGCGCATGAAGCACGACGTGTTGAACATCGACACCGAGGCGAAGACGATTCACGCGAAAAATCTCGATACGGGGGAAGACGTGCATGACACGTACGACCGTTTGGTTGTGACGACAGGTTCATGGCCGATCGTCCCGACGCTCCCGGGCATCGAGATGGATGGCATCGAACTTTGTAAAAACTATGCGCACGCCCAGCGCATCATCGAACGGGCGACGGATGCGACGAACATCGCTGTCATCGGCGCCGGCTATATCGGTGTCGAACTCGTCGAGGCGTTCGAAGTATACGGCAAACACGTCACGTTCATCGATAGCGCCGACCGCATCTTGAACAAGTATCTCGACAAGTCGTTCACGGACCAACTTGAAGCGGACATGACGTCACGCGGCATCGACCTCGAGCTCGGCCAGACGGTCGAAGCGTTCCGTGGGACAGATGGCAACGTCACACACGTCGTGACGGACAAAGGTGAGTTCGAGGCCGACCTCGTCATCCTCTGCGTCGGTTTCCGCCCGAACACGGGACTGCTTGAAGGCCAAGTCGACATGCTCGGCAACGGTGCGATCATCGTCGACGAATATATGCGTACGAGCAACCCGGACGTCTTCGCAGCAGGGGACAGCTGTGCCGTCTACTACAACCCGGCGCGCACGCACGCCTACATCCCGCTCGCGACAAACGCGGTCCGCATGGGCACGCTCGTCGCCGAGAACCTCGTGACGCCGCGCGTCCGCTATCAAGGGACACAAGGAACGTCGGGTCTTCGTCTCTATGATTGGAATATCGCCTCGTCAGGTCTCACGGAAGAAGCGGCCGGCCTGTTCGGTCTCGACGTCGAGAGCGTCGTCGTCGAAGACGCATACCGTCCGGAGTTCATGCCGACGGCCGAAAAAGTCCAGTTCAAACTCGTCTATGAGGTCGACACACATCGCGTCGTCGGCGGACAAGTGCTCTCGAAAGCGGATATGACGCAAGCGGTGAACACGTTGTCGCTCGCGATCCAAAACGAGATGACGGTCGAAGAGCTCGCTTACGTCGACTTCTTCTTCCAACCGCACTACAACAAGCCATGGCACTTCATCAACAGCGGGGCGCTCGCGGCGATGAAAGACAAAGTAAATGCTTAAAAAAACTCGGGAGCCGCGGCTTCCGAGTTTTTTATAGATAGCGTGGGGCTTCCTTCATCGAGTTCGCCAAGATGATATAGACGAGGACGTTCCCGGGCATGATGAGGAACAGCAGACGGACACCGAGCGAGGACAAGCCGAAGTATTCGGCGATGCCACCGCAGACACCAGACAGTGAGCGGTTCGTGGCAGATTTTCGAAGCGTGCGTTGCATGAGCGTGGCTCCTATCTTCATTGTGATATGAAAATTTTACCATATCAAGTGTCATTCGTCCCGTTTCTTTCCGGTCATCGGATGAGGTTTTTATTCGCCTGAAGCCGGGGAAGGGTAAGAGAAAGTATGTGTCACCTGGTCCTGTCAAAGGAGGAGCCGATATGGCGAAGAAGGAAAAGCAGTCGTACCACATCGTCACGTTCACGTTTCCAGAGGAGTCGGTCTCGTATCAAGCGTTCAGTAAGTTGAAGAAGTATCACGCCGAAGGGCTGATCGGGTTCGAACAGCTCGTCGTCATCAAGCGTGAGGACAATGGGGCGTTCTCGTTCGAGGACGCCGTCCAACTGACACCGACGAACAAGTCCACGAAAGGTGCCTTGATCGGGATGGCGGTCGGGATTCTCGGAGGACCGTTCGGAATCTTGTTCGGGACGCTCACGGGCGGACTCATCGGCGGGACGAAAGATTTGAAGCACGTCCAAAGCATTCAAGAAACGTTCAAACGGACCGTCGGCAACATCGAGCCGGGACAGACGGGTGTGATGGGCATTGGGGAAGAGTTTGACCATTCGGTGCTCGACGGGCTCGCCGCCGAACTCGGTGGGACAGTGACACGGACAGACGAAGAATTGTAAAGGGGAGTTGTTTATGAAGATTGGGATATTGGGGGCCGGGAAAGTCGGCCGGACGCTCGGTCGCAAGTTCGAGGACGTCGGGTATGAAGTGTTATATGGGACGCGTTCGGAGCGCGAGGGGACGATGTCGCTCCAAGACGTGGCGTCGAATGCGCAGGTTTTATTGTTGACGACGCCGTTCGCGGCCGCGGTCGACTTAGTTCAGTCGCTACGTGATTTAGACGACAAGATCGTCATCGACGTGACGAATCCAATCGCCAAAGAGTTCAACGCCATCGAGCGGCCGGAAGGGAAATCTGGGGCCGAGCATCTGCAAGAACTCGCCCCGCACGTCCGTATCGTCAAGGCGTTCAACCAGACGGGCGTCGAGAATCTCGAGAATCCGAACAAGTCGATGATGTTCATCGCCGGCGACGAGCAGGAGTCGGTCCGGGCCGTGCAAGACCTCGCTGCGAAAATCGGTTTTGACGCCCATACGCTCAGACACTTGAAGCTGGCGCGTGAACTCGAGTCGCTCGCGTGGCTATGGATCCATTACGCGACGAAAGAGCGGAAACATCGGAACTTTGCGTTTTACTTGAAAGAAAATAGTTTGTGAACTACTCGCCACTTATTTGCTTCGCAAATTGAAGTGGGAGCTTCTTGGGAAGACCGCACTTTTACTAGCCACGATTGTTTACCAAGCTCGTCGGGCAAGTCCCTGCCCTGAAGGGTTTTTCAGTCAGCCAACATCAACAGGTTGATGCTCGCGTTGATATCTCGATCATGATGAACGCCACACGTACACGTCCATTCACGGACGTCCATCGTCCTCTTCTGGCCTTTTTCGCCGCAAGAGGAACAGATTTGCGTCGATGCGTACCATTGGTCGGCCTTGATGAGCGTCCGTCCGTAGAACTTACACTTGTATTCTAGCTGGCGGACGAACTCGTACCAACTGACGTCGGCGATCGATTTGGCGACCTTGTGGTTCTTCATCATGTTCTTCGATTTCAATGTCTCCACGACGATGACTTGGTTCTCGTCAACGATTTGTTTCGACAATTTGTGAAGAAAGTCTTTACGTTGATTTGCGATTTTCTCGTGCTTCTTGGCGAGAATCAGCTTGGCTTTTTCCCGATTCTTGCTTCCGATTTTCTTTCGTGACAGAGCGCGCTGCGCCTTCTTGACCTTCTTTTCGGATTTACGGAGGAAGCGAGGGTTGTCGATCTTCTCAGAAACCATGTCATCATTTGTCATGATGGCGAAGTGTTCCAACCCGAGGTCGATACCTACTTTGTTTTTAGCAGGAATCCATTGTTCGTCATCCTGATTGACAAGGATGGAGACGAAGAACTTGCCTGTCTTCGTCACCGAGACCGTCGCGGACTTGATGATCCCCTCGAAAGGACGATGTTGTTTGAACTTCACGAAGCCGATCTTAGGGAGTTTCACCTTCCCGTCCTCGATCCGGACGCTCCCGTTCTGATTGTTGGTCGTGTAGGAGGCACGGTCGCTGTGCTTCGATTTGAACTTCGGGAACCCGACAGCTTTGTCGCGAAAGAAGTTGGCGTATGCCTTATTCAAGTCCATCTGGGCGTTCGCTAGGGACAGACTATCAACCTCTTTCAAGAAAGGGAATTCGGGCTTGTACTTCGCCGGGGTCGGGAGCTTCTGCTTCGCGTCGGGGTTCAGCCTCGACTCTTCATACAGTCGGATCCGTTCTTCGAGCATCTTGTTGTAGACGAAACGGACGCAACCGAACGTCTTCATGAAGTGTTCTCGTTGTGGCTTCGTCGGATATAGTCGAAACTTGTACGCCTTCAGCAAAGTGATCACTCCTTTCCTTGTTTTTCAATGTATTCCCTGATGACGTCGATCGTCGTACCGCCGGTCGTCACGAGGCAGTAGCTCCGAGACCAGAACATTTCTTTCCACAGTCGTCTCTTGACGTGTGGAAAGTCCCGTTTGATCAGTCGGCTACTGGCGCTCTTGTAGGCGTTCAGAAACTTCGACATCTCTGTGTTCGGGTGAGCTTTGAACAACACATGAATATGATCACCGTCATGATTCCACTCAGCCAGTGTGATGTGGTACGACGCGCCGATCCGTTCGAACGTCTGTCTCGCGAACTCCGAGACGTCGTCGTCAATCACCTTGCGTCTATATTTGACTACCAAGACGAGGTGGTAATTCAGAAGAAAGACTGAATGTTTATTTGTATCCATTTTCATTGATAGTTCAGTCCTTTTGATTGGTTACATCCATTATACCAAGCGCATACAATCTTGCTAACATAGGCGATTCATCTCCCACCTATGCTGGGCTTCGCCCCGAGACGCTTAGAGGAGGGAGAATTCTCGCCTACTATTGTTAAAACAGACCGAGGCGAATTCGTCTCGGTCTTTCAAGTAATCTTTGATAGAATGGGTTTGTGAGTATTGAGGATTTTCTAGAAAACGATTGGTCAGGAAGGAAGACAGCTATGGGTTTTGCCATTTTGACGTTCATCGTCGCGTTCATCCACGTCATCGCAGGGGCGGTCGTCTTACATAAGTACCCGCAGTATAAAACAATCGCCATCAGTGTCATCGTGCTCGGTTTCATGTACGGACTGTTGACGGTCGGGTTTATCGTGTTATAGAAGAAGTCTCCAAAAGCATACAGAGGGACATGAAGACCGGTGAGGCGAAAGCCTGACCGGTCTTTTCTGTGTGAGGGACTGTGGTTTAAGTCATCGCATAACGTGAATAGACCAAAGAGTGCTGTTATTGTCTGCATTGGAATGGAAGGAGTCTTGTTATGTGTACCGCAATCACGTATGCGCCGCACGCCCACTACTTCGGCAGAAACTTAGACCTGAACGTGTCCTATCACGAACAAGTGACGATCACGCCTCGACACTATCCGTTCAACTTCAGACGGATGGGCGAAAATACGAACCATTACGCGATGATCGGGATGGCGACCGTCGTCCAAGATTATCCACTCTATTATGAAGCGACAAATGAGAAGGGGCTGAGCATGGCGGGGCTGAACTTCCCGGACAATGCCGTGTTCAAGCCGGAAGTCGACGGACGCGACAACGTTTCCCCGTTCGAGTTCATCCCGTGGATCCTCGGGCAGTGTGCGACAATCGAGGAAGTGAAAGAACGACTGGCGACGATTCATCTGGTCAATCTCAACTTCAGCGAAGCGCTCCCGCTTCACCCGCTGCACTGGATCATCGCCGACAAGGATACGTCAATTGTCGTCGAGCCGATGGCGGACGGGCTACGCGTGTACGACAATCCGGTCGGGGTCTTGACGAACAATCCGTCGTTCGAATATCAGCTGTTCAATCTGAACGATTATCGGCACGTCTCGACGAAACTGCCGGCCAATACGTTCGCACCGACATTGAATCTCGATGCCTATTGTCTCGGATTGGGCGGGCAGGGATTGCCGGGTGACTTATCGTCGACATCGCGATTCGTCCGGGCGACGTTCGCCACATTCAACTCGGTCTGTGAACCGGCCGAGGCGTCCGCGGTCGGGCAATTTTTCAAACTGTTGGATACGGTACTCCAAGTGCGTGGATTGAACGAGGCGGAGGATGGGACGTACGAGTACACGATCTATTCCTCGTGCTGTAACGTCGACGATGGCATCTATTATTATCGGACGTATGACAATAACCAAATCACGGCCGTATCGCTGTTCAATGAGCAGTTAGACAGCGAGCAATTGATCACGTATCGCCTTCAACACGAGCAACAGATCCATTACGAGAATTGAGAACAGCCCTCTTCGCGTGAAGAGGGCTGTATCTTATAGCATACCGTTATAGAGGGGCGGCGCATCGTCTGTGCTGATCACTTTCAAATGACGCTCGTCTTTCACGTAGACGCTCTTATAGGCCACACGTCCATTCTCATAGAACAGGATGACGCGGCTGCCATCGTTGTCGGTCTCAACTTTCGGTTCGTACTTCGCGACGTCGATCGTCTCCTCGAGCACACTATACTCTTCGTATGCGGCCAACCCATCGGCGTCCGTACAACCGACAAGAAAGACGGAAGCGAGGATAGAAAATAGTACTTTCTTCATCGTATCTCTCCTTTTTGATAGTTAACCTATCAACTATAACGTACGGCAATCGCGTTTTCAAAGCGAATGAAACTTGTCGCAAACTTCTTCGTATAGATGGGGAGAGGAGGTGGATGATATGAGCGGACGGAAGCTAGCCTTCGCCGTCGGAATCGGCTTGGTGATTGCGGGCACCGTTTTTGGTGTGTCTTCGTATCTATTGTTTCTCATCGCGAGCGTGTTGTTTTACCGGCAGCAACGCCTAAAAACGGGAGAGTATGCGACCTCGGTCAAAGAACGTCTACTTTGGCGTTCGAGTGAGAAGACGTGGCTCGTCGCCGTCCTCGTGTTCGTGGTGATGTATTTGATTGGATTTGGTGCGACGCGGGTGACAATCCCGACTCAGGATCTTGCCTTGACCGCTTTGACCTATTTGTTTGCGACAAAAGGGCTGTTTTTGATGAATGAGATCCATGCGTACGAGCGGGAGGCGAAAGATGAATAAGAACGTATTCAAAGGATTACTCGTGATGTGGCTGGCGCTGATTGGACTCGACCTATGGCTTGAACAATACGCGCTCGTTGCGGTAACGGGTCTCGGGATCACCGTCTATTCCTATTACAGTCAACAAGTGAAGCGACTTTCCGACGAGTCGAAAACGAGCATCATGAACGAGCTGAACGAGAAGACGGTGTCGTTCGTCGTCTTGTCTTTCCTGCTCGTCTTGATTGTCGGGCTTTGGTTCAACCTGCGAACCCTTCCGACGATCGAGACGGTGTACGTCGCGCTCGGTGGCTTGTTCGTCTATCGGGGGTTGACGATTCGTCGTTTTGTCAAACAACGCACTGCATAAATGCATACAGCCAACAGACGGAATTCACATACGAGACTCCGTCTGTTTTTTTAAATAGCTTCTTGTTCGGGTGTGACATCTCACTGGATAACGAGGAGCGGACGATTCCGTTTCCAGTCGAGTTGAAGGACGTTTGTATCGACATCTTTGGCTATTTTGATTTTGCGAAACGATGGATTCCATCATAAGAAAAGAGGGGAAAAATGAAACTCACGAAAAAGTGGTTCATCGCGTTGCTCCTGATTTGGCCCATATTGTTCGGGCTAGGTGTATGGGACGGCGAGTATGCGATGAGCGCGGTCACCGGATTCGGGGTAACGATCGCGACGTATTATGAACAACAACTAGAACGATTAGACAAACAACAAGCCACCATCATTCGTGACGCGGCAAACTCGAAAGTGATGATGTTCGTCTTTGGTGCGCTCATACTCGCGTTCAGCTTCGGGGTCTTCTTCTTCGATCAGCCGCAAGTGCCACTACTCGATACGATCCACCTTGTACTCGGGACACTGTTGACGCTTCGAGGCTTATTGATTCGTAGCGCTTATGAAGAGGCAATGATGGATTCATCCAAGGCCATCCGACTATAAAAACATCCCAAGCGACGTCGCTTGGGATGTTTTTAGGCCGACTTGTCGGTCTTTTCTTTTTTCGCTTTTCGGGCGAGCGTCAAGATTTGATACACCTTGAAGAAGTCATACGCGGCTACGGCGATGATGAAGTACGTCCAGAAGCTGAAGCCGTACTCTTGCACCGAGTAATAGGCGAGGACCGTGAACAGAATCCCAAACGAGAGACTGAACAAAAACATAACTTTTAAGTGTCGCGGCATACGTGCCACCTCATTTCTACATCAATAATAGGGCGACCATGACGAGCGCGTTGTTGAACGCGTGAATCGCGATCGGGACGATCAAGCGACGCGTCTTCGCATAGGCGACCGTGAAGGCAAAGCTCATCGCGATATACACGAGGAAGCGGTTGTCATCATGGATGAGCGCGAATAAGACAGAACTGACCGCAAAGGCGATCCAGAATCCGAACCGGGCGTTCAAGTTTCCGAATAGAATATGTCGGAACAGAATCTCCTCGATGATCGGTCCGAGGAGGACAACCGAGAGCGTCATGACCGGGACGAGACGGACGATTTCCGCGATGCGTTCCGTGTTCTCCGAAGCGACCATCTCACCGGAAATTGATGTCTCGATCAAGCTGGCGACGATGACGAGACCGTATTGCATAAGAATCCCGAGCCCGATCCATTTGACCGTATCGTTCAAGTTCGATTGGATGCCTTGCTGTTTATACAGCTTCAAGTCCGGCCAGAGCAAGAAGAACGAGATGATGATCGTCAAGCTGAAGCCGATGGCGAACCAAAGTCCGGTGAACGTCGTCGTGATCCACTCCGGACGCACTTCACTGATCAGCAGCGGAAAAAATTGAACGAAAGCGTATAAGAGGATCGGGATGATGTGCCGGATCCGAATGTTAGGCGCCATCGAAAAACGGGTATTTATCGATTGGTTTGAGTTTAGTGTAGCCAATTCAACACGTCCTTAATCACAAGAGTTAACGTTCCTTTTGACTATTGTATCAAATAAGGTCTCTTGACCGCGAGTGGAAGCAATTTTCCGATGTTCCCCCTTGCATTTTGAGGCATCTCATACTACACTAATCAGTGTTAGCACTCCTTTTTACTGAGTGCTAATAACTTACGATTCAACGATACATCATTCATATTCGGAGGAGGTTTTTTCTATGTTAAAACCACTAGGCGATCGCGTCATCATCGAAGTCGTGGAGAAAGAAGAAAAGACGATCGGAGGCATCGTCCTTCCTGACACGGCGAAAGAAAAGCCACAACAAGGACGTGTCCTTGCAGTCGGTACTGGGCGTGTGACGGACCAAGGCGAGCGAATCGCGCTTGACGTCAAAGAAAATGATTTGGTCATCTACTCGAAATACGCGGGTACCGAAGTGAAACATGATGGCAAAGAATACTTAATCGTTCGCGAGAGCGACATTCTAGCAATCGTAGGCTAAGCACCATTCTTCAAAAACTTTTCTAGGGGGAAATGAACAATGGCTAAAGAAATTAAATTCTCAGAAGACGCACGTCACGCGATGCTTCGCGGTGTCGACGCACTCGCTGACGCGGTAAAAGTCACAATCGGACCGAAAGGACGTAACGTCGTCCTTGAGAAGAAGTTCGGCTCACCGCTCATCACGAATGACGGTGTGACGATCGCGAAAGAAATCGAACTTGAAGACCACTTCGAAAACATGGGCGCGAAGCTCGTTGCCGAAGTCGCGTCGAAGACGAACGAAGTCGCAGGGGACGGTACGACAACAGCGACAGTCCTCGCTCAAGCGATGATCCGTGAAGGTCTCAAGAACGTGACAGCGGGCGCGAACCCGATGATCCTTCGTAAAGGAATCGACAAAGCCGTTCGCCGTGCGCTCGAAGAGTTAAAAGAAATCTCAAAACCGATCGAGTCGAAAGAAGCGATCGCCCAAGTCGCGGCGATTTCAGCTGCAGACGAAGAAGTCGGCGAGTTGATCGCGGAAGCGATGGAGCGCGTCGGCAACGACGGCGTCATCACGATTGAAGAGTCACGCGGCTTCACGACGGAACTCGACGTCGTCGAAGGGATGCAGTTCGATCGCGGATATCTTTCACCATACATGATCTCAGACTCAGACAAGATGGAAGCGGTGCTCGACAACCCGTTCATCTTGATCACCGATAAGAAGATCTCGAACATTCAAGAGATCATCCCAGTGCTCGAGCAAGTCGTGCAACAAGGGAAACCGATCTTGATCGTCGCAGAAGACATCGAAGGCGATGCGCTCGCGACACTCGTCTTGAACAAGCTCCGTGGTACGTTCAACGCGGTCGCGGTCAAGGCACCAGGATTCGGCGATCGTCGTAAAGCGATGCTCGAAGACCTCGCGACGCTCACTGGCGGCCAAGTCATCACTGAAGACCTCGGCCTCGAGCTCAAGTCGGCATCACTTCAACAGCTCGGACGCGCATCGAAAGTCGTCGTCACGAAAGACACGACAACGATCGTCGAAGGTGCTGGAGACGAAGCAACGATCAAAGCACGCGTTCAAACGATTCGCAACCAGATCGAAGAGACATCGTCTGACTTCGACCGTGAGAAACTCCAAGAGCGTCTTGCGAAACTCGCGGGCGGCGTAGCTGTCGTCAAAGTCGGCGCAGCGACAGAGACTGAACTCAAAGAGCGTAAGCTCCGCATCGAAGACGCGCTCAACGCGACACGCGCAGCGGTCGAAGAAGGCATCGTCGCAGGTGGTGGTACGGCGTTCATCAACGTCATCCCAGCCGTTCGTGCGTTGCTTGGAGAAGTGACAGCGGATGAAGCGACAGGTGTGAAACTCGTCCTCCGTGCCCTTGAAGCACCGGTCCGTCAAATCGCGGAAAACGCGGGTGAAGAAGGTTCGGTCATCGTCGAGAAG
The DNA here is from genome assembly GCF_000798975.1 of Exiguobacterium sp. ZOR0005. Taxonomy (NCBI): domain Bacteria; kingdom Bacillati; phylum Bacillota; class Bacilli; order Caryophanales; genus Exiguobacterium; species Exiguobacterium sp. ZOR0005. Next base: position 49,455 of record NZ_JTLB01000006.1, on the reverse strand, counting down.
CTCAAGAACGAATCAGTCGGCATCGGCTACAACGCCGCGACTGGCGAGTATGTCGATATGATCGCACACGGAATCGTCGATCCGGCGAAAGTGACGCGCTCAGCACTTCAAAACGCAGCGTCAGTCTCAGCCATGTTCCTCACGACAGAAGCGGTCATCGCAGATAAGCCAGAACCAGCAGGCGCCGGCGGCGGCATGCCTGACATGGGCGGCATGGGTGGAATGGGCGGAATGATGTAAGTAAACTTACTAAACCTCTGATGTAGCAAAAGGTTGGTTTACTCTAAGCTAAATACAAAATATAAATAGTATTCACCATTAAAGTTTTAAAGGAATTCTTATTAAATACTGCTATTTAATAAGAATTCCTTTTTTTGCTTTAATTAATAAATCAAATTTGCTAAGTATAATTTATGGGAGGAATGGACATGAATAACGAGTTTAGATTAACCGAATTACCAAAATGGGAGAAGTTGATCGAAAGTTTGTTCGGAAGTGAATTACCTCTTCATAGAGAATGGTCTAATTATGAAGATATAATCAAAATACTAGATACTATTGGAAAAAATGAGGCGGAAAACCATACTTTTTTACCCAACGGAGGAGGCTTGGATTTATCTGCCTGTACAAATTCTAAAGAGCACGATTGTATTGAATTGAATTTAGATTCAACCACGCATATTGTAAAGCCAGAAAAATTAGTTTTTCAACGATTTGAAGATGGGGATTTGGAATGGGCATATTTCTTTCTAGAGGCTGATGAATTAAAGTCATCAGGTGTATATGAAGACCTTTTATATAGCGAAGAGGAATTGGTTGAACTTTCTCCAGGTGAATACATTGAAAGACATTTTTGGGATACAGGTCATTATAATGGAGACACCTTATCGCAAAATGCTCGTTTAGTTAGTAGGCATCTAAACGGATCCTTTGCAATCTTTTCAAAGGCATCTTTATACAATGCAAACAGTAGCACATATGATGGAAGACATAGCAAATTAAAAGAAAAAGGATTTAAAAATCATATTCAGGAAGTGGTAGTCAATTTAAACAATAATTAAACATTGTTAATTACTAGGCTTTCGTTTGTAAAAAAGGATAAAAATAACTTGGTAATGCTTTCTTATTAAAAATGTGATAAAATTCTTTTAACGTCATTAGGTGACTAACGGAGCCTATAAACGCCACTCTCTTGAGAGGGGCTATGGAGATTGACTTTACTCAAAAAAGTGAATCGAGATTGAGCTTACTTTTATCTATAGGCTCCGTGTCTGACCTCCTCTATTCAGAGGAGGTCTTTTGTGAAAAGGAGAAAAATCACATGAGAAAAGAAGATATTATTAAATCTATTTATGATTTTGCGAAAAAGAAAGTCGAACAACATGAAAAATATCATAACTCACTAGAAATTGAATTACAAAGAAATCGAAGAAGAATTCAAAACCCACCCGAGAAGGAGATAAAAATTCCTGAGCATTGGAAAGTAGATAAAAAACATAATCCTTATTATGTGCTTAAGCACTATGAAAAAATAGGTGCTTCAATATTCAATAAATTGATTAAAGGAACATATGAACCACATTTACCTTTTATTAGGAATATCGAAAAAAGTGGGGGTGGGAGAAGGGAAATATACATCTTTCAAATTCCCGATGAGGCAGTCTCGAATTATTTCTATAAAAGACTTCTTAGTAAAAATAAACACAGGTTTAGCTCTTTCTCTTATGCCTATAGAAATGATAGAAATGTTCACTACGCTATAAATGATATTGGTCTAGATATTAAAATGAGTCTCAGAACATTTGTAGCAGAATTTGATTTCAAAAATTTTTTTGGAACTATAAGGCATGATTACTTGTTTGAACAGTTCAATCAAAATGGATTTTTAATAAGTGAATTTGAAAAAAAAGTAGTCGGTACATTTTTAAAAAACATGGATGGAGGTAAAGGTATTCCGCAGGGGACTTCGTTGTCTCTGTTTCTAGCTAATATTGCATGTTGGTCTCTAGATAAAAAATTAGAAAAAGAGGGTCTAAGATTTGCTCGATATGCAGATGATACAATAATATGGGCTGATGATTACAGTAAAATAAGCAAAACATATGATATGCTACATTCTTTTTCTCTGGAAACTGGAGTAGAAATTAATGCTCTCAAATCACACGGTATAAGTATTTTAGTTAAAAAAGGAATTCCATCAGAATTTGCATCGTCAAAAAGTCATATCGAATTCCTAGGATATAAACTTTCGAATGAAAATATAAGTATAAAAGAATCTTCAATACGAAAGATCAAAAAACAAATTAGTTATATTTTATATAGAAATTTAATACAACCAATAAACGGTTCTACTTTAAGATCAGTGACGATACCTTCTAATAATATGGATAGTGACTTTGTGACTGCTATCATGCAAATACGTAGATATCTATATGGAAATCTAAGTGAAAGAATGCTTAAAAATTATCTAAACGGTTCTTATAAAAGATTAAAATTTAAAGGGTTAATGAGTTTCTATCCTTTAATTGATGATGAAGAACAGTTAAAACATTTAGATAAATGGCTTATTTCTACAATACTTAACACTTTAAAGAAAAGAAAAAAACTGTTATGTAAAAAGGCTCCATTTAATCCAAATCAATTTCCCTTTAATGTTAATAGCGAAGAAATGATTCGTGAATGTAAAGTCATTAAAGTTAATGGGAAATCAGGACTTGCTGAAATTCCTAGTTTCTTGAGAATTTATCAGGCTATTAAGTTAAATATCATTACAGTGGGTATTGAAAAAACAATGCATCCGGAATCAAACTATTATGAATATTAATTAAGTATTTTTTTACTTAGCTTAAGATTGGGCGAAAATAATTAATGAGTGGAAATGAAGTTAAGGTACTAGGATTCAATTTTTGTTGGAATTTTCTAAATGCTAATAACCGGAAAACTGATGATTTAAACTATCGATGACTTATATTTTGACCTGGCAGAAGGAAGCATATGTCGAGAAAGCAGTGCATTTTCAAAAACGGATGAAGCAGCATCTGAGGTTAGAACAAGCAGACTGAAAGAACGTGGACCAAATCAATCTCGTGAAGCATGAGACGTTCAATCGGTCGGCGACGTTTCATAACCGCGGATTGATCAATGCAAATACGCAACATGAAGAAGCATCGCCTTTTGTGGAATTAATTGGACTAATGAAATCAATCAAAATCATGGCAGTGTCCAAAAGGTCACTGCTATTTGTTTACCTTTTAAGTATGCACATAATGTAATGAAGAAAAGACATAGGAAGGAAGAACATGCGTGGAAATTGAGCAAGTTCTACGATTTGAGCACCGAGATGAGTTTCGGAAATGGCTAGAGAGGAATTCAGATGACCAGTCGTTTTGTTGGGTCATTCTGAGCCGAAAGCGTGAAGGACAAGGACTTTTTTACTTAGATGCTGTGGAGGAGGCGCTTTGTTTCGGATGGATTGATGGCATTGCGAAAAAGACGACAGAAGGCGAACTCGCACAGCGTTTTTCACCGAGACGTAAAAACAGTAACTGGACCGAACTGAACAAAGAACGCGTTCGGCGATTACAGCGACTTGGATTGATGACAGAGAGCGGTGAACGGGTTCTTCCTGATATGCGAAGCGAGTCGTTCCGGATTGATGAAGAAATTATGACGCGCTTACAAGAAGACAGAGAACTCTATCAACACTTTAGTAACTTTCCTGAGTTATATCGTCGCATTCGGATCGATACAATCCAAAGTGTCCGTCAAGACCGAGACCTCTATTTGAAACGGTTGAATAAGTTCATTGAAAAAACGAAAGCGAATGAGATGTATGGGCAATGGAATGATGGGGGTCGCTTGATAGAATAAATAAGGTGCCGCCCTTTAAGTCAAAGCGACACCTAGCTTCAATTAATCCGTCTGTTTCCGGTTATACATCACGATACTTCCAACGAACATGACGAGCGCCCACGCGGATAGAATCATGAGTTCCAACCAAGTAGAGCCTAGTCCAGCACCCGCCTCGATTTGATGGGCGAGGTCGATCAAGACGACGTTCGGCAAATACTCGAGAAGACCGATGATAGAGAACCGGTCCTCGTAAGCCAACAACATCGGCGAAAACGAGAAGAAAAAGAATGCCGGCATGACGATGAGCGAAGCTTCCATGACCGTCTTCGTCATCAAACCGAGAATTGTCCCAATCCCGATATAAAAGAACGCAGAAACGATCAAAGCGAGTGCGATGACGAGCAGGTTTGCAGGGCTATAGTCCATGATGAACCCACAGGCTATGATGAGGATCAGTGTCGTAACGAACGTGAGCGCACTTTTCCCGAGCAAGATATCGAGCGTGCTCGCCGGTGACAACATCAATCCGCGGAGTGTATTCTTCTCTTTCTCTTCGGCGATCAAGGCACACTGGACGAATGTCGCGACAAGACTGAACGTGATATTAAAGACGAAGTACGTCACATCGATGCCTCCGCCACCGAGCTGTGCATAAAAGACGGCGAAGAACAGTGGCATGATCAACGTCGAGGAGACGAATAAGTTCCGCGACAAGTCTTTGTAGTCTTTTTGGAAAATGGCGAGCGCCCGTTTCATTGAAAATGTCATGATAGTTTCCTCCCCGTCACTTCGATAAAGATGTCTCCGAGCGTCGGCTCGTTCGAATGAATCGCCGCGATATTCTGGTCGCGCATTTGTTCGTGGAGCCAATCGGCTCCTTCTTTTCCTTGATTCAACTCCACGGTCTTCCCGTCATGCAGTTCGACGCGCATCGAGCCGTTCGCATATTTCCGGCGCAATTGTCTCGGAGCATCGAGCAATTGAATCTCCCCTTGATGCAAGAAGGCGACGCGGTCGCACAGTTCTTCGGCCTCGTTCATGTCATGTGTCGTCAAGAAGATGGTCGTCCCTTTGGCCTTCAACCGTTCGATGCCTTTATAGATGTGACGCGAGTTGACCGGATCGAGTGCGGACGTCGGCTCGTCTAAAAACAACAGTTCCGGTTCATGTAACAAGGCCCGGGCAAGGGTCACCCGTTGCAGCATCCCGCGTGATAAAGCGGAGATGCGTTTTTTGCGTTCCCCGGCCAAGTTCACCGTCTGCAACACATCATCGATTCGGGTGCGTGGTTCGTCGTATAGGTCGCAGTAGAGCTGTAAGTTCTCTTCAATCGAGAGGCGCGTGTACAGGCCACTGTTATCGGTCAACACACCGATGCGCTTCCGATACTGTTCTTGTTTCAATTCTGAGACTGGGACGCCAAATACGGTCGCGTCACCTGACGTCTGGGCGAGTTGCGACGTCAAGATTTTGATGGTTGTCGTCTTCCCAGATCCACTCGGTCCGAGGAAGCCGAACACTTCTCCCTTGCCGACAGAAAACGTCACGTCGCGTAACGCCTCTTCATTGCCGAATAGCTTTTTTAATCCGTTCACTTGAATGATTGAGTCCATTCTCGTTCCTCCTTGCTGATGTCGTCTTGCTTGCTTCAATCATATCGAGAGGAAAAGTCGGTCGCATTAAAATGGCGGTAAATGGCGCTTTTGGAGAAGTGAACGGAGCGGATAGAGCGGTGAATGGAGCTTATTTCAGTCCAATCATCGTCTTCAATTCAGCCATTTTCGACTTCGAGAGCGGGATGGTCGTCTTGTCTCGGTCATCGAGGACGAGACTAAAACTGTTCTTTGTATACGTGATGACTTCCCGCACTCGTTGAAGGTTGACGATGTACGACCGATGACAGCGGAAGAAGCCATACGGCGTCAGACGCGCCTCGAGCTCGTTCATCGTGAAGACGCTCGGGAACTGCTCCGATTGACTGTGCAATACGGATTGTCCGTCCTGGCTCTCGATGTAGTCGATTTCCGGCGGGTCGAGCAAGACGATTTTCTCGTTCACTTTCGTCGGAATCTTCTCGAAGCGGACGTGCATTACGTCAGGGGTGATGTCTTCGTTCGCATCCGGTTCATCCGGTTCCACGTCGAGTAGGCGCAAGTGCCGGTGGTCGATGCGATAGACGGTCGACGTGACGAAGAGGGCGCTTTCCATGTTGCTCGTCAGAAGCAGGATGGCTTTTTGTTGTTGCTTCAGTTGCATCAAGACGGTCGCGAACAAGTGCCGTGTCTCTTGGTCGACGTTTTGATCCGGTTCTTCAAGCACATAGATGTCCCGATTATGTAAGAGCAGGGCCGCGTATTGGACGCGTCGGACGAGCGATAAGCTAAGCCGATTCAATCGTTTGTTCCGATATGGGGCGAGTTGAACGGTTTGCAAGATGGTATCCAGCGATTCCGTCGATTCGTAGAGCGTGTGCGTGAAACGCAAATATTCCTCGACCGTCAGCCGGTCATATAAGCCATCACGGATGGAGAAGACCGAAAGCGTGCGATTCGTTGTATCGATGGTCCCAGAGTAGTTCGCGTGCGAGTCAGTCAATAATGCGAACAATATTTCCCGGGAAGTGACGCCGCAGTGGATGGCTGCGATTTCACCTGGATTGATGGTGAAGGAGATATTTTCAAGGATGAGCGTGTCCTGTTGGCGAACAGAGACGTTGTCGAAAGTAAGCACCGAATCCCTCCCTTTTTAGTGGGATTATACCATTGATTCATAGAAGACTTGAGTAATGAATTGGAATAAGGCTATGCTAAACTGGAGATAATTTGAAATTAGACAAGGGTGTGTCGATGAAGATGATTGAGGTCATTCCGTTAGATTTTAATGAAAAGGGTCTAAAAGATTTTGTTGAAAAGAATTTAGATGAGATTGAGCGGTCTGCTGATTATTTGAACTATCCGGTGATTTATATTTTGAACGGACATAAGGAAGCCTATATCGGGGAAACGGTGCATTTTCAAAAACGGATGAAACAACATCTGAAGCTGAAACAAACTGACCGGAAGAATGTGGACCAAATCAACCTTGTGAAGCATGAGACGTTCAATCGGTCGGCGACATTCCATCTTGAGACGAAGTTGATCAACTACTTTTTAGGGGACGAGAAGTACACCTTACAAAACAAAAGCAAGACAGCAAGCGACTTCACACACAACTATTACAATAAATCGTTCTATGACAATGAGCTGTTTCCTAAGTTGTGGGATGCGCTACATAAGAACAAGCTCGTCGAAAACAACCTGCACGCCATCGAGAACAAAGACATCTTCAAACTGTCTCCGTTCAAGGAACTATCCATTGAGCAAATAGACTTAAAAGAGCGCGTGCTCGAGTTCTGTGAAAAACAAATTACGGAGTCGAAGCCCGATGATACATATGGAGATTTGTACGTCATCGAAGGAGAGGCAGGCGTCGGCAAGAGCGTCGTGCTCAGTTCGATCTTTAATACCATTCAAGCGCGGACGAACGAGGCGGGTTCGAAGCTGTATCAGACGGAGAACTATTTGGTCGTCAACCATGAAGAGATGCTGAAGACGTATAAAGGAATCGCCAAACAAGTTAAACACTTGAAGGCTTTCAACTTCGTCAAACCGACACCGCTCCTCAATAAGTTAAAAGATAAAAAAGTTGATATTATCTTGGTCGACGAGGCGCACCTCCTGTTGACGAAGTCAGACGCGTACAACAACTTTCGGGCGGAGAATCATCTCGAGGAGTTGATGAAACGTGCGAAAATTGTCATTGTCATCTTTGATCAACATCAAGTATTGAAATTGAAAAGTCGATGGAATCAGGGATTGCTCGAATCATTCAAACAGAAGGCGAAGGTCGCACGGACGTATCAGCTGACAAACCAGTTCCGGATGCAGGCAGGTAAGGATGTCATCGATTGGATTGATGCCTTTAAAACCAAGAAAATCAAAACGTTTCCGCAATCGAGTGGATATGATTTACGAATCTTTGAGACGTTAGAAGAGATGCACCAAGTGATTATGAAACAAGACAAGCTGCATGGATTGAGCCGTGTTGTCTCAACGTTTGATTATATTCATAAGAAAGACGGCGAAACGTACTACGTCTATGAATCGAATGGGAACTATAAATTGCCGTGGAATACGACGGGCGGAAAAACGACGTGGGCTGAGAAGTCAGAAACGATTGCTGAGGCCGGGTCAATCTATACGATTCAAGGTTTTGACTTGAACTATGTCGGTGTCGTGTTAGGTCCTTCAGTGACGTACGATGAGACAAAGAATTGCCTGGTGATCGACACGAATCTTTATAAAGATACGGGAGCCTACGCCGGAATTGACGGTGTCAAAGATGTCGAATTGGCGAAAGAACAAATCGTATTGAACTCCATCAATGTGTTGATGAAACGGGGCGTCCGAGGACTTTATTTGTATGCGAGCAATCAAGCGTTGCGAGATAAGCTGTTACACATTCAAAGAGAGAAGGTACAGACATGAACGAAATACAACGACTGATGGACAAAGTGATTGAATTCCGTGACGAGCGCGATTGGGCGTTCCACCATAACCCGAAAGACTTGGCGTTATCGTTATCACTCGAGGCGAGTGAACTGTTGGAATTGTTCCAATGGGTGTCGAGCGAAGAAGCGCTCGAGACGAAACACGTCGAGATGAAAGAAGAACTCGCGGATGTCCTCATCTATGCGCTGACGTTCGCTCATGCGGCAGGGATTGATGTGTCGCAGGCGATTGAAGAGAAGCTCCAGAAGAATGCGGTGAAGTATCCGAGTCCGAACGGCTAAGTTGCAATCGACCGATTAACCCTGACCATTATTTTCACTACTTTTTGATATGAAATCGGATAAAGTGGTGAAAGAATAAGTTTGGAGAAGGTTAATGAATATGAGCATCTATTATACGTATCAGCATGAAGACGCTTGGAACATAGCATTGGAGCGAGGGTATCTACAAGGTGACCCTCGCTATGCCATGTTCAATGACGAGGGAATCGAATTTTTTAAACCGGCCTATGACTGGATGGTTGAACAGTACGAGCAGCGAGTTGGGATTTCGCTGAACGGAAACTATCCGGTTTGGTGCTGGGACGAGTTTCCTGACCTAAGCAGCGGTGGCCATATTGGACAAGCGAACAAAGGTGTTGTGTTGACAGTTGAATTACCAGATGATCAAGTATTGGCTTCAGAAATTTCATTTTGGGAGTTTGTTCCGTATAACTCTACTTTTTGCGATACAGCCGAGGCCTTTGATCATAGGGAAAATATTGATCTGGCCTATACTCGAAAGTCATGGGAAAAAATCTTTGATAAAAAATGGTGTGAGGAGATGGCGATTCATAGGTCCATCGAAGCACCGAACTATCAATACGTGATTCATCGCATCGAGCTACATCAAGTTCGAGCCGTCATGCCGTTCCGAGATTTGAGTGATAGTTGGGTGGACCGGATTCGAGGACTTGGATGGCGTCTCGGCTATCGACTGGGCTTGAAGAGGTCAATTCCATTCCAGTGGCAAAGGTAGGCTTGTTATACGACATCATTTTTTCCACAAAGTCTTCCAGCGGGAAGGCTTTTTCTTATCTTCAAGTAAAGGTGCAAGTTGTTTCGCCATCGCATCTGCAATCTGTTTACCTGTTCTAGAAGCCGATTGATTTTCCCAAACCGTCTGAATTGAAAAACCGACAAACTGTTCAAGGAGCTCGCTATTCAACGTTAAACTGTTACCACCGCTTTGAACGAGTACACCGCCAGGTAAAAAAGTCTTGGCTTCAGTACGGTCATGGTGTGTTTTAAATGCAGACTCGTAAACAATGATTTCATTTTCGTTTTTTGGGTTTACACAGATGTGATCGGCTTTTGACATGAGGGTCATTGCCCATAAGGTTTTCCCACGATGGTTGACGATATCGTAATTTGAAAGGAACCCATTTTCGTTCGCGTAAGTCTCGAGTTCGGGAGATAATTTAAATAGGACTTCTTTAGATAACGATAAATAGTCTTCTTTCAATCGCTCAATATCTTTTGGGGTCATTGAGTCTAGGCGTTTAGATAATTCGTTTAAAAAGAATAGTGGGAGGAGAGGATCTAAATTGCTGACGAGTTGATATACGTCAAACGGTTGGTCTTTAGATTCTCGATACTTAGAATCAATCGGAATCATTAAAATGCGACGGAGAAGTTGAGGTTTTGCGAGAGCACCTGAAATATTTGACGTCGTAATTAAAATGGGGAAGATGCCAGTGCGATCATTGGACCAAGATTTTACGTTATTCTCACCGTGTGTTGTTGTGAAGAAATTATTTGGGACTTCATCAATGATGAGCGGATTGACCCAATCAGAATGAAGGTACCCATCAATATAATCATTCGCAATTCGGGCGCTCGCTTTTTTACCTTTAGGTGGAATTTTTAACATAGAGTACGTAGGGATTGAAGCGTAGTCCAGTAACGTCGAAAAGTATTCACGGACAAGCGTCGTCTTACCAGTCTGTCCATCACCGACGATATTCATGACGACAGGAACATCTTCTTTAGGCAAATGGTTCTCTGTATAGATCTCACGAATTTTCCAAATAAGAGGTGAGGTTAGCAAATAGAGAATCCCTGTAAATACTTGATGTCGTTCATCTCTAAATTTATTCTGTTCATAGCTTTCAATCACATCAATCATCCCGTTAGCGGAAGGTGCTACTTTTTCTCGGAGGAGATCATGCAGATAATCTTCGCCGATAATGAAGTCGTGCTCTTCAAAATCAAATTGCCACATGATTTGCTTATCCATATCATAGCTGGATAACCTTTCATCGACGGCCAGACGAACTTGTTTTCGTATTTCTTCAGGTTTTGGCTTTCTTCGTCGTCCTGTTTTTGTCAGAACGAGTGGCAAGAATGAAGGTGCTATTTTTTCTTCAAATACAGTATCGACTTTATGGGTGTGAAGTTTTTCAATTTCTGGTTTTGCTTCTTGAACGAGCGTCTCTGGCACATCGACGTCAGTTAGAAAGGACTCTATCACTTCTTCAGGTCTTTCTTTGATTGAATTGAGCGTAGATAGATCGATATAGTCGATTGTGTCTCGTTTAATTTCGCTCCACATTTCATGCATTTGAGTGTAAAAAGCATCATGTTTAAAGCCTGTTCGGATGAATAATAGCTCATGATTTCTCCCTTGTAAGGCAGATGTAGTTAGATTGGCGCTACCGGACAAAATTTTATAATGGTTATCTTTCTCCAAGATGTAGGTCTTGTGATGAATGGGGACGGCATGAGCAAGATGGATTTCAAGTCTTTCATCGAGTAACGCATTGAACGTTTCAGATTTCAGCAATCGAACGTTTTCGACCCGATTCGTAATATCAAGGAGTTGAGCAATGAGTTGAAAAGATGTTCCGGTGAAACCGTGAATGATTTCCAGCTTTTCAAACAGTGGCATCAATTCATTGATGAGCTGAAAAGAACTGACATACGTGATTGCGCGCAACGAAGTGAAACCTTGCATCTCTTCTTTAAAATTTGTGTCGATAAACTGATCGTTGTTCCAATCATAATAACGAATCAATTTTTATCACCTCCAATCAAAGTATTCCCGAATCGATTGATTGGCATTCTAATGACTTACCGAAAACAATAAGTATGGAGACGAGACGATTGAAAAATAGGATAAGGAAGAAAAGCATGGAGAGGATGAGGGATGAGAGTCATGGAAATCGATCACATCGTACGGTTTGAAGATCGCCAAGCCTTTCGAGAATGGCTTCAGGAACATGCAGACGATACAGACTATTGTTGGGTGATCCTCAGTCGCAAAACGAGCGGGGACGGTTTGTTGTATCTCGATGCCGTCGAAGAAGCGCTCTGTTTCGGTTGGATTGACGGGATTGCGAAGAAGACCGAGGCAGGTGAGTTCGCCCAGCGCTTTTCACCGAGGCGAAAGAATAGCAACTGGACCGAGTTGAACAAAGAGCGCGTTCGTCGCCTTATACGACTAGGTATGATGCAAGAGCGCGGTCTAACTGTCCTCCCTGACATGAGCGATACGTCCTTCGTCATCGACGAAGCGATTGTGAGACGCTTGAAAAGCGAGCCCGATGTATACCGTAACTTTGAAGCGTTCCCTGAACTGTATCGTCGCATTCGCATCGACACGATTCAAAGTGTGCGCAAAGATCAGACCTTATATGAGAAACGACTGGACAAGTTGATTGAACAGACACGTGCCAATCGCTTATACGGGCAATGGAATGACGACGGTCGTTTGCTGGAACGATAAAACTCATCTCGAGCTGAGGTGACTTTTTTAGTCCGTTATTCAGTCTTTAAAGTCGGGGTCCTCTTCATACGGGTTCGCATACAGATTGATGTCGAACTCGGCACGAATCCGATGGGCGAATTGAATCGTCTCCAAATCAAAGACGAGTGCCGGTGTTTGTCCTTCTTCCATCACAATCACGATGATAAACCGTGCTTGCATGTCATCATACGTGTCATAAATGTCGTCTAAAATGGTTTCTTTGCCGCGAAGTTGCGCAATGATGGGTTGTAGCTGATCATTCACATCAACTGACGGCTGATAGCCTGTACTAAGTGACCATGACGTATATTCACGAGGATGAGCCGAATATGTACTGTGGTCCCCGCGTTTGTAGGTTTCGGTAGGCGTGAGTCCGAGACGGTGCGTCAAATCTTCAATTGAGAAATCGTCGGCGAGGTCACTAGGACTTCGGTTTGTGCAGGATTCATGAACACCCTCTTTTCTTTGTATAACAGTCTATTTGCATAGTAACGAAGTAATCGTAAGAAAGGAATATGAATATGAATATGACCCAACGCGAGCGATTTGATTACTTATACGAGGCGGGGAAACGTTCCACCCGCCAAGCCCTTCTTCTTGGATTGTTCATCATCCTACTCGGCGCCATCTTTTGGTTCACGGGCGAGCGTCGACTCGCCGAACTGGTTTGGTTCGTCCTCTTCATCCCAGCCATCGGGTTCGTCAAAATAGGGGCACGGACGAAGACATTGCTCACGTTCAACGATGCGCCTGACTATCGACGGCTTGTCTGGTATGAATATTGGAGCGGAATGGCGGTCATCGTAATCTTTTGTCTGTTGATTGTATCGTTGCTGCTCCGTCCAGAACAAGAGAATGTTTTGCTTCTCGTGGTCGCATTCAATCTATTCGCGTGGATCGCGTCTTCGAAACTTGATCAAAAGCTTGCGAAGATTGACCCGGAACATGTGACGCATAAAGTCTATGAACGCGGGAAAGTCGGCTTCTTTCCAAAATAAAGTCGACCAAAAGGGAGCAGCGCGCGCTACTCCCTTTTATAAACTTGATCGACCAGTAATGCGGTCGACTAGTCGTTTCGCTTCAACGAGAGACATGTCTTGAGTCTCCCGTAAAAACTTTACGGCCGTGACAACCCCATCCGTATCAATCTTTTCTTTCAATATTGCAGTCAACTCCTCGTCTAGTATGAGAGAATCGTTCTGAATTTGCTTTCGCCGTAGTACACGTATGTCCTTTGCCTGCTCAGCAATTACATTGAGTAAGAAGGCGTTTAAAAGAAGTGATGCGATTAAGAACATCGTGTTCAGCTCCATGGAAAAACCTCATTTGATTTAGTCGTGAACGATTGTGAAACTGTAAGCGTTCGTGAGCGGGTTGTGAATGATTAACTCATAGCTGAGTTGTTGTTCATCGGCCTTGTCGACTAGTAGATTGATCTCAGACATGTGGAAGGCGCGTTTCGTGGCGAAAGTCGCGACGAGTAGCACACCGCCGAGGATCGTTGTGAGGACGAGACGTTTCGTCCAAATCGTGAGTGGTTGCGACATTAAGGACGTACCTCCATCTTTTCTTCGATGCGATCGAGGCGTTCTACCAAGACATCGAATTGTTGTTGTTGATGAGCCGCGGTTTGGCGCTCTAGCTCGAGTCGCGCGTCGGCCCGCTTCTCATAGCGACCGATAAAGCGAACGATCAATACGATAATCGTAATGATTAACGTAAGTGGGACAATCATTACGAATAAGCTAAATAGAAACATGAGTAAAACTTCCATTCCAATTCCTCCTTGCACCGGTAATCCTAAACTAGTATACTTCCAAAATCATACAAATGGGAAGAGGGAATATTGATCTATCGTGAATCATTTCATTCTGTACGCTATATTGATGAGAAAGGGAGGCTGACTTATGGCAATCTACTATACATACCAACACGCAAGCGCTTGGGAAGCAGCGAACGAAAGAGGCTATTTATTCGGCGACCCGAACTTTGGAATCTTTCAAGACGAGGACTACGCATATCATCGGCCCGCCTACGACTGGCTCGCGGGGCAGTATGAACAGCGAACTGGGATCTCCCTTCATGGGAATTATCCCGTCTGGTTGAGCGATACACGGCCGGATGTAGGACGAAGCGGTTACTTGAATCCCGGAGAGCCGGGCGTTGTGCTGACAGTTGAGTTGCCCGATTCACACGTACTCGAACTCGAGGCAGGTTATTGGAACTTTGCAATGAATCGTTGGTTTCTGACGTTTGAAGATCGAGAAGCGAAAGACGAGAAAGAGTTGAAGGAATCGTGGGAGAAGATGTTCGATCGTGACTGGTGCGAGTCGATCGTCGAGGCGTATCCGGGGACGAACACGAAGTATCACTATCTCGTCGACCGGATTGAAGTCGGGCACGTGCTCGACGTGGTGACGTTTACTGAGGTAGGTGTGTGATGGAGCTACCGACACGACTTGGGACAAACGAGGCGGGTTACATCATCAATCAAACAGACGCGACACAGATTCAACCGATGTTTCGACCACTGCTCGATAAGGTGATTCAGCTGTTGCGAGAAGAGTTTGCAGAAGCGTTACATAGCGTATATGTATACGGTAGCGTCGGGCGCGGGACGGCTATAGTCGAACAGTCGGATTTAGACGTGACAGTCATCCTCAACCGGGAGCTAGACATTGATGGATTGAAGTCACAGACCATGCTACTGTTACAGGAACATCCAGAAGTGATTAAAATCGATTACGATATCGGACTATTGCATACGGCGCTCAATCCTACCAATCATTTTGAATGGGGGTTTTGGTTACGTCATATGTGCGCATGCGTTTATGGGACGGACTTGTCTCACCGCTTTCCACATATGAAACCGGATGAGCGAATCAGCCGAGCGTTAAATCGAGATTTATCTCCTCAGTTACGAGACGCACAGGAAAAATTGAAAACAAGGCGTATGACAGAAAAGGAAAAGAAGTCACTAATCAAACGGATGATTCGAGGCGCGTATTTGACAATCAACGTCGAAGATCAAAGTTTTGTATCGACAATCGCAGATAGTCTGTTTGTGTTGCGCCTCTATTTTCCGAACAGCAAAATCATAGATGACTTAGAGCGAGGCATGGAGTCAGAAGAAGTGCAGGATGACTGGTTGGGTAAGTTGATTGCACAGTATGACTCGTTGTTCCTTCCACGATTGTAGTCGTCGTTCAAAACGACTTCGGTTCGTCTAAATCATCAAAATGAAATTCGACGAAAATCATCCCGAGGATGAGATACATGATTACGAAGGTCCGAACTAAATTGGGTACGTAGAGGATTTGGAAAAACAGCAACCCTTCAACAGAAAACACAAATAGATAGGCAAGGAGATACATCAATAGCTTGCCTTTTCGAAATCTAGAAAACAGGCGAATGCCTACGAGGAACGGATAAAGGAGCGTCTTGACTGTATTGGGCATGTTGGTAAATCCTTTCTAAAAACGTCAACGCTCATTGCGTGGAATGTAGCCAGGTTTGGTGCGTCTGCGTCTGACATCCGATTCGAAGTAATACACCGGGGTCGTAACGCCTATCGAAAGATAAAGCGGAATGAAAGCTTCTAGTAACAATGGCACAGAGATTAAATCTTCGGAGATGAGAGTCCATCCAAAAACAAATACCAACATGAAGGCAATCATCATCCCTTTTTCTGTTTTAATAAATGGATACAATCCTCGCATGAACAAGATGTACGGGAATAAAAGATAATAAAAAAATCGTTTCATATGTAACGCCTTTCCCGAGCGATTCGCTCAACTCATGTATATGCATCTTTTTCAGTATAATGGGGGCACAACGTATATAAAAGGAGTATTTACATGACGCAATCCATCGCTATCATCGGAGCCGGCGTGAGCGGCTTGTATGCCGCGTCGCTCCTCATCGATAAAGGCTATGACGTTACCGTTTTTGAAGCACGCGACCGCATCGGGGGACGGGTGTTGAGCTATGACGGCTTCGACCTCGGTCCGACCTGGTATTGGCCGGATACGGAAAAGACGATGGTGCGGCTAGTCGATCAGCTCGACCTCCAAGTGTTCCCCCAACAAGCGACCGGTGACTTGATGCTCGAGCGTCAGTTCGGTGTCATCGAACGCCATACGCTTCCACCAGGACACGTGGTCCCATCGATGCGACTCGTCGGTGGCATGGCCAGCTTGACGACCGTGCTCGCAGCAACCTTACCGCCCCATACGATTCAACTTCAGTCGACGGTCATCTCGATGAGACAGGTCGAGCGTGGAGTCGCAATCGAGCTCAAACAAGGAGATATTGAAACGTTCACGCACGCCATCTTGGCCATCCCGCCCCGGCTCGTCTCACGGATCACGTTTCAACCAGAACTGTCTGAGACGATGAAGGAAAAGTTAGCGTCTATCCCGACTTGGATGGCCGGTCAGGCGAAAGTGCTCGCCGTCTACGATCATCCGTTTTGGCGGGACAAGGGCCAATCTGGTCAAGGTATGAGCTGGGCCGGGGTACTGCAGGAGGTACATGACGCCTCGCAACCGGATGGACTTGCGGCGTTATTCGGTTTCTTCCGATTACCCGCTACCGAGCGTGCGTTGCTCAAACGGGACGAGCTGAATCGTCGCGTCATTGATCAACTTGTACGACTATTCGGGGAAGAGGCGCGCCACCCGCGTGACGTCTTATCCGTCGATTGGTCGAGCGACCGCCATACGGCAGCGGTTGAAGATACGGCGCCGCTGACTGATTTTCCTGTCTATGGACCGATTCCAGTAGACGCCGGTTGGGCGAAGTATTTGTCTTTCGCCGGGACGGAAGCGGACTCCTTCTTCGGCGGTCATGTCGAAGGGGCGCTTCGGTCAGCCATCCGTGTCGTCGAGCCATTCTAACCAAAAATGCGTATCCTCCCACACGTGGGACGATACGCATTTTTTATTTGAAACGTTGAATCATCAACGCGAGCGAACGGTTGATCATTTTCATCTCCTCGTCCTCAAGGACAGAGAACATCTCTTCGGCGAGCCGTTCCTCGATGGCATCGATTTGCTTCGAGTATGCATGGCCGAGCGGACCGAGGCGGATGAAGCTCTCACGCAAGTTGTCCGGGTTCTTCTCTTTCTGGACGAACTCACGCTGCTCGAGTACCTTCAGCACTTGGCTGACGGCACTTTTCGAGATATTCATCTTCGTCGCGATCTCCGTCGTCGTCCATGTCTCTTGTCGTTTAAAAAGGAGCAGCATCTGTTCTTGCTGATAGCTGAGTTGGAACTCGTTCAAATCGGTGAAGTATTTGGTGAACAATAAGTCGAGCTCGTCGATTTGACGATACATCTCGATGACTTGTTGTTTGCGTGTCTCGTTCAAAGGTCGTTCTCCTTTCATCGTGTGTGACGGAACGTCTGGCTCCGTACGAATAAGAGGCCACTAAGCGCCAATCCGATTATACCAAACGTGATGAGTAACGTTTGAATCGGCACAGCGAGCGCGACGAGTACGGACAAGACGGCGAAGGCGACCGGTTCAAGACCGGACGCGGCGAGCGCCATGATGCTCATGACACGACCAATCTTGTCTTGGTCGCTATGTTCCTGCATGAGTGTGACCGCCGGCAAGTAGACGAGCATCAACATGAAGCCGCTCAGCGCCGCCGTCAACGCGAGCATCGGAATCGATTGGGCTTGCGTATACAAGAGGAACGCGGCAATCGTCAGCAACAAAGCGCGGAAGACGAACCGGCCGCGATGGACCGAGCGCATCAGCAAGACGAGGAAGCTCGCGACGAACGTCCCGACGGCAAGACCGCCCTCAATGACGCTCAAGTCAAACGCCGTACCGCCACGCTCGCCGACGAGGATGGGGATACTCATGATGAGCGGTCCCATGACGAACAGGTTGACGATGGCGATGGACAGCGTCCCGCTCCGTAAAATCGGGGTATGCGAGACGTAGCGAATCCCTTCTTTTAAGTCGACGATGACGTGAGCGAGAGACATGACATGCGCCGCCGGGATTCGGTCTTGAATCAGGCGCGGCATGATCAACAAAGCGGCAAGGAAGATCAGTCCGGCCGCCGTCCCGAAACTGAGCCCGAACCCGCCCCATGTCAACAAGAGTCCTGCTAAGAAGGGACCGATGACAAACATGAGCTCGAGCGAGCCTTGGAACAAGGAGTTGGCCCGTTGCAACTCGTGCTGTTTGACGAGAGACGGGATGAGGGACGAGAGGGCCGGATACGACATGCCGTCCAAAATCCCGAAGATGACGGAAATCCCGATGAGTGCCGCGACCGAGTAGAGGTCGAGTAGATGAAGGCTCAAGACGGCCAACATGAGTGCGGCCTGGCCGAGATTCGTCAAAAATAAGAGCCGACTCTTTTGGAAGCGGTCGGCGAAAACGCCGCCGAACACCATCATCACGACACGCGGAAGCGAGACGGCGGTCAAAATGATTCCGAGCAAAGCCGGCTGTTGTAACACATCGATTGTGAGCCACGACACGCTCAAGAAGAAGATGGAGAAGCCGAGCGTCAGCGTCATCCCGGACAGCCATGTGAAGACGAATCGTGGATTGTGAAGCAAATTCATAAGATAACCTCATGCTTTCTTTATTAAAGTTAAGTTAACTAAACTATAAAACGAGATTCAACTTTAGTCAATCAACTTGCACAGGTCATAAAATTGTAAAATAACGGAACTTTTATAACGATTCTCACGTATAGGTTGATAAAGAGGGAAACACTCGCCCAGATGAAATGAGGAATGAGATATGGATAGGCAACAACGACTGACAAAAATGAAGCAAGGAAATCGGAAGTGGTTCTTTCTGCGGATGCTATTTGCTATTCCGTTCGGTGTGATAGTTTTTTTACTGTTACAGACAAACACGCAAGAGCTACTTTACGGCAGCCTGCTCGTCCTAACGACATTGCTATACGGATACGCCTTACGACAAGAGTATCGATTCATGAGCAGTTTCACAGAACGCACTCGTACAAAACGTTTCATTTCACTTCAATATACGTTTGATTATGTGTTGATTCTCTTCATCGGACTCGTGTTTCCATGGCTCATGAAGTCGGAGGCGGTCAGTTGGTTGCCATTCGTCGGCTTCACGGTCGGTATTTTCATTCTCTCGGCTTCAGAACGGGCATTAGATGAAAAAGTGAGACAAAGCGATTCCGAGCAACCGATGCGACGTGAAGTGAGGGGATGGTGAGCTAAGGAGATGACAAAACAAGAACGCATCAATGCCATCTATAAATCGAACATGAAGCAGGCAGTCCCACAAGGGCTCATTACCTTTCCGATGACATTTTT
Organism: Exiguobacterium sp. ZOR0005; assembly: GCF_000798975.1. Taxonomy (NCBI): domain Bacteria; kingdom Bacillati; phylum Bacillota; class Bacilli; order Caryophanales; genus Exiguobacterium; species Exiguobacterium sp. ZOR0005. The sequence goes on along the minus strand of NZ_JTLB01000006.1, from coordinate 29,942 downwards.
TACGGTCGGCTTGATTCGTTCGAATTCATGGAATGGATGGTCTGTGCTCGGTATCGCTGTCTGCTTGTTGTTGCTTGGTGCTTCCTTCTTTAAAGCGAATCGAATCGAGGCGAATATGACTGAACACGAATCTGCCAAGCGAATCATCACACGGCGGAACGGATTCCTATTCGGAGTATTTGTGATGTCTATTCTCTCGGTCGCATTGACGCTCAAACTCGGATGGACCTACGCATGGATTTTGATTGTGACCGGTGGCGTTCTCTACGTCGGATACCGATGGATTCGACGACAAGACGAGCGATTGTCTGCTATCGACCCGGAGCATCCATTGTTTCGTGAGATGCGACTCGATTACGTGAGAGATTAGGAGGGATATGATGGAACGGGAAGCCAGACTATCTAAATTAGTGAACATCAAGAAGCGATATCATCGCATCGTCATCGCGAGCACGCTCTTCATTTTTGGGGCATCATTATACTTCATGATGGACCTTGTGTATTCCGGTGCACTTGCGGTCCTCAGTCTCGTTCCGATGATGTGGGTCGAGTGGAGGCAGACACGCACTTATCTCACGTTCAATGACGATCGTTTGTATCGGCGTCTCATTCGGCTGAATTTTGCGATTCTCTGTTTCACGTTCGTCTTGCTGTTTAGCCTGGTCGCTTTGCTTTTGACCGGAAACATTCACCGAGACGCTCTTATGTGGGTGATCATCCTCGGGGGTCCACCGTCAGTCTTATGGCCGTTTTGGCTGGACCGGAAGTTGCTCGAAATCGATTCGGAGCACGTGACGTCTGGTATGTTGGCGAAAGCGAACCGTGCGAAGTCGAAGCATCAACTTGATGAAATACAAGAATAAAAGGACGACATGACTATGACGAAACAAGAACGGATTCAAGCGTTAGGCCAATATCGAGAAAAACATCAACGCAGTAGTCTTTGGCTGACAATGGCACTCATCTTCTTCAACTCGTTCACGTTAGGGTTTGAGGACTTCTGGTGGGTATGGGGGATTGGGTCCCTACTCGTATCAATCGGTCTAGTGCGTATCATGCTCCGTGAAGGGGAGAAAGCGATGACGCTTACGACCGGACGTGGCGAATTGCTTACAAAGCGCTTGTATGGCATGTATCCTCTTTGGATGGTGTGGGTCACAGCGGCGGTGATTTTCAGTCGTTTGGGCGTCCCAATCATCGGATGGATGGTTTACGGTGTCTGTTCGGCGATGTTAGGGTGGCATCATTACACGACACGTCGACAGCTCGAGCACGTTGACCCAAATCAGCCGACCCGAAACGACATCTCGCGGTTCTACCGCTCTTACGAGAGGAGTACATATGGTAACGAAAGAAACACGAATTAAACAGTTGTTGGAGCAAGACGACGTCCATTGGCGCTGGCGCTGGGGCGTTTGGTTTGTCGGGATCGTCGTGACGATCCTTGTGAGCGGCGCTTCCCCGAGATGGGTTCCTTTCAGTACGCTCGTCCTCTTTTTCCCGTATCTCTGCTTGGAGTGGCGGAAGACGAAACTGTTACTGACGTTCAATGAAGATCGACGATACAGTCGGCTCATCTATGTCGAGTTTGCCTCTCTCTGGCTTCAGTTTGTTGTGTATCTCGGCCTTGTGATTGGCTACCTCGCGGAAAGCCTGTCACTGCCATGGCTGCTTGGTATCATCGGTGGGGTCTCGACGTTGACGTTCGGGGTCTCGCGCTTCTTGCAGCGACGCATCCGTCAGATTGACCCGGCACACGTCACGAATAAGCAGCTATCGGTCGCGAAAGAAGAGCGATTGGAAGCATATCGCGCAGGTCTATGATTCGTCATGGCCTTTTTTTCATGGTTCAGGACATCTGTCCTTTATCGAAGCTGTCCGTTATTGTTAACTAAAGAAAAAAAGGGGGAGATGGAGATGCGCGGAGTCTTGTTCGCCATCAGCGGCGGTTTCTTTTTGACCTTACAAAGTGTGGCCAATGCCAATATCAGTTCTGCGATCGGTACATGGCAGGCGGCGACGCTCACCCAGCTGACCGGTTTTATCGTGGCGCTCCTCATCATGCTCCTCGTCCGCGACCGGACGTATCGCGAGATGCGACATGTGAAGCCACTCTATCTGTCAGGCGGAGCCTTCGCGGCGCTCATCTTGTTCAGCAACATGACGGCTGTGCATACGCTCGGCGTCACGCTCACGATTTCGTTGTTTTTAATCGCCCAGCTCGCGCTTGCCCTCGTCATTGACGGACGTGGCTGGTTCGGGATGGTGCGACGTCGTTTGAACGTCACGCAACTTATCGGTGTGGCGATGATGGTTGCCGGGGTGGTGTTGTTGAAATGGTAGGGAACGAGCAAGTGGAACACTACATGAGACAAGTCGGGCTCGACGAGGTGTTGCCGCGCGCGGCATGGCCCGATTTGACGCTCGTCCGTTACGCACCGGGGTCGACGATTTGTACGCAAGGTGACGCAACCCATGCACTTCGTTTTCTCGTCAACGGGAAGATACGCGTCTCTCACACGTCGGCTGCGGGGAAGCGGCTCGTCTTGTCGTTCAAGCAACCGCTCGACTTGATCGGGGACATCGAATACGTGCAGCGGACTCCTTATTTGAACACGGTCGAGGCGGTGACGACCGTCGAGATGCTCGTCATTTCGTTCGAGGCGTTGGCGCGTCACGCGACTGAAGACGTCATTTGGCTCAACTACTTATTAGCGGAGATCACCCGCAAGTTCGAGCGAAAGTCGCAATCGATGAGCTTCAACTTGTTTTATCCGGTCGACGTCCGGCTCGCGAGTTATTTGTTGTCGATGACGCCCGAGACGACGACGCTTGGCTCGACGGTCGATGAGTTGACCGACATCGCCGATTTGATTGGGACGAGCTATCGGCACGTCAATCGGACACTCAAACGGTTCGTCGAGGACGGGTTGATTGAACGGGACAGACGGTCGATCACGGTCGTCGATCGGAATCGTCTAATTGATGTGGCGGGAGAGAGTATTTATGAGTGAGGAGGGAAACGTATGGCCATCGGGATGATGCTTGCCGTGTTCGGCGGGATGCTCGTTTGTATCCAAAACACGTTCAATGCGAACGTGAAGCGACGCGTCGGCGCGTGGGCCACGACGACGCTCGTCCTCGGGCTTGGCTTCTTCGCATCGCTCGTCGCGGGACTAATCAGTGATGGGACGGCCTTGTTTGCCGTCACGGGGATGGAGACGTGGTATTGGTTCAGTGGCATTATCGGGGTCGGTGTCGTCATGAGTGTGACACAAAGCGTCGAACGGCTCGGCCCGAGTTACGCCATCTCCATCGTCATGGTGTCACAAATCCTGTTCGCGCTCCTCTGGGACACGCTTGGCTGGTTCGGGCTCGAGGCGATTCCGTTCACGTGGAAGACGGTCGTCGGCATCATCTTGATTGTCGGCGGAGTATTGCTGTTTCAATTGAGCGGGAAAGAAAAAGTAGTGAACGAGCGTGTCCGACGCGTCGGATGACGTTAAAATGACTTACCGCAACTATGACAAGTCTGCCCGTGTTCCTGCCTTCTGACAGAGGTTTGGCAATGCGGGCATGTTGTCGTTTGCGACTCTCTCGGATAAAACGTCGAACGATGCTCGAAAGGGGAGCGGTGATGCGGTTTCCAGCTGAAGAGGATGAACACGACGGCACCGAGTAAAGCGATTAAGATGAGGATATCCATATGAAAGCCTCCTAATTATTGGTATGCTATTCTTATGTACGCAACTCGTAAGCATTTGGTTTCAAGGGGGAATGAAAAGATGACACGTGAAGAACGAGTCGAGCAGTTATATTCACGCAATCGAACCGGGATCGTGATGTTGATCGCTACATTTTTAAGCGGACTCGCGGGCGGCCTTTGGTTTTTTTCAGGAGGCGCTTATGAACAGATTGCCGCATTCGTTTTCTTTTTCATCGTCACGTTGCCGCTCGGCTTTGTCGCATGGCGTAAGACGCGGACGCTGTTGACGTTCAATGAGGATAAACGGTATCGGCGCTGGATTCGCTTCAAAGGGCTTTTGAATATCGTCTTACTGTTTGGCATGATGGGGATGATGTCGCTCTTTGCATCAGGATTCGTGCCATTATCGTTGTTCACAAGTACCGTGGTGAGTTTGTCGATTGGCTATTTGTTCATCGAGATGGTGGTGGATCGACGCCTGATTCAAATCGATGATGAGCACGTCGTCGATAGCCTGCTCGGATTGACGAAACGGGAGCGGATGAAACGGCATTGGGAGGAAGAATAAAGTGGGAGTGATGAAAGCATGATATGGAGACAGGACTCGGACGATTCGAATCGGTTGCCCGAATTGACAGACGAAGTATTGGTAGCAGTCGAGGCGCACCTCGGGGTGAAGCTCCCGGACGACTATCTTGAAGCGATTCGTATCCAAAACGGTGGTGGCGTCGAGCCACGTGACTTGCCGATTGTGTGGAACGGACAAGACGACATTGCGCTCGTCGACTCGATTGCCGGCGTCGGTCTATCAGACGGCTTGATTCAATCGAAGACGCTATTGACTGAGTGGGGCGTCGCGGATGACCGGTTGGTCGCCTTCGCAGGTGATGGACACTTCTTCCTCGCGTTCGACTATCGCGAGAGCGCGACGCCAAAGATTGCGTATATCGACACGGACAGCGAACAGATTGATGTCCTATTCGACTCGTTCCGCGCATTCACCGAAGCACTCACGACGGTCGAGTTCGAGCCGTTCACTGGACTCGCCGAGGGGGAGGCGTTGATCGATTATGCGCGGCGTCAACTATACAGCACCGATAAGCGTGAGAAGGCGAAGGGAGCGAACACGTGGTTGAACGGAGTCGACATGCTTGGCACAGACGAGCTCGTCACGGAATTACTGACGTGGATGAACGACGAGACGCTCCGAGACGAAGCGATCTATACGATGCAACATTTGATTGTGGCGCGGAGGCTTCAAGAAGAATCATCGATTGAAGCATTCTTTGAAGGGCTTCGACAGCACGACGACCCGTACAGTAAGCAAGCTTATGAAGAGACGAAATATATCCTCGAGCATGACATTCCGTACGAGTGAAACCTTTTGTGCGATCGATTCGTAAAAGAAGGAAATGAGATTTAGCTAGGAGGATTGGATGATTGACCATACAGTAAGACTAGAACGCATGATTGAGAACGACCGCAAACGCCAAAAGCAGACGCTGTATCCGACATTCGGTTTCATCGCGCTGTTCATCATCTATTTTATGATGACAGATGTGCTGCTCCTATTGCCCATCATCTTGGTCGGGCAGTTCCCGATGCTTTATAAGAGTTGGCATCGGATGAAACTGTTGCTCACGTTCAATGACGATGCCCGCTATCAAGAAAAAGTACGGTCCGAGTTCGGATTGGCCGTCGGGAACCTCGTCTTCCTCTTGCTGTTGATCACGAGCTCGATTCTCGGTTGGATTACGCTGCTGACGCTCATCATCGTCGTACTCGTCGGCTTGATCACGTTCATCGTGCTCGGCTATCGCATCGACCGTGAGTTGAAAGCGATTGACCCGGAGCATGTGACCGGAACAGAGCTCAGCAAAGCGCAAGTCGAGCGTCAAAAACGAAAGACATCATGATGGGGGACATTCAATATGGTTGAAAAAGAACAACGCGTCAAACAAATGGTCGAGAACGACCGCAACGTGAACAAGACGGCGCTCTTGCTCACGTTCATGATTTTAGGGATCGCCTTCTACTTCATCTTCACGCAAGAGATTTCGCTCGTGACGTTCGCCGTCATCATCATGGCGACCCAGTTGCCGAGCTTGTACCGCGCCTGGCATCGGATGAAGTTACTGCTCACGTTTAACGACGAGGGGCGCTATCAGAAGTTCGTCCGTCTCGAGTTCGGGATCGTGCTCGCGAACGTCGTCTTGCTCGGTCTCTTCATCGCCATCGCCTGGTCGATTGAAGGTTCGCTCGTCGTGTTTGCGGTCATGTTGCTCGCACTGTTCATCCCGTTCATTTTCTTGTCGGTGTGGGTGAACCGGAAGCTTGAACTGATCGATCCGAACCATGTGAACAATCACGAGCTCCGGATGGCACATCGGGAAGCAACGAAAAATCGGCTTAACTGACAAGGAGGAAGATGGATGAACCGGACACTGCTCGCTTGCTTATTCGCTCCGCTCCTCCTGCTCGCCGCATGTGGCGAACAAGGGCGAGAGCTCGTCGTCGGCACGTACAAAAATGAAGAGACGGTCGTCTTCTCAGAGACGTCGGTTCAAGACGAAGCCGACATTAACCGCTTCATCGAGATTGTGGAAGCGAGTCCTGCGATTGAGGTTGGGATGGAAGGGTTACCCGACTACGTCGTGACGATCAACAACCCGGCGGAGTCGACGATGGAATTGATGGTGAACATTTGGGAGGGCGAAGCGGGAACGATGCAGTTCACGAGAGGGCTCGCTGGAGAAGACGTGTTTGAGATGAATCCAACCGATGCCGAAGAAGTCCGTGACCTCCTTCAGTTAGAAGAATGAGTAAGACGAAAGTAGATGCGAAGCGATGCAATTAACAGATAGTATGTGGCAACTGATCAATTTCGTCCTACCGTTTTGTGCGGCATGGATTGGCTTCATGGTCGTCTACCGTTGGATGGAAAAATAGAACCCAGCCTCTGATTCGTCAGAGGCTGGGTTTCTTATGAAAACATACCAATCAAACAGCCGCAGATGACCATGCCGGCAGTATAAAACTTGAAGCGATGCCGTTCCCAAAATGATTCGGTCATCGTGTCACCGCCACTTCCGTGAGGTCACCCTCGACCATTTGAAGAAACGCCTCGTCCGGGTCATTCGTCCCGGACGCCGCGAGCCAGTCGTCGTAGCTGCCCTCATAAAGAACGCGCCCTTCATGTAAGAAAATGACGTGGGCATCGAGCTGGGCGAGGTCATGCAACTGATGGGTCGAGATGAGACACGTCCGACCGTCTTCGACGAGCCGCTGAATCCGGCGCATGATGTGGATGCGTGACGCCGGATCGACCCCGCTCGTCGGTTCGTCGAACAAGTAAAGCGCACGTTTCACCGACGAGAGGAGTGTGACGAACAGCCATTTGCGTTCGCCGACCGACATCTTTCCGAGCTTCATCTTCCACAAATGTTCGAACCGTTCTTGTTCCCGGGCGCTCGAAAGCCCATTCATGTATGTCTCAAGACGTTTGAAATCGGGACGTTTCGTGAGGCGGCCGATGAAATACGTCAAGTCTTTTCCGGTCAACTCATTGTGATACATCATATGTTGCGTCAAATAGAGCATGTCCGTCGACGGTACGAGCTGAAGCGTGCCCGCTTCGATTGGGAGCGTCCCGGTCATACAGTCGAAGAGTGTCGTCTTCCCGGCTCCGTTCAGCCCGATTAAGACGTTTAATTTATGCGGGTGGAGCGTGAACGAGACGCCGTCGAGCACGGGACGTGTCGCTTTCGGATACGTATAGCGTAACTGTTGGATATGCATGATTTCCTCCTAGCGTGTGACCGATGAGATCAAATTGAAGCGCTGGATGGCGAACAGTCCGACGAAGACGTATCCGACAAGAGCGAACAGCGTCATCATGAGATTGAACGACACATCCACTTGGGCGACGGTGTGGACGATGGCGAGCGATAATTGAAGTAGCGCGTAAAACGGGTTCGCATAGCCGAACCAGACGTCCGGCTGTTTAATCGCCAAATAAAACAACGGAAAGGCGAGCAGGTTCGCGAATCGCATCAAGCTTGATACTTTGACGGGGAGAAGTGTAAGCGCGACGCTACCGAGCGCGAACGGGATGCTCCCGAGTAAGAGCAGTAGCGGCGTGACGAGATAGCTAAGCGCGAACTGGCCGTGGACGAGCGTGACGACGATTGTGAAGAGCGACAGGCTTATGGCGGCGAACACGAGCTGGGCCGATAAGATGGCGAGTATGTACGTATACTTGTTGCCTGAGATCATGACGTACGTCTTCATGAGACCATACTCTCGCATCCGGGCGAGCTCGAGGCCGATTCCGTTCAAGTGAGTCGCGAGGATGATGTATACCCAAAAGGAAGACAAGTACATGGCGTAATCCGACGCGGCCATCGTTTGAACATCTGGCGGGCTGTACAAGAGGGCGATGCCAAGTGGGATGCCCATCATCATCACGAACGGAATTTTATCTGTGAGGACGATTTTGATGTACATAAAGAAATAACTTGAAATTTGATGCATAAGACACCTCATTGTCATTACAAGATTTTAACAATGTATACGCTTCGTAAATGTAAAAAGTTTCAAAAAACCCTTCGAAACAGTAACGATCTGTTCCAAAGGGTCGTTTCTTGATTAACGTGTCATCACACCGTCGCGCTTCGCGATCTTATCGCTCACTTGTTGGCCGCTGAGCGTGACCATCGGCATCCCGCTGCCCGGATTGACCGTGCCGCCGACGAAGTACAAATTCTCATACAGTTCACTTTGCTTCTTATGCTTGAATCCGCCGTTCTGGTTTTTGTCCGACACGGTCCCGTAAATCGCACCACGGTCTGACCCGTACATGCGCTCGATGTCGTGCGGCGTCCAGACGTTCCGCGTGACGATGTTGTCACGTAGCCCATCCATTCCCATCCGTTCGAGCTTATCGAGCACCCGTTCCTCGAACGCCGCGTAATCGGCCTCGGTGAACGGGTCTTCTTGAATGTACGGGATGTGCGGCAAGATTTTAATGTTCTCATGTCCCGCCGGTGCTTGGGTCGCATCGGTCTTGTTGACGTTCACCAAATAAATCGTCGGGTCGTCCGGCAACTCGTGTCTGTCGAAAATCTTCTCCATCTGCTCTTGTAAGTTTTCTGAGAAGAAGAAGTTGTGGTGTGCGAGTGCCGGGTATTCTTTTTTGACGCCGAGATGGAGCACGAAGCCGGAGCTGGCCGGTTCGTATTTGTCGACGAGCTTGTCGACGAACGCCTCTTCGACATCGACCATCTTTTGATAGAATGGGATGACTTCCATGTTCGAGACGTAGTAATCGGCAGAGCGGAGTCGTCCGTCCTCGAGCTCGATCGCCGAGATGTTCCCGTTGAGCGTATGCGCCCGAACGACGCCTTGTCCGGTGTTTAGCTTGACGCCAATCTCTTCGGCGAGTGTTGTCAAACCTTCGGCGAGCTTATGTGTGCCACCTTCGACGTACCAACACCCTTGCGCGTGCTGCATGTAAATCATCATATTGAGAACGGCCGGGGCGCTATATGGCGACGACCCGACGTATTTGACATAATACGACAGCATCGTCCGCAGGTGCGGGTTGCTGATTCGTTTCGAGATGGCGCTGTACATCGTCGACGCCAAATCAAAGCCCATGAGCGTCGCAATCGGACCGATTTGCGTGACCGCCTCGAACGGCGACTCGAACCCTTCTTTTAAGTAACTGCGCTCTGTCGTGTTATAGATGCGCTCGGCATAGTTCAATAGCTTGCGATATTCTTTCATGTCTTTCTTCGACAGCGACGGGTTCGCGTTCGCCATCACGTCGAGATCGTGATACAAGTCGAGCACCGTGCCGTCCGGGAAGAACGAACGCCACTCCAAGTCTAACCGCTTGATTGGCACGTAGTCTTCCATCCGTTTGCCGCTCCCGGTGAACAACTTCTCGAAAATTTGCGGCATCGTCAAAATCGACGGGCCGAGGTCGAACCCGAACCCGTCTTGTTCGAGACGGTTCACTTTCCCACCGATATGGTCGTTCTTTTCATACAAAGCCACGTCATAGCCTTTTTGTTTCAGCGAGATGGCTGCCGAAATCCCGCCTAGCCCCCCACCGATGACAATCACTGACTTGTTCACGTTCTGCATACACGTACCGCCTCTTTCCGACATGATTTATGAAACGCTTACTGATTCATTTGCCACTATTGCCTCTATTCCCTGCACGCACACTTCCGAACATTCAATTTCAGCACATTGGTAGAACGAATATGCTGTTCACAGTTTGTTTACATCTTCTGTTTATCCTAAGGCTATCACCAAAAGGAGGAACAACAGAATGAAGAAAACATGGAAATGGGTACTCGGAGCAGTCGTTCTCGTCGTCACGCTCGGAGCAGGTGTCGCGTTCATGCCGCAAGCGACAAACTATAAAACAGAAAACGTGTCGGTCGAGACGATCGAGAATCAATATTCGTTCACCGGACAAGTCATCGATGCGGAAGCGGCTACGGGCCGACTCTTCGTTGATGAGCGAGATCTTGGAAAAGTCGAGGAAGGCGGTACGCTCACCGTCTATGTGAGTGCGCTTGACCTTGAACTCGAGGGGACGATTGATACGATTGCCGATGAAGCGGAAGCGATGACGATGCCAGGTGCATCCGCGCGTTATGCGATGAACGTCGACTTGAATGAGACAGACGGTTTGCGCAACGGGATGACGCTTGAAGGGATCATTGTCGCAGAACGAGTCGAAAACACGAAGACGTTATCGCTCGACAGCATTACGTTCGAGCACGAAGACGCCTACGTCTATATCGAAGGCGAGGATGGTCCAGTAAAGCAACAAGTCGAGCTCGGGATCACTGATGGAAGCCGTGTCGAAGTGAAGGATGGATTGGAGGCGGATCGTGTGTTGTTACTCGATGAAGCGACAGGCGGCGGAATCATGCCTCCACGAATCGGAGGTGGCCAATGAGTACGCTCATCGACGTGCAGTCGCTCACGAAAACGTACGGCTCGGGCGACAACGTGCAGACCGTCTTAAACGAAATCGACCTTGAAGTGAAGGAAGGTGAATTCGTCGCCATCCTCGGGCCATCCGGTTCAGGCAAGTCGACGCTCATGAACATACTCGGCTGTTTGGATGGGTATACGAGCGGGCGCTATCGATTCGGACAAAAAGATGTGACCGGTCTATCGGAAGCAGAGCTGTCGCTGTTTCGAAACAAACAAATCGGGTTCATCTTTCAACAGTTCAACTTGTTGCCGCGCTTATCCGCTCGCGCGAACGTCGAACTCCCGTTGATCTATCAGCGCCTCTCAAAAACGGATCGACTTAAACGAACGAGCGAGATGCTGGCGCGTGTCGGTCTCGAAGACAAGCTGGACCATTTTCCGAACCAACTGTCGGGTGGGCAGCAACAACGCGTCGCCATCGCCCGCGCGCTCGTGACGAACCCGTCCTTGCTGCTCGCCGACGAACCGACCGGCGCGCTCGACCAAGCGAACGGTCGTCAAATTATGGAACTGTTTCACGAGTTACATGCAGAAGGAAAAACCATCATTATGATCACACACGACATCGACATCGCGAAAGAAGCGACGCGCATCGTCCATGTGCGCGATGGCCGCATTGAAAAGGAGGAACGGGTGCGATGATTCGAGAAAATATACGCATGGCCTGGTTAACGGTCATCAGCCATAAGATGCGATCGTTTTTGACGATTCTCGGGATTGTTATCGGGACGGCGTCCATCATTACGTTGATGACGGTCATCACCGGGGTCACCGACTCCATCAATGAAGAAGTCGCGACGTTCGGGGCAGACCGGATGACCGTTCAAATCGAAGATGGGATGAAGAATGGTGTCAGTGGCGCGGAGCTTGAACGGCTCGCAGCGATTGAAGGAGTCGAGTCCATCTCGCCGACAACGACCCAATCCGTCGACGTCTCGTTCTCTAACCAGACCGCGATGAAAACGGTGCTCGGAAAGAGCGACGCTTATTTTACCGACTCTACGGTCGCGGATGGGCGGAGTATCACTCCACTCGACGTCACGAGTCGGACGCAGGTCGCTTTGATTGGGGATACGCTTGCGAAAAATGCGTTCCCGACAACTTCACCGCTCGGGGAGACGATGACGATCGGTGGCGCCCGATACACGATTATCGGCACGCTCGCTCCGTCGTCTGAGTTTTCGATGTCGACGGATGACGCGGTCGTCATTCCTGTCACGACGGCTCTCCATCAATTTCACCAAAACACCATCGCTTCGTTTGACTTATACACGGAAGCAGGTCAATCGGAATCCGTGAACGAAGAAGTGACACGGCAATTGACGACGGCGTTCAACGGACGTGACGCGTTTACCGTGACGAGTTTCGAAGACGCGCTCGCCTCAATCGACCAAATCAATGCGCTACTCAGCATGCTATTGATTGGAATTGCCTCGATTTCGTTACTCGTCGGAGGCATCGGGATCATGAACATGATGCTCGTCTCCGTGACGGAACGAACGAGTGAGATCGGGTTACGGAAAGCGCTCGGCGCGACGCCAGGCAAGATTCGTCAACAGTTCTTATTCGAGTCGGTCTTGCTTTCTGTCTTAGGTGGCGTCGTCGGTGTCCTATTCGGAGCAATTCTCGCGCTCGGTTTGACGATGGTGATGGGTGTCCCGTTCACCCTTGCTGCTACAACAGTCGGGCTTGCCCTGGGCTTCTCGGTCGTCATCGGCGTCATCTTTGGCTATATTCCAGCCCGGAAAGCCTCGAACTTACAACCAATTGAAGCGTTGCGAAACGCATGAAGAAAGAAGGATGATCATGGTCACGTTACTGCTCGTAGAAGACGACCCGACGCTCGGAGGGCTGTTAGCCGAATATTTGACGACGGCGGGCTATCACGTCCTTCACGCAAAGGATGGGGAGGAGGCACTTGATTACCTCGACAACGAACCAATCGACGTCATCGTCACGGACATCATGATGCCACGTCTTGACGGGCGTGAGTTGACCGAGCAGCTGCGCGGCGCCGGCTACTCGATGCCGATTCTTATGTTGACGGCACTTGAGATGATTTCGGATAAAAAGAAGGGGTTTCGAGCGGGAGCGGACGATTATCTCGTTAAACCGGTTGACCTCGAAGAACTAGAACTCCGGCTTGAAGCCCTCCTTCGCCGGGCGAACATCCATCGTAACCATCAGATTCAGCTGAAGGACTGTCTGCTCGACGAGACGGCGCTCACGTTAAAGACGCCGGAGGAGACGATTGAGTTGCCGCGTAAAGAGTTTGAGCTACTCTACTACATGGCGACTCATTTGAATCAAGTGTTCACCCGTCAGCAATTGCTCGATCGGATTTGGGGCTACGACACGGAAAGCGATACGCGGACGATTGACGTGCATGTGAATCGGCTCCGCAGCCGCTTGAAGCATGTGACGGCGTTCCAAATCAATACGATATGGGGACTTGGCTACCGGTTGGAGTTGAGCGAATGAAGCGATTCTTTAGCTCGATTTACGGTCGTTTTATCGTCATTTTCTTCGGATTGTTACTCATTCCGGTCCTCTTGACGCTGACGTTGTTTTTAACATTCCAATTCAACACGCTCACGACACAAGTCGAAGCGATGCTCGTTGAACGTGCGGACAGCATGGTCCGGGCGTCTGAACAATATGGGCTCAGCGCCGAAGAGGCAGTCGATTTGTTTTCCGATGCGACACTCGTGACACGGACGGAACGGTACGAACGCTCTAGTTGGACAGTGGCGGAACGTACCCGTCTTGAACGGGGAGAATCGATTGCGCGCACCGAGCGTTTACCGGAAGTCGCGTTTTTACTCGACGATACAATCGTGACGCTCGCGCCGAATGCAGACGAGAACCCGATTTCGATCTTCCGTGACGTATCACTCCAGACGCTCTTGCTGACGGCACTCATCTCGAGCCTATTGGTTTTGCTCGCCGTTCGGCTCATGACGCGGCGCATCGATCGCGTGACGGAAGCAGTCAATCACGTCGCGACGGGCGACTTGACCGTCCGGGTGAACGACTCGAGCGATGACGAAATCGGCAAGCTCGCCCAACAGTTCAATCAAATGGCAGAGGCGCTCGAGACGAATGAAGCGAAAAACGAAGAGCTCACGTCTGTCATGGCCCACGAGTTCAAAACACCGGTCGCTTCAATTTTAGGGTATGCGACGATGTTGAAGAAAGACGTGGCGCCAGAAAAGCGAATCCATTATGCGTTAATGATTGAGCGTGAAGGGAAGCGGCTGTCGCGATTATCACGAGATTTATTGCGATTGTCCAAGCTCGACCATACCGTCGTCGGATTAGATGTCACCTCGTTCTCTCTCACGGAACAGCTCCGGGAGAGCATGCTCTCGTTCGAACGGGAATCGAACCAAAAACGATTGAAATGGGCTGTGGATTTAAACGAAGTGGATATGCTTGGAGATGCGGGTCTACTACAGCAAGTGTGGATGAACTTGCTTCAAAACGCGATCACCCATAGCCGTGAGGAAGGAAGATTGCGCGTCCAATTGAGGCAGACGGCCGATGCAATCGTATGTGAGATTCAAGACGAGGGGGAAGGCATGACGCCGGACCAAGTGAGCCGGATTTACGAACGGTTCTACCAAGCAGATCCTTCGAGACATCAAGGCGGATCGGGGCTCGGTATGGCCATTGTTCAGAAAATCGTTGCCTTGCATCAAGGACAAATTCAGGTGGTGAGTGAAGTACACGTTGGAACGACCGTGACCGTCACGCTGCCACTTCGAAAAGACAGGGTCTGAGCCTGTCTTTTTTTATGGTTTCAGACCGCCTGCCGTCAACGGTCCTTTGAAAGTAATCGTATAGATGATGCGGGCGATGTCATCGGCGGTTTCCGGACGGTCGTTATACAACCATTCATAAATGACCCCCATATGAGCTGATGAGATATACGAAACGAGATAATCGGCTGGCACGAGCGACTTCGTCTCGTCGAAAAAGACTGTTGGCGACCGTTGAAACAACGCTGCGTGCATATACGACCGGAGTCTTGCCTGGAACTGCGGGTCCCCGTTTGGTCCGAGGAGGGGTTTCATCAAGATTTTGTTTTCTTCGATAAATTGAATGAACGGGACGAGCAGTTCATGAGCGGCTGGTCCACGCTCGTCACCGAAGACACGTGGAATCTGTTTGATCAGTTTCTGCTCGGCCTCGTGAAAAATGACTTCAATCAACTTCTCCATCAAATCAAATTTATCCACATAATGGCTGTAGAACGTGCCACGGTTAATGCCAGCCCGTTCGGTGATGGCTTTCACCGTGACCGCCTCGAATCCGTGCTCGTCAATCAAGTCCAAAAAGGCCGTCTTGATTAATTGTTTCGTTCGTGTGATGCGTAAGTCTTCATGTCCCATCTGTTTTTTTCTCCTTTATCCAACACTTGCGCGCGAACTGTCTGATAACCGACACGATGGCCGATTTTGCCGATTGTTGGGTAGTCAGGCGAGGTCTATACTGAACATATAAACCAACACGGTGTCTGTTAGTCAAGTGTACATGAATCGGACATCGAAAAGGAGAATCGTTATGGACATTCAACTGAACGGCGTCAGCAAATCGTTCGGCGACCAATTGGCCATCGACCGTGTCAGTTTCATGATCAATTCTAGCGATATCTGTTGCCTGCTCGGTCCGTCCGGTTCGGGGAAGACGACGCTCATCCGGCTGATGATCGGCGCGTTAAAAGCAGACGATGGGATGATTCAGCTCGGGGAGACGGTCATGCCGAGCATGGATATGCTGCATACAATCGGCTTCATGCCGCAGAACGATGGACTATACGATGACTTATCGGCCGAGGCGAACCTCGAGTTTTTCGGATCGATCTATAAGCTCGGAAAATCGGAATTGCAGAAACGCATCACGGAAGTGCTCAAGCTCGTCGATTTGACGGTCGACCGCAAAAAGCTCGTCCGAAACTTCTCGGGCGGGATGAAAAAGCGACTCTCGCTCGCAATCGCCATCCTGCATCAGCCCGACGTCTTGTTTTTAGATGAGCCGACCGTCGGCATCGACCCGATTTTACGCCGCCAGATTTGGGATCAGTTCCAGACGATTCGGGCGACCGGGACGACAATCATCGTCTCGACCCACGTCATGGATGAGGTGCTCGAGTGCGACCGGGCCGCGCTCATCTATAACGGCCGCTTGATCGCCTACGATACCGTCCCGCACTTGCTAGACCAGACGGAGAACGGTCGCGTCGAGGAGTTGTTCCTCATCGCCGGACGACAAGGAGGGGCGGGTCATGCGTAACTTGGCGAAACGCGTCATCTTTCAGACGCTGAACGATAAGCGGAGCGTCGCCTTGATTTTGGTTGCGCCGCTCCTCATCTTGACGCTCGTCTACTTTTTACTCGGGGACTCGGATTACGTGCCGGTCGTCGTACTCGATGAGACCGCGCAACCGCAACTCGTCGAGGCGTTCGAGGCCGAGACGCTCGACGTCCGGTTGGATACGGTCGACAATCCGTTCGGCTACTTGGAAGACAACCCAGACGTCGATGCGGTGTTCGAAGCGACACAGGCGGGGACGACGATTACGCTCCGGGAACCATCGACGAAGTCATCGAAGGCGGTGCGAGAGATTCAAGCGGCGCTATCGACGTTAAATCCGGCGGCTGATATCGACATGAATTACGTATACGGGGAAGAAGGACAATCGACGTTCGATTCGTTCGGTTACGTGTTCTTGTCGCTGTTCTCGTTCTTCTTCGTCTTTATCTTGTCGGCGATGGCGCTCGTGAAAGAACGGAGCGGCGGCACGCTCGAGCGTCTCCTCATGACGCCAATCAAACGGGGACAAGTCATTTTGGGCTACACGCTCGGCTACGGCGTGTTCGCCGTCGTGCAGTCGGTCATCATCGTGCTCTATACGATTTACGTGCTCGGCCTGACCTCGGTCGGCAATATGGCGTGGGTCATGTTGGCGATGCTGCTCATGGCGGGGACGGCCGTCTTGTTCGGGGCGACGATTTCGGTGTTCGCCCGTTCTGAACTGCAGGTCGTCCAGATGATCCCGTTCACAATCATCCCGCAAGTGTTCTTCTCCGGACTCATCCCGCTCGATCTCATCCCATACGGACTCGGCAATTTGAGTTACGTCATGCCGATCTTTTACGGGGCGACCGCCATTAAAGAAGTGATGGTGTACGGGAGCGGCTTTTCCGGAATCTGGCCGTATTTACTTGGACTCGTCATCTATGCGGGCGTGCTCTACTTATTGAATATACGTGCGCTCGGGAAATATCGAGGACATTAAGTTAGAAAGATAGGACCCAGTTTTGAAGTTGCTGAAACATCGGCACATAGCCGGCTAAGCGAATCACAATAAACCAAGCTCCGGTATATAGAAAAGCGGAGAGGGCATTGTAAAGCGCGTATGTCCGAAACTTGAGCGATGTGAAACCGGCCACGTAATGAAGTGGATGGCGCAGGCCGGGGATGAAATACGAGATGAGGACGATTCGGGCCCCATACGTCTCATATAATGCCTTTGCACGCTGTAAATAGCGAGAGTCGCGCCGGGAGGATGGGATCACCCGATGAAGACCGCGGCCGACAAGATAAAACCAGCTGAATGCGAGGGTGAAAACAATCCACGTTGTGAAGAACAGCGCCAAATCAGGCGTCGTTACGGTTAAATGGGTAATCATCAGCACATCGTCTGATAATGGTGTAAACATGATGCCGATGGCGAGCATCACGTATTGTGTCAATAATTCCATAATCGTTCACTCCTTACCTTTGTCTAGTATTACCCGACGAACGTAAGGAGTTTTTAGCGTATTCTTAAGAAATCTTAAGAAGTTCGACAGAATCCATTGCGGTGGATTCGATATACTCAAGATAAATCTTGATGAAATAGAATTTAGAAAAAGATGCTACGCTACGTTTAATCGAGAAAAATGCATCGTCTGTAAACAGAACGTCTAATTGAGATTCAGGTAAGGAGGAAGCACATGCGCCCACAACCAATCATTCTCATCGCTGATGATGATGAGGCCATTCGCGAGTTACTCGCGATTTATTTAAAAAACGAGGGATACGCACTTCGGTTTGCAGCAACAGGACAAGACGTACTCGATCTCGTCGCGCGTGAACCGATTGATTTGCTTATTTTAGATTGGATGATGCCTGTCATGGATGGAATCTCGGCATGCATCGAGATTCGAAAAACTCAGTTTATGCCCATTTTGATGCTCACTGCCAAAACAAGTGATTTGGATTTGATGCAAGGGATTTCTGTCGGGGCGGACGACTATATGAAAAAGCCGTTCAATCCACTCGAGGTGACACTTCGGGTCAAGTCGTTGCTTCGACGTTACCGTGACTATGGAGCTGATCAAGCAGTCCAGTCCGGAAAAATCGTGTTTCAGGAAGTGACACTCGACTTGCAGACGAGGACATGCCAAAAGGGCGATGAGTTGATTCGCCTCACGCCAAAAGAGTTTGATATTCTAACTTATTTTATGCGCCACCCGAATCAAGTGCTCACGGTCGAACAAATCTATGAGGCGGTATGGGGTGAGGACGCATTCGAGGTAGATAATACGGTGATGGTACACATCACAAAAATTCGAGAGAAAATTGAAGACACGTCACGGAAGCCATCTTACATTAAGACGGTTTGGGGTGTAGGGTACCGGTTATGAAAACGCGACAGTGGGATCGATTGCTCGTCAAATTGATTGGAATCATCTTAGTAAATGCCTTCATCGCTACGATTGCGTTTTTAATCATGGGCTACTCGATTAGCATGTATTATATTCGGAACGAGACAACGCCTGAACCGTTGACATCCAATCTGGCTTTTTTGAGCGTAACGTTTATTACGATACTTATTTTTATCATTGGTTTTTCACTCATGATGCGGAAAACGTTGCAAAAGATTACGCATTTATCTAGTGAAATTGAACAAATCGCGAACGGGGACCTCGGACGGACTGTAAATATCGAAGGGAGAGACGAACTCGCATCGCTCGGGGACAGTGTGAATCGCATGTCGCGACAGCTGCAAGAATTGTTCGACAAAGAACGTGCCCATGAAGAAGAACGAAACCAGTTGTTCTCGAACTTGTCTCATGATTTGCGGACACCATTGACAAGTATCCGTGGCTACGTTCATTTGCTTCAAAACGAACGCGAGCTATCTGAGACAGAACAGAGCCATTTCAACGTCCTAAACGAAAAGACAGCCCAGCTCGAGCAGCTGCTCGATCAGTTGATGGACGTGAACCGTCTCTACTCCTCACAAGTGACGCTATCGAGACATCGGTTGAATGGAAGTTTGCTGACAATGCAACTCGTCCATGAGTTACGTCCCTTGTTTGAGGAGGCGGGACATGAGCTCAAGCTCGATGTTCAACCAGATCTTTATATTGATGCGGACCAACAACAACTCATCCGTGTCTTTCAAAACCTGATGTCGAACGCCTTAAAGTATGCGACGCCAGGCAGCCCGATTAAATTGACACTTATGCAAGAAGATGGTGCGATTCTTTGGAGACTATGTAATAAGACGACACCTGAGACCATCGCATCAATCGATCATTTATTCGACCGGACGTATCGTGTGGATACTTCGCGTGGCGAGACGCCGGGCGATGGGCTTGGCTTGTCGATTGCGCGTCAAATTATGTTGCTGCACGACGGTACGTTGACAGCTCAATCAATGAGCGAGAGCCACATCTGTTTTACGGCGTGTTTCGTCAGGGCCGACAAAAAAAGCATCTGAGCAGATGCCCGGATGCTTAACGTTTGAGAAGTAAAGCGATGCCCGCTGCGAGAAGCGCGAGTCCGCTGAACAATCGTACTTGATTGCAAGTCACTATCTTTCACCCCTATATGTCTTGTCATTTTTTGGCGATACGAAGCTGTGTCCGTTCCATCTCCCGATAGATGGATAAGATTTCGGTGCCGTAGTTGCCTTTTGGCTGCATCGCCCATTTGCGATGGAGCGCGGGCCATGTCGTCGCCGATCCTCGTTTCACATAATGGAAGCGTGGGTCGACGCGTGTCATGTTCAAGTCGTCTTTTGAGGCGTACGCCTTCAGATGTTGAATCTGGGCCGTCACCCCTTGGTGCGGAGAACGGAAGAAATGGCCTTTCACTCCTTTGCCGACCGTGCCGATGCCTGAGTAGTTATGTTGTCTCGGCAGGACGTCGCCTTTGTAGCTGAAGTATCCGGTCTCTTTCAACGCTTGCGCGAACGCGACATCGCCGCGGACACCTTCTTTCGCGCCGATGATGACGAACAGTTTCGCCAGTTCTTCGACCGTCACACCTTGAAGCCGGACGTTGTTCGGATTCTTTCGCTTCACGAAGTCCGCCATCTGTTGAGGCGTCACAGTGGAAGAACCCATGATCGCATGATTCTCTTTATTTGACGAAGCTTCTGCTGATGACATCGATGTGAAAGACGAGACTAGAAGTAACACGATGGTCAAACAAGTGATGAGCCAGCTTTTCATCATCCATTCCTCCTAAACGATTAAACAAACTATGAAAATAATACCATATAATTTGTAGTCAGAATATTAAATTTAAATAAAAAGGGAACTAAATCCAATCAATCTTCGTACAGAGTAGCGAGGTGATGGGAATGGACAAACAGCAACGGATACGGGAAATTGTAGCTTACCAGAAAAAATGGATGCCATTGCACGTCACGACCGTCATCGCGGTCGGACTGACGTTCGCGATGTTTTTGATGAACGGGTCCGTCGGATACTTGCTCGGTTTTTTCGTGGCGCTCGCGGCGCTGACGTATATGGACTGGAAAGAGAGCCGCTTTTTGCAGCAGCTGACACACGAAGAGGATGTGAGACGTTTGATTCCTCGGCAATACGTTCTTCGAGGAGTACAAACGCTGATCGGCGCGCTCGCCATCTATGGCTTATTCCAACAGGAACGACAATTGTATATCCTTGTCGTACTTGGGGTCGTCGTCGGTTTACAGGCGTGGACGGCTAAATATTATGAGCAAAAAATTCAACAGATCGATGCCGAACAGCCGAGCCGTGAGGATATGCGGTTTTTGAATCCCATGAAATAAGAAGTCTAGCGATGCTTACTAGTACTTTGTGAGTAAGCCTAAGACGCTCCCTACTGGTTCATTGGCTAAAAAATAAGGTGAACGTTCCTGATGTAAGCGAAGCGGCACAAGCCGCTTTTTATTTTGACCTAATAAGAAAAAGTGAATACCTAAAGTAAAATAATGTAATAATATTGAGGGTGTAAATACCTAACATGTGGAAAAAGATTAGTGCTATGGAAGGGGTGAATCTGTGGAATACATCGCGCACATTCGTTCAAATGACCAGACAATTCAATCTGTTCGTGAACATTTGTTAGATACAAAAAAACTGGCAGAGGATTGGGGGCATCCATTCGAACTTAATTACGTTTGCGGTCTTGCAGCGATGCTTCATGACATGGGGAAGTATAGTGACGCGTTTCAAAGTTATATCAAGAGAGCGGCGGCTGGTGAAAAGGTTAAAAGAGGGGAAGTTGACCATGCCACGGCGGGTGGACGTTTATTGTTCGAGATGTTGAAAGGAAAAGCGCCCCAGCAATTGTTGGGGGAAGTTGTAAGTAATGCGATTATCTCGCACCACGGAAACCTTCACGATTATATTCACGGTGAAGATTCACCTTTTTTACAACGAGTTGAATTAAAAGTACTGGATGAATACGAAGTATGTAAAAATCGCTTTTTTGATGAAGTGATATCAGAGGTAGATTTTAAAAATTATGTTGAGTCTGCATCTCAGCAGTTAATGAGTTATCTAGAACGAGTCGGACAGACATTAGTAAACTCGACTTTCCTTACAAAGCTAGTCTTTAGCATTTTAATTGATGCGGATCGAACGAATACAAGGCAGTTTGAAGAAAAAGAAGTTGACTCCAGTTTGGCTGTGGATCTACAAACGCTTAAAGGAAATTTAGAACGACATCTGTCTTCATTGACCGACAATCGTTCAACTGTTTCCACGATAAATGTTCTTCGGCAGCAAATGTCTGAGCAGTGCATGCAGTATGCGGAACGACCGAGCGGGGTTTATACACTTTCGATTCCGACAGGTGGGGGCAAAACGTTGGCAAGCCTGCGTTATGCTCTACATCACGCATCTCATCATCAGAAAAAAAGAATTATTTACGTTGTACCGTTTACGACAATTATTGAGCAGAACGCTCAAGTCGCGAGATCAGTTTTAAACACTGAAGAAATCGTCGAGCACCATTCTAATGTCATTCAATTAGATGACGCTTCGGAAGATGAGATGAGTTTACAGGCAAAATTGAGTTTAGCGAAAGACAATTGGGACGCCCCCATCATCTTTACGACAATGGTTCAATATTTGAATACGTTCTATGCGAAGGGAAATCGCAATACACGTCGTCTTCATCACTTAAGTGAAGCGGTCGTTATTTTTGATGAAGTGCAAAAAGTTCCTACCAAATGCGTATCGCTATTCAATGAATCGCTGAATTTCTTAAAAGACGGACTAAGTTCAAGTGTGATTCTATGTACAGCTACGCAACCCGCACTAGATTTTGTTAAACATCGGTTGACGAGTGATGGAGAAATGATTCAAGAGTTAGCGACCGTCATTGAAGCGTTTAAACGGACAGAAATTGAAGTTGTTCCAGACGGATTTGATACACATCGACTCGACTTATTCGTGCGAGACAAAGCCAATGTCCATCAAAGCGTTTTAATCATTTTAAACACAAAGACAGTTGTCCGTAAGCTGTATGAGTCCTTGCAACCCTCGTTTTCTGAAGAAGAAATATACCACTTGAGTACTTCCATGTGTCCGGCACATCGCAAAAACATTTTGCAAAAGATTAATCAACGACTCAAACGTGGTGAACGAGTCATTTGCATAAGTACCCAGCTAATTGAAGCGGGAGTGGATGTGAGTTTTCAATGTGTCATTCGCTCGTTCGCGGGACTTGACTCAATTGCTCAGGCCGCTGGACGTTGCAACCGACATGGGGAAGTCGATAAGCGAACCGTTTATTTGATTGATCATGTTGAGGAAAGTGTCTCCAAATTAACGGACATTGCAAAAGGACAGGAAATTGTTAAACGATTGGTTGTCGATTTGGAGCGAGAGTTGAACGCTTATGGTGGAGAGTTGCTATCCCCACTTGCGATGCAGCGATATTTCCAAGAGTTTTATCAACTTCGCGAAGTTGATTTGGATTACCCAGTAAAAGGTTCGACCGAAACATTGGCTTCGATGTTGTTTGAAGGAACGAAAAATTTGCATCGTATCAGTGATACCCCGATGTTACTTGTAGCTCGACATCGAACGGTTGCTGACAACTTTCACGTAATCGATCAGCAAACGGACGACGTGCTCGTCCCTTATGGAGATAAGGGAGAAGAATTGATTGCACTCTTGAATGGTGACATCAATTGGGAAGATGCCCGGAAGTGGTTAAAAGAGTCTCAACAATACACAATCAGCATTTATGACCAGGAAAGAAGGGTGCTTGAACAAAGCGGGGGGATTGTTTCTTTGCTAGATGGTCGATTGCTCGTATTGCAACCATCGGCATACGATGAAAAGTACGGGTTAAATCTGTCACAAGATTCTGAGATGCAAAGTTTATTCATGTGATGAAAGGAGAGAATTATGCGAAATTCGATTGAGTTTAAAGTGTATGGGAATTATGCACTGTTTACGGATCCACTGACTAAACTGGGCGGAGAAAAAATGTCGTATCAAATTCCAACGTATCAAGCCATCAAAGGGATTGTCGAATCGATTTATTGGAAGCCGACAATTGTCATGGTCGTCGATGAAATTCGGATTATGAAGCCGATTAAAATGGAATCAAAGGGGATGCGGCCCATTGAGTATAGTGGTGGGAATTCTCTAGCTCACTACACGTATTTGCGGGACGTGTGCTATCACGTTCGAGCGCATTTCGAATTCAATCCACACCGTCCTGATTTAGCGTTTGATCGAAATGAAGGAAAGCATTATGCCATTCTTAAACGTTCGCTGGAAGCGGGAGGTCGAAGAGATATTTTCCTAGGGGCAAGAGAATGCCAAGCGTACGTAGAGCCCATTGAATTTGATCAAGGAGAAGGTTTTTACGATGGAGTGGATCTTCATTTTGGAACCATGGTTCACGGATTCAATTATCCCGACGAGACAGGGGTAAATGAACTTGCAGTTCGCTTGTGGCATCCAGTGATGAAAAATGGGGTGATTACATTCACAAGACCAGAAGACTGCTCCCTTGTCCAACCCATCAAAAAGATGCACGCCAAACTATTTACAGAAGGTTCGATTGAGTCAGTAGAATCGTTGCATGATCAATTATAGGAGGTGATGGAATGAGCGTTTGGCAACAGCTATACGAGACATACAATCAACATCTCGATGAAGTAGGTAAATCAGAAAGTCGTTGGGAAGGAAAGACGTTCACGTTGCTTCCGATTTCTCATACGACACAAACGGCTCATATCACTGTCAATATAACACCTGATGGTGAATTTCACTCAGCCGAAATGATTGAGAAAGGTCATGGGAACACATTAATTCCTAGCACTGAAGATTCATCTAGCAGAGCAGGGAGTGTCATTGCTCCTTATCCGCTACACGACAAGTTACCTTATGTAGCTGGTGACTATGAAGCATTTGGAGGAGTGTATAAAAAAGACAATGCGCATCAAGTGTACATGGATAACCTGAAAAAATGGTCCGAATCCTCTCATGGATTTGATCGGTTGAAGAGTATCTATACGTACTTACAAAAGGGACGACTCATTGAAGATTTAGTGAACGAGAAAGTACTTTTTACAGAGACGGATAGCACGTTGAAATGGACGTGGAAGGATAAAGAAGAAAAGCCGCAAATCTACTCCATAGTTACAGGTGGAATGGAAGGAGCGTTTATACGTTTTCATGTTCATTCATCAGAACAGCTCTATAAAGAGCCATGGCAAGATTCAGAGTTTTATCAATCTTTTATCGCTTATTATGCTGAACAAGCAGGGAACTCTACATTATGTTTTGTAACGGGAGAACAAAAAGTTGGTTCCACCAAACATGCGAATAAAATCCGTAATGCTGGAGATAAAGCAAAGCTCATCTCGGCGAACGACAGTAGTGGATTCACGTTTCGAGGTCGTTTTGACAAAGCCTCTGAAGCAGCGACGATTAGTTACGAAGTATCGCAAAAAGCACACAATGCACTTAAGTGGCTTATTCAAAGACAAGGGAAACTGATTGACCAACGTGTCTTTCTTGTTTGGGGGAGTCAAGTGACTGAGATGCCGAGTGCGGTGGATTCGACTTTTTCACTGGCTACGCTGTTTAACGATGTGGAGGAGAAAGAAGTATTCGATACGAACCGAGACGGTGCACGAGCATTTTCTGACGCACTCATCGGTTTTAAAAGAAAATTACCTCGACAAACAGTGAATATTTTAATAATCGATGCGGCAACGACAGGTCGTTTGGCGATTCTTTATTATCGTTCATTTGATCAAGAACAATATTTTAATCGACTCGAATCCTGGCATACCGAACATCCGTGGGAGTATGTTTACTTTGATCGTGAGAAAAAACGTCGAGTTTTCATCGGTGCGCCATCTTTGCACGATATCGCAACGACGGCCTATGGTCCGCGGGCTAATGAAAAACTGATAAAAGCCACTGTGGAAAGACTGATTCCGTGTGTAGTGGACGGGCGTATCGTACCAGATGATGTTCGCCGTAGTTTAATTCAACGAGCATCGAATCCAGTAGGGCTAGAAGCTTGGGAGTGGGAGAAAACGTTACAAATCGCCTGTGGAATGATTAACAAGAAAGAAGGGATGAATGTGGCATTAGATTCAAACTTAAAAGATCGAGATTATTTGTTTGGACGATTGTTAGCACTTGCTGATTATTTGGAGCGGAAAGCATTAGGGAAAGAAAATCGTGCAACCAACGCGATTCGTTACATGAACGCCTTTTCTCAAAATCCTGCACGGACATGGATGACGATTCAAAGTGCACTTCAACCATACCAAGCAAAACTTGGTGGGAAAGTGACCTACATTAACAAATTGATTGACGAAGTGGGCTCACAACTTGATCCGAGTGATTTTACGAACAAACCGTTATCTGGTAAATACCTTTTAGGTTTTTATAGTCAGCGACATGATTTGTACCAAAAACGTGAAGAAGTCATTTTATCTAATGAGGAGAGTGTTGAAGCATGAACGTACTAGATCACAAAATCGATTTTACCGTCATTCTGTCTGTTTCTAAAGCAAATCCGAACGGAGATCCGCTCAACGGTAACCGGCCTCGACAAAACTACGATGGCTATGGAGAGATTTCAGATGTCGCCATTAAACGAAAAATTCGGAACCGTCTCCAAGATATGGGGGAGTCGATTTTTGTACAATCGAATGATCGTCGCTCAGATAGTTATGACAGTCTGCGGGATCGCGCTGAAGGAAATGAAGAATTGAAGAAGTTGATGAAGGGCAAAGGGATGGGAGATCAATTTGCACAAGAAGCGTGTGCGACTTGGATGGACGTCCGTTCGTTTGGTCAGGTATTTGCTTTTAAGGGAGAGAAGTCTGGAGTATCTATTGGTGTGCGTGGCCCTGTCTCCATACACACGGCGACCAGTGTGGCTCCGATTGATATTACAAGTATGCAGATTACGAAAAGTGTGAACTCTGAGAGCGGCAAAGAACGTGGCTCTGACACAATGGGAATGAAACATCGCGTCGATCATGGAGTCTATGTATTGAACGGAAGTATTAACACTCAACTTGCCGAAAAAACGAATTTTACGAAAGAAGATGCTGAGAAACTAAAACAGGTTTTAGTGTCACTGTTTGAGAATGATGCTTCTTCGGCTCGCCCAGAAGGAAGTATGGAAGTGCATAAAGTCTATTGGTGGGAACATAGTTCAAAACTTGGACAGTACTCGTCTGCGAAAGTGCATCGGTCCGTCTCGATAAAACCAACGACAGAAGAACCAAAAGATTTTTCGGATTATGAGATTCATATTGCTACACTTGAGGGCCTAAAGCCTGAAATTTTGGATGGACTATAAACAAGACGATTCCTATTTGTTGTTATCGGGCATTCAACATTTTCAATTTTGTCCGAGACAGTGGGCGCTCATCCACATCGAACAACAATGGGAAGAGAACACTCGAACTGTGGAAGGACAGCATTTGCATAAAAAAGCGGACGATTCGCATGTGCGCGAAAAAAGGAAAGATCGTCTAATTGTTCGTGGGATGGCCATCAAGTCAGAAGCCTTAAACATCAGTGGGCAATGTGATGTCGTTGAATTTGTCAAGGATTCGGCTGGGGTTTCCTTATATGGAAACCCTGATCTATATCGGCCGATTCCAATTGAGTACAAGCGGGGCAAACCGAAAGTAGGGAAAGAAGATGAGCTTCAGTTAGCTGCACAGGCGATTTGTCTTGAAGAAATGTTTTTATGTCAAATTACTGAGGGTTATTTGTACTACAACGAAACGAAGCATCGTCACCTTGTACTGTTGTCAGATTCATTAAAACAAGAAGTAAAAGCAATCTTGACAAAAATGAACAGCTATTATCATCAAAGATACACCCCGAAAGTAAAAACTGGACCACATTGTAAAAGTTGTTCGCTCCGAAATATCTGTTTACCAGAATTGATGATTCGAGAGAGTGTCAGTGAGTATATGGCGAGGAGGCTTCGGGATTGAAAAAGATGCTAAATACGCTATTTGTAAACCAATCGGATGCATACCTTGCTCTTGACGGCGGGAATATAGTCGTAAAGAAGGATGACGAAATTCTAGGTCGAGTGCCTCTCCACAATCTCGAAGGAATCGTTACATTTGGATATACCGGTGCCAGTCCAGCATTGATGGGTTATTGCGCTGCAAACAATGTTCCTTTGACATTTATGACGAAAAACGGTCGATTTTTAGCGCGCGTTATTGGCGAAAGTAAAGGAAATGTCGTGTTACGCAAAACACAGTATCGCCAATCTGACTGTGAAATTCAATCGTCGCGACTTGCAAGGAACTTCATCCTTGGTAAAGTGTACAATCAAAAATGGATGCTTGAACGAACGACTCGAGATTATCCGATGCGAATTGATGTCGCGCGTTTCAAAGAGACATCGCAATATTTTTCAAGAAAGTTAATCGAAATTCGGGAATGCGAAGATTTGGAAAGGTTACGAGGACTTGAAGGAAAGGTAGCGGTTCACTACAATCAACTATTTGACGATATGATTCTTCAACAAAAAGAAGATTTCATGTTTAAGGGACGTTCGAGAAGGCCTCCTCTTGATCGCGTGAATGCAATGTTGTCATTCGCTTATAGCTTGTTAGCCAGAGATACTGGAGCGGCACTCGAGGCAGTTGGACTCGATGCGTACGTAGGATTTTTGCATCGTGAACGCCCAGGACGGATTTCCCTGGCGCTTGATTTAATGGAAGAGCTTCGCGGAATTTATGCAGATCGATTCGTACTTTCGCTAATCAATATGAAAGTCATTCAAGCGAAGCATTTTATTCAAAAGGAGAACGGGGCTGTACTCATGACGGAAGAAGGACGTAAAGTTTTTCTCTCTTCCTGGCAGAAGAAAAAACAGGAGATGATTCAGCATCCTTACTTAAAAGAAAAAATGATGTGGGGACTCGTACCGTACGCACAAGCTCTGTTGTTAGCTAGACACCTCAGAGGAGATTTAGAAGAATATCCAACTTTTTTGTATAAATGAGGGGAATATATGCTTGTGTTAGTAACATATGACGTCAATACAATTTCACCTGGTGGGACAAAACGCTTGAGACAAGTCGCAAAAATTTGTCAGCAATATGGTCAACGAGTCCAGAACAGTGTGTTTGAGTGTATCGTAGATCAAACTGAATTTACAACGTTGAAATTGAAGTTAAAAGATATTGTTGACGCGGATAAAGACAGTCTCCGATTTTATCGTTTAGGAAATCAACATGCCACTAAGGTGGAACATTATGGAGCAAAAGAATCTTTAGATTTGGAAGGACCTCTCATTTTTTAAAGGGGAAGTTGTTTTTAGTGAGTGCGAACATGCAGCGCACAGCATTTTCTAGAAAGGTTCGCACCATTTTTCATCATATTCCTAAACAAAAGACGAATGATTTTTAAGGTTTGAATCCTAAAAAGGATAATATTGTTTCTTTTATTTATTTTTAGTCGGCTTTTAATTATGAATCGGCTATCGCACCTCACGTAGGTGCGTGGATTGAAATAAGAACAAAGAGATTAGTCCGTAAGATAGCCCACATCGCACCTCACGTAGGTGCGTGGATTGAAATCGGACCGTAAGCAAGCGGTGTGACGCGTGCCCGATCGCACCTCACGTAGGTGCGTGGATTGAAATTCATATTGTATCATGTCGTCGGTCTTCTCGACCATCGCACCTCACGTAGGTGCGTGGATTGAAATCTCTTCCGCCTTCTCCAACTCCGCTAACTTAGCCGCATCGCACCTCACGTAGGTGCGTGGATTGAAATGTTCCCACCGCGTCAAGTAGCGCGATGTCGGCGATCGCACCTCACGTAGGTGCGTGGATTGAAATATCTTCGAACCATGAGTGCTCGACGTTTGCGATATCGCACCTCACGTAGGTGCGTGGATTGAAATCATTATTATGTCACCTCACGTTTAAGATTAAGGCATCGCACCTCACGTAGGTGCGTGGATTGAAATCACGCCATCAGCTTGTATAGCGGCTGAACGTCGGGATCGCACCTCACGTAGGTGCGTGGATTGAAATAGCTTGCCGCGTAGCTCCCGTAAGACTTCCGCCATCGCACCTCACGTAGGTGCGTGGATTGAAATATGTTGTTGATGCACTCGGCGGATTCCATTGAGATCGCACCTCACGTAGGTGCGTGGATTGAAATGTGAAAGTGTCCGTCACCGCGCAAGGGCAGACCGATCGCACCTCACGTAGGTGCGTGGATTGAAATTATGCGCTCGAAGAAGCCACCCTCGATCTGTGCGCATCGCACCTCACGTAGGTGCGTGGATTGAAATTCCCGCACCTTGTCGTCGTATTCCAAGAACAACATCGCACCTCACGTAGGTGCGTGGATTGAAATACCTTCACATGATGCAAGTTCGGGCGCGGCGACTATCGCACCTCACGT
>NZ_JTLB01000049.1:0-302 GCF_000798975.1 Exiguobacterium sp. ZOR0005 | reverse complement strand
CGATCACGTCCGGCGACACGGCGTTCCGTAGCGCCCGGATGATCATCGCCGACTACTTGAAGGTCGCACAGAAGAAGTTCTCGTCACGCCTTTGGATCGCACTGCCGCTCTTCGCCATCTCGTACGTGTTGACGAACATGGACTTCCAGATGCTCTGGCAGTACTTCAACTGGGCGAACCAGACGACGGCCGTCATCGCGCTCTTCGTCGGGGCGATGTACTTGTACATCAAGGGGCGCAACCACTACATCGCGCTCGTCCCGGGCACGTTCATGCTGTACGCGGTCTGGTTCTACATCCTG
>NZ_JTLB01000048.1:0-1057 GCF_000798975.1 Exiguobacterium sp. ZOR0005 | reverse complement strand
GATGAATTATAAAATTAAGTGCAACACCTGAACGTGAACGCAAAAAAAGCCCACAGCGATGGCCTCGTTTAGAATGAAGTTACGACACAAACATTCAGACGGAGGAATCGCTATGAGCTACACCCATCTTACCACAACGGAGCGCGTGAAAATAGAGACCTATCTGGAGCTCGGGATGTCCATCCGGTCCATCGCGAGACGGATCGGGCGACAGCCCTCGACCGTCTCGCGGGAGATCAGACGGAACCCCGGCTACGAGTCAGGACGTGCGCAGAGACGCTACGAGAAGGCGAAAACCCATTGCGGCGCCAAGACGAAGCTCGACGACACGATGCGCCGGACGATTGTCGAGAAGCTGCGTGCGACCTGGTCCCCGGAACAGATCGTCGGCCGCCTCTACGCAGGAAAAATTGCCTTCTCCACCATCTACCGTTGGATCTACGCGGGACGGATCGACGTGCCCCTGACCGTGCTCCGCCAGAAAGGGAAACGTCAAAAGCCGACCGAGACGCGCGGGCGCATCAACATCGGACTCCCCATCTCGCAACGGCCGCCAGAGGTCAGGGGGCGCCGGACGTTCGGGCACTGGGAGCTCGACACCGTCGTCTCCGGACGAGGGAAGTCGAAGGCGTGCGTCGCGACGTTCATCGAGCGGAAGAGCCGGTTCTATCTCGCCCTGCCGATTGTGGACCGCACCGCGGCCTCGATGGAGGGGGCGATCCATGCGGTGCACGGCGCCTTCCCGGACGGCACGTTCGAGACGGCGACGACGGACCGTGGCAAGGAGTTCAGCGGTCACGAGCGCATCCAGGCGTCACTCGGCGTACCGATGTATTTCGCCGACCCATATTCATCGTGGCAACGGGGGAGCAACGAGAACGCCAACGGGCTCCTGCGCGAGTTCTTCCCGAAAGGAACGGACTTCGCGGAAGTCACGCATGACGAACTCGCGGACGCGCTGGCCAAGATCAACGGGCGACCGAGGAAATGTCTCGGCTGGAAGACCGCACACGAGGCCTTCGCGGAGGAAGTGTTGCGCTTAATTTGACAAACCGTC
>NZ_JTLB01000047.1:0-302 GCF_000798975.1 Exiguobacterium sp. ZOR0005 | reverse complement strand
CGATCACGTCCGGCGACACGGCGTTCCGTAGCGCCCGGATGATCATCGCCGACTACTTGAAGGTCGCACAGAAGAAGTTCGCCTCACGCCTTTGGATCGCACTCCCGCTCTTCGCGATCTCGTACGTGTTGACGAACATGGACTTCCAGATGCTTTGGCAGTACTTCAACTGGGCGAACCAGACGACGGCCGTCATCGCGCTCTTCGTCGGGGCGATGTACCTGTACATCAAGGGGCGCAACCACTACATCGCGCTCGTCCCGGGCACGTTCATGCTGTACGCGGTCTGGTTCTACATCCTG
>NZ_JTLB01000046.1:0-1570 GCF_000798975.1 Exiguobacterium sp. ZOR0005 | reverse complement strand
TCGGGGACCGGCGATTCATCTCCCACCTACGCTGGGCCATGCCCTGAGACGCTTAGAGGTGGGAGAATTCTCGCCTAAATAAGTTAAAAAATGTCAATTCATAATAGATTTCATAAGCGGATGAAAAAGATAGTGCCTTCCTTTTCTTTCATCTTTGTTCAAAAAAGAGCACAAGCCACTCGAAAAGTGACCTGTGCTCATGCCTTCTTCTTCGTCCCTTGAAAGGCGAAAAACATCGCGATACCGATGCCGAGCCCGATCCACCAATTGTCGAAGATCAAACCGAATATGACGATGAAGGCGACGGCGACCGGGAGTGCCAAAAAACCACGTTGTCGATTCATGCTCATCCATCCTTTCTTGCGCTTCATTTATTTCTTCCCGAAACCGGGACACCTCATTCTTGTTGATAGCGTTTTCATAAAAACGGCTCTATATCAACGTTTGTCTAATTAATGAACAGTATTATTTTCATGTGAAATAGTGAGCAAAAACATATGGCGCATCAAAAGGGACCCTGCTATATTTGAATTGTGATAAATTTCACAATAATTCATTCATTATCCGTCATATATAGGAGGAACATCAAAATGATCACATTCTTCATCGCATTAGGATTACTATTGCTCGGTTATCTCGTTTACGGCCGCTACGTCGAGAAGACGTTCGGCATCAAGGAGGAGCGGACGACGCCCGCCTACGCGTCACAGGACGGCATCGACTACGTGCCGATGGGCAAGAAACGCAACTCGATGATCCAGCTGTTGAACATCGCCGGCGTCGGGCCGATCTTCGGGCCGATCATGGGGGCGCTCTATGGCCCGGTCGCGTTCCTCTGGATCGTCTTCGGGTCGATCTTCGCCGGGGCCGTGCACGACTATTTGACGGGCATGATCTCGCTCCGCAACAACGGGGCGCACTTGCCGCAGCTCGCCGAGAAGTTCCTCGGTCGCTCGCTCCGCCATATCGTCAACGGGTTCGCCTTGCTCTTACTTCTCTTGGTCGGGACGGTGTTCGTCACGTCACCGAGTAACATGATCAACAACTTGTTCGGTGGGGACGCGTCGACGCTCGTCTTCGTCATCTTCGCCATCTTCGCTTACTACATTTTGGCGACGCTCCTCCCGGTCGACAAGATCATCGGCCGCATTTACCCGTTCTTCGGCGCGCTCCTGTTGATCAGCGCCGTCGGCATCGGGGTCAGCCTGTTCGCACAGGGCTACAAGGTGCCGGAGATGTCACTGACGAACATGCATCCGGACGGCCTGCCGATCTGGCCGCTCCTCTTCTTCACGATCTCATGTGGGGCGCTCTCTGGCTTCCATGCGACCCAGTCGCCGATCATCTCGCGGACGACGATGAAGGAGAGCAACGGGCGCTCGATCTTCTACGGCATGATGATCGTCGAGGCGGTCATCGCGATGGTATGGGCCGGTGCGGCCATGGCCATCTTCGAGCCGGGTGAACTGCTCGGCATGATCCAGGCCGGTACCCCGGCACTCGTCGTGCAAGAAGTGGCGACGCTCATGCTCGGCAGCATCGGCGGCACGCTCGCGATCCTCGGTGTCAT
>NZ_JTLB01000045.1:0-660 GCF_000798975.1 Exiguobacterium sp. ZOR0005 | reverse complement strand
CTTGAAAATGACGAAGCTTGCGCTTCAATCAAAACTTGTAAAACTTTTTTTGCCTCATCGTTCAGTTTTCAAAGTTCGTCGGTAAAAATAAGGTTGGTGGAGCCTAGCGGGATCGAACCGCTGACCTCCTGCGTGCAAGGCAGGCGCTCTCCCAGCTGAGCTAAGGCCCCAAAAAGTTATGATGGTCGGGAAGACAGGATTCGAACCTGCGACCCCTTGGTCCCAAACCAAGTGCTCTACCAAGCTGAGCTACTTCCCGAAAAATGGTGCACCCTGAGAGATTCGAACTCCCGGCCTTTAGATTCGTAGTCTAACGCTCTATCCAGCTGAGCTAAGGGTGCGAGACGAATGATCCTTCATGGATGTTTATAAATGGTACCGAGGGCCGGACTTGAACCGGCACGAGGAAACCCTCGCAGGATTTTAAGTCCTGTGCGTCTACCAATTCCGCCACCCCGGCAAGGTATAATTCATGCGGTAGACTTTTTTAAGTGAAAATGGTGCCGGCGAAAGGATTCGAACCCTCGACCCTCTGATTACAAGTCAGATGCTCTACCAACTGAGCTACACCGGCAGGTGTAAATGGTGGAGGATGACGGGATCGAACCGCCGACCCCCTGCTTGTAAGGCAGGTGCTCTCCCAGCTGAGCTAATCCTCCA
>NZ_JTLB01000005.1:0-156423 GCF_000798975.1 Exiguobacterium sp. ZOR0005 | reverse complement strand
ATCGCGTCCTCGACCGTCTTGACCGGCACGACTTCGATGTCGGACTCAAGCCGGTCGAGTGACGTTTTCGCCTCTTCGTAGTTCGGACCGTCCGGCACGAAAAACACGGTCGCCCCAGCTCGGTCGGCGGCGACAATTTTTTGCCATGCCCCACCGATCGGACCGATGTTGCCTTCCTCATCGACCGTCCCCGTCCCAGCGATCTTTTCACCGTTCGCCAAATCACCAGGCGTCAACTGATCAAAGAGCTCTAACGTAAACATAAGACCGGCCGACGGACCGCCGACGTTCGTCAATTCAAACGTGACGGACGGTTCCGTGACGAC
This sequence comes from Exiguobacterium sp. ZOR0005, assembly GCF_000798975.1. Lineage (NCBI taxonomy): Bacteria > Bacillati > Bacillota > Bacilli > Caryophanales > Exiguobacterium > Exiguobacterium sp. ZOR0005. The sequence continues at coordinate 156,097 of NZ_JTLB01000005.1, read as the reverse complement.
GTCTTGCACCGGCAACGGCTCGTAAATGCCGAGACCGACCCTTGACTGGGAACGGTCGAGCGGTTGCACGAGCGTCTGGACGACCCGCTCACGCCCATCTCGTTCAAGCGTGAGCGTCACTTCGTCGCCGGCCTCATAGGCGGCCACTCGATCGAGGAAGTCGAGCCTTGATACGAAAGAACGCCCATCAATTGCCGTGATGACATCCCCAGGTTTTAAGACGTTCGCCGCGAGCGACCCTTGGATCGGGGCCGACACATACATCCCATCGAACGAGACGGACACTTCCGCCTCGGCAAGGTCGTAGGCGTATTGAACCGCCGCTTGTTGGGACGATGACATGAGCAACTGTTGTCTCCGTTCATAGTCCGCCTCGCCTTCCCCGTCATATAAGTAGCGACTCGATGGACTCGCTTCGGTGAACGGTGTGAACCAGCTCCCGACGAGCCAGAGTGGTGTCGCCCGGCGTTGCGAGATTGTGACCATCATGAGCTCTCCAGGCTCTTTGTCGCCATCTTCGACTGTCATGAACTGTTCAATCGATGTCGCCTCACCCGGATAGGTGATATAGTACGGCAACGGCGCGAACAAGAAGATGAGGACGGCGACGAGCAGGCCGAAACCGATTTTCAGCGACTTCATGGTTGGCGGCTCGTTTCGTACTTCCTCCGCAGTGCCGCTTCGACTTGGAGCGGGACGAGCTCGTTGACCGGAGCACCGTATTTGGCGACTTCTTTCACGATCGAGGAGCTGAGGAACGAATATTGGCTGTTCGTCATCATAAACAACGTCTCGACGTCCTCGTTCAGCTTCTTGTTGATGGAAGCGATTTGAAGCTCATATTCAAAGTCCGAGACGGCACGCAAACCACGAACGATCGTCGCCGCCTCCCGTTTCGCCGCATATTCGACGAGTAGACCCCCGAACGCGTCGGCCGTGACGTTCGGCAAATGCGTCGTCACGTCCCGGATGAGGGTGAGCCGTTCCTCGACGTCAAACAACGGCGCCTTGCTCGAGTTCTCAAGGACGGCGACGATCACTTCGTCAAATATAGCGGCCGCACGTTCGATGATATCTAAGTGGCCGTTCGTAATCGGGTCAAAGCTCCCCGGACAAATCGCGATACGTTTTGACATAGTTTTTCACCCCTCAGTCGACGCGTACTCATAGAAACTGATCGTGATCACGTCAGAGTAGCGCTGCACTTTTATTTTTTCAAGTCGGCCGACGCGTTCAGGCAGCTCGGCCTCACTTCCATGCTCACAGACGACGACACCATTCTCGGTCAACAGCCGATTCGTTTCGATCGTACGCAAGAACGTCTCATGCTCTTCGGCGTGATAGGGAGGATCCATGAAGATCAGTTTGAAGACGCGCCCTGACCCGACAAGTTGTTCGAGCACACTTTTCGCATCTTGCCGATAGACCGTTGCCTGTTGCTCGTACCGTGTGACGCGCAAGTTCTCTTGAATCGTCTGGATGGCCTTCGTTTGTTTATCGACGAATATGGCATGGTCACACCCGCGCGAGAGCGCTTCAATCCCGAGTCCGCCGCTCCCGGCATATAAATCGAGCGCCTCCCCGCCTGCAAAATAAGGTCCGATAATATTAAATAATGATTCTTTCACTTTATCCGTCGTCGGCCGTGTCGCCGACCCGGGTACGGCTTTCAACCGCGTCCCTTTACGTTCTCCTGAAATGACTCGCATCCTTCTTCTCCTCCACCAGAAAAGATGAAGGCGTCACCACCTTCATCTTTTCTGTTTATTTCTGTTTCGGCGCATACGTCTCGGCGATGAACGGGCGTTCGCTCCGTACAACAGACTCGACGAACGGCAACGAACTGATCGTCTCGACGATCGTCTCGTGGCCTTCTAAGTCCGTATATAAAAAGGCGTACTTCTCTCGTTTCGAGACGTAATATAAATTCGCGTAACGTCGCAACGCTTTCACTTGTTTGAGCGATTGAACGTAAACGACTAGTCCGATTCGGCCCTTTAACTCGAATGATTCAGACAGCACATCCACAGCTTCCGCCTCCTCCGCCGCAGCTTCCCCCGCCCGAGCAGCCACCTTCATCAAAGAACGGGTTACCGGTAGGGACTTTGATTTTCGGAGATACCGAGTGCGCGAGCAACCCGCTCACTTCTCCGAGCAGTTTGTCCAAGCTCCGTTCCGCTTTTTTAAAGGCGGCCACTTCAGGCTGGACGTCGAGCCGGCGTTTGACGAGATGCATCTCTTTTTTGATGCGGTCATGGTCCGGGTGATGTTTACCGAACCGTTGCACGTACTCGTAATCTTCTTTCATTCGTAAAAACTCACGTTCGACTTCCTGCGCTTCCGCCGAGACGGCACGCTCTCGTTTCGTCGTGATATATGTTTGGAACGACTCGCTCGACTCGATCAAATCAGCCAACGCTTCGGCCTCATCGAGAAGTGCGATCGTTTGTTCAGTAATAATCATGGCTTTCACCCTTTCTGACATGATTTTACCACAATTGATTCCCTCTGTGAGCAATCGGCCTTATAATTGAACGTGACTGCAACACGTTTACAAAGAAAGGAAGTGAATCACCGTGTCCGCACGGTGCCTGATGAAGAAAATCTCGTTCAACATGATTCGCTCGGCCGGCATTAAGACCGATTATGCGAAACCAGAATATTACTATGACCAATTGGATAAAGTGAGAGGGGCCGACCTCGTCTTGTTCCCTGAATATTGGATGGTCAACTCCATCATATACGGATTGAACAAATCGATCTTTCCTTCCCCGGCCACGTATCACCTCGGCCACGATAAAATCGAGATGACACGCGCCTTCAAAGCGACGTTCCCGCACCGGATCCCGAAGACGCTCATCTACGGGAAAAATCCATACACGATCGAACGGGTGCTCGAAGAGTTCACGTATCCGTTCGTCGCGAAGACAGCGAAGTCGTCGATGGGACAAGGGGTGTGGCTCATTAAAAACGAGCAAGAGTGGCTCGAATATGTAGAACGACACGACACGTTTTACGTGCAAGAGTATATCCCGAACGACCGCGACCTTCGCATCATCGTCATTGGCGAAGAAGTCGTCGGTTCGTATTGGCGTGTCAGCGAGGCGTTTTTAAACAACGTCGCCCAAGGCGCCAATTTCTCGTACGACGATATCCCGGAGGACGTCGTCGAGGAAGTGCGCACCATCGCGAAGACGCTTCACATCAACCACGCCGCGTTTGACGTCATCGTCGCTGACGATGCGTTTTACATCCTAGAGTTCAACGTCTTCTTCGGCTCAGAAGGACTGATGCCACTCGGTGTCCGGCTCCCGCAAAAGATCGAAGCATACTTAGAAACGCTCGCTTGACCGTTCATCTTTTTTTCACAATTTGAACACACGTTATTCCAACAATGTTTTTGAATATGATATGATGACATATGAGGTTTATTGAAAAAGGGGGATTATGATGAAATTTGAGCAGTTCCACATCGAGGGAAAAGAAATCCGTTTTGGTTTGCTCGAGACGATCATGGATCATCATCATTTCATCCGTGAAGGCGCTTGGGACTATGAGCGCGCGACGTATGATATGAAATACGAGAAGCAATCGACGGGCGAGACGTTCTATCTTCGCTTACCGGTCTATGCCATTGAAGGCCAAATCGAGGACCGTCATGCTGTCGTGAAAATGTTGACACCGATTCTCGGGAAACATTATTATCCGCACGGCGTCGAGTACGACGAAGAGTTCCCGGAAGAAATCGTTCGCGACTGTGAACGCCGCCTAGCCGCACTCGCTGAGACACTTGAAGTAAAACCCCTTTCGTAAACGAAGGGGGTTTTCTTTTGACCATATGTTCACTTAACTAGACGACGCATGATGTACATCCAGTTACACCGTCAAAGTTTCCGACTGTATGATGGCACAGCCTTTACTTTCATAGTATTCGATCATGCTGCTCATCTTCTTCAAGTCATAGCTCGTGATGCAGTCAGACAGGACGTTGACTGTATAGTCTGATTTCCGCAGATTGTAGCAAGTCGACTTCACACAAGCCGTCGCATCGGCCCCGGTAATATAGAACGTGTCGATGCCGTGGTTTTGGATAAACTCTGTGAACGCCTCACTCGTTAAAGCGTTGCCCTTATATTTGGTGAACACGTGATCAGATACCCGTTTCAAATCTGGAACGAGTTCCGCCCCACGAGTCCCCGTTTTGAACGTTCTCGTTCCCGGCGACAAATTCTCATGTCGGATATAGATGACATGGATTTCATTGTCGACCGCCCACTCGATTGATTTGTTGATATTGTCGATGACCGTTTTGTAATTCTTCGTGATGTCATTTTGAATATCAATGACGACCAATGCTTTATTTTGCATACTCTGTCCTCCTCGATGAGCTATAAGTCGCGTACCGTGACTACTCCTTATATCATACCAAAATTCGATATTGGAAAATATGAACAAAAGCCCTTTATCTGCCCGGGTACACAAAAAGGGAGACCCTTTGGCGGGCCTCCCTTCTGTCATGTCGCGATGACGTTCAACGTCACGTCGACTTGTCCGAGCAACAAATCGAATTGATCTCGGATGTAACGGTACAACCGTTCCGCATCATCGAGCGAGAGCGGTGCGATCACTTGGTAATCGTAGCGATCTTTCGACAAAGAAACCACTTTCACTTCAGCCAAGCCAAACTCGATTGCACTACATGCAATCAAGTCCTCAATCGCCCGCTCTGCGATCGTCACATCTCCATACGAATAATCGTTCCCGATGACAGCCATCGTATCGTTCATCGTCTTCACTCCTTTTCAGCAACGAGCACGTTCACGTCCTCCATGATAGATTCGATATCAACCGGTTGATCTCCTGTCGTCGCCATTTGGGCGACGGCCCGCACATCGTGGTGACGATCGACGATATACATCGTCGTCGCATGTGTGACGAGCCCGCTGTTCGCTTTCGAGTAATAGAATTGTAGCTGGCGGGTGATACGGTCAATATCCGCTTTCTCTCCCGTCAACACTTTCCACCCCGTCGGTTCGGCTTGGAACGCGGCGCCGTAGTTCTCAAGCACAGGTACCGTATCCACTTCCGGGTCGACCGTGATGGCGACGAGTTCAACGTCCGTGCCGTATAGCCCTTCCGCTTTCAGCTCTTGTTCGAGCTTCATGAAGTCCCGAAGCGTGAGTGGACAAATGTCTGGACAGTTCGTGTAAAAGAACGTGACCACTTTTACTTTCCCATTGTCAGAGTTGTACGTCTCGCCGTCTAGTGCGTTCGTGAGTGTGAACGGTGTCGGTTCTTGAATGACCGGCAAGTCGTCTTGTTTGAAGAATAAGAAATAAGATGCCACTCCCAGAGCGACCAAGACGGCTACCGTCAAACCGACCGTCATATAACTGTTCCGTTTCATCCTCATCCCCCTCTCTTGGGTCACCCTCCGATAATGGCACGGAAGACGTTCGTCGTCTCACCCGGCTCAAAAGCAACATAGAGGAGAACGTACACCGTGACCCCTGTGATCGCCGTGAAGAACCAGACGACCGATGCTTTCGGGCCAATCTTACGATGCTTCTCGATTTTGTTCTTGTAACCGAGGTACAGCGTGATCAGACCGAGAACACCGCCAGTTGTCGCGAGTAAGATGTGGAAGATCATGAACGCCAAATAGTATGGTTTGATGCTGTCCGGACCGCCGAACGCCGTGTTCCCGACAAAGATGGTGCGTGACACGTAAAGAATGAAGAACGTCGTGGCGGCCACCGCTGCGGCTGTCATGACTTTCTTATGTTTCTCAATGTCACGGCGATCCCGTGCGATGATGACCCAGCCGATGGCGACTAAAATCGCACTGAGCACAATGAATGAAACACTAATCAATGCAAGATAATTCATCGTTGTTTCCCCTTTGACTTAACTCATTTTTTCTCTTGTTGTTCTTGTGGTGAGAATGACATGCCTTCTTCGAGCGCGAGCGACTTCGTCCGACGAACCCAGCCGAAAAACGTCCAGCCGAAGAAGAAGCCATAGACGAGTTCTTGACCGAGCTTCATCAATACCCCGCCGAAGCGTTGGTCTTCAAGCGCGCTATTCGTCGCCCCCATGAGCGCGTTCAAATCGAGCCCTGACACGTCACCGTTCGGCATACAGTAGCCGAGCACCGTCGCGAACGTCTCGACGTCCGTGTACGCATCGTACAAGATGTTATGACTGAAGATGATAAGCGCACACGCGGGTGTGAGCAATACGCCGTTCGCGATGATGTACACCATTCGCTTCAAGTCGGACAACCCTTCCTCTTCTTCCGATATGAACGGTGCGATGACCGGATACCACATCGTCAAACTGAAGACGACGAGTGCGCCGTGGAAGACGCGATGCACGCCATAGTTCGTCAACACGTAATCAAAGATGAATGGCATATGGTATAACGTGAACAACGCGTTGAACAAGATGAGCGCGATGAGCGGCTTCGTCATGAAGCGAAACGTCGGCCCGATTACTTTATAACTAAATAGTTTTTCAAATACCCAATACGGCAACCCGTACACGACGAGTGCCGGCGCGAGTACATAGACGAGCACCATTTGAAACATATGCACCGAGAAGATAATGTGCGCGAATACGTCGACCGGGCTTCCGAATCCGATGTAGTATAAAACAATGGCAAATAGCATGCTGAACTTCTGCAGCAACGTGGTCGACTCGTATCCCCGCTTCGCCATTTTCTCTGTGACGACCGCGTACAGGACGTATAGCCCTACCATGAGCAATCCGAACAATGGACTCCATAACGTGATCCAATCGAACTGCCTGAGTAGCTCTGATATATTCCAGAGCATCCCTTCACCCCTTTTCTCTCTCTCCCATAACAATGAAACCGTTCACTTCAAGATTACTATTCCTTTATTTTTGAAGTAAAGCAAAAAGGACCGAATCATCTGTGTTTCCACAGATGTTCAATCCTTTGTCACATTTACCAAATGAGCAAACGAAGTGCCGCGACCGTGATGATGGCGACAAAGATACCGAGCCACATCATCCCGACGATCCACGTGTTGCCACGGTTGTTCATATGCATGAAGATGTACAACTGCAAGAACACTTGGATAATGGCGAGGATGATCAAGAAACCACCCGCCGCCCAAACCGGCATGAGTTCAGCGTAAACAGCGCCGAACGCTACGAATGTGAGCAAAATCATCATTGCGAAACTGATCAATTGAAGTTGATACTCACGTCTCGACTCTGCTTTCACTTCGAGCTCTAACTGCTTGTGCGATTCGTTCATTGGACGTTTTTCCATGTTAGCTCACCATCCCTAAGAGATAGACGATCGAGAAGATGAAAACCCAGACGACATCGATGAAGTGCCAATATAGACTCGACACATAAAACTTCGGTGCGTTGTACACATCGATCGGACGGTTCCAGTTACGGATGAGGAGTGTCCCGATCCAAAACAGACCGAACGTTACGTGCGCGCCGTGGAATCCGACGAGCGTATAGAACGCTGAACCGAACGCACTCGACGTGAACGTGTGGCCGATATGGTAGTAGTGAATGAACTCATAAATCTCAGCCGCAAGGAATCCTGCCCCGAGGACGAGTGTGACGACCAACCAAAACTTCATACGGCCCGGGTTGTTCGCTTTCATGTTCATCATCGCGAGCACGCTCGTAAGCGAACTCGTGAGGAGGAGCATCGTCATGAAGAAGACGAGCCCCATTTCAAAAATGTTATACGAACGGAGTTCCTCTGGCGCACCAGAGTTTAACAGGCCGACATACGTTCCGAATAGCGAGGCGAAGAGGACAGTCTCTCCACCGAGGAAGAACCAGAAGGCCACATATTTATTTTTCCCTTCCAGTGTGGCTTTCTCTGGATTGGCCGGAATACCGGTTACCGGGTGTTTTTCAACTGCATGTGCCATTTATTGTTCTCCTTTCTCACGAATCGCTTTCAAATCCGCTTCGACTTGTGATTTTGGAATGTAGTAGCCGTGATCGTCGATCCATGAACGGATGAACATCGACACGAACGTCATGAGTAGACCAAATCCGATGAGTGACCAACCGAGAACCGTGTTGTCCATTTGGAAGATCACACCGAGACCAGCGATGAACAATCCAAGTGACATGAAGAACGGGATGAGCGAGTTGTTCGGCATGTGGATATCTGTGACCGGTTCAGAGACAGAGACCCGTTTGTTGCCCGCCATCTTCTCGAGCCAGAACGTGTCGAGGCCTTTGACGAGCGGTGTTTGGGCGAAGTTATACTCTGGAGTCGGCACAGGTAGTGTCCACTCTAGCGTACGTCCGTCACCCCAATGGTCTGGTTTGACCATTTCTTTCGACATGAACGCCTTGACGACCGCGATGAGCAAGATGATCGTCGACACACCCATGAAGAAGGCTCCAATCGTCGATAGCAAGTTCAACGTCTCAAATCCTTGGTTCGGAAGGTACGTGAAGACGCGGCGTGGCATCCCGAACAATCCGAGGAAGTGTTGCGGGAAGAACGTCAAGTGGAAGCCGATAAAGAACAACCAGAACTGCCAGTATCCGAGCTTCTCAGAAAGCGCTTTGTTGAACATGAGCGGGAACCAGTAATACAGTCCAGCGAATAGGCCGTAGACGACCCCACCTACGATAACGTAGTGGAAGTGGGCGACGACGAAGTAACTGTCGTGGTACTGGTAGTCAGCCGGTGCGACCGAGAGCATGACCCCAGTCATCCCTCCGACGAGGAATGAAGGAATGAACGCGACCGAGTAGAGCATCGCCACGTTGAACTTGATTTGACCGCCCCATAGCGTGAACAGCCAGTTGAAAATTTTGACCCCGGTCGGGACAGCGATTGCCATCGTCGCGACCGCAAAGATCGAGTTGGCAACCGGTCCGAGACCGACCGTGAACATGTGGTGGACCCAAACCATGAATCCGAGGAAACCGATAAGCATCGTCGCGAATACCATCGTCGTGTAACCGAACAGGCGTTTACGCGCGAACGTCGGAATGATTTCCGAGAAAATACCGAATGCCGGTAAGATCAAGATGTATACTTCCGGGTGACCGAAAATCCAGAATAAGTGTTCCCAGATGATGACGTTACCGCCCATCGCCGGGTTGAAGTAAACGGCACCGAACAGTCGCTCGAACATCAACATGAACAAACCGACCGTAAGTGGCGGGAACGCGAAGACGATCAATGCCGAAGCGACGAACGTCGTCCACGTGAAGAGCGGCATCCGCATGAGCTTCATGCCTGGTGCGCGCATGTTCAAAATTGTGACGAGGAAGTTGATCCCGGCCATAAGTGAACCAAAACCTGAAATTTGAAGACCGAGCGCGTAGAAGTCGACACCTGTCGCTTCCGGCTGGGTCGATAGCGGCGCGTAAGCCGTCCACCCTGCGTTCGGTGCAGCTCCGAAGAACCAGCTCAAGTTGAGCATGACTCCCCCGAAGAAGAACAACCAGAAACCGAGTGAGTTAATGAACGGGAACGCGACATCGCGCGCCCCGATTTGAAGCGGAACGACGGCGTTCATGAAACCGAATAGCATCGGCATCGCCGCTAGGAAGATCATCGTCGTCCCGTGCATGGTGATCAACTGGTTGAACACTTCACCGCTGACGAAGTCGTTCATCGGGCGAACGAGTTGCCAACGAATGAGTAACGCTTCAATTCCACCGAGAAGGAGGAAGAAAATCCCTGAGAACAAATACAAAATACCGATCTTTTTGTGGTCAACCGTCGTAATCCAATCCATGATGCCATTGTATTTACGCGGTTGCTGCAATGCAGTGGTCTGTGCCACGTGAAATCCCCCTTTTCCCGTTAGTCAAGCTTCTGATCGTACAAGAAGTCAACGAGTGCGTCTAACTCTTCATCACTGATTTGGCCTTCACTGAAGCCAGGCATGAGTGCGCCTTGTTTCAAACTTTGCGGGTCACGAATCCATTGTTTCAAGTCTTCCTCGTTGTTCTCGAGGTAGCCGATCAACCATTCGCGATCACCATAGTTCGTCAAGCTCGGCGCGACTTTCCCGCCCCCGTGACAGCTCAAGCAGCTCTCGACGTAAACGGCTTCGCCGACTGTGAGGTTTTCGTTGTTCGCTGTGAGGCGTTCCGCGTCTTCATCTTGCTTCGCTTTCATGTCCTCAAGCCACTGATCGTAATCAGCTTGGTCGAGGGCGATGACTTTGAAGTCCATGAGGGCGTGTGACGGACCGCAGAGCTCGGCACATTTTCCGTAGAACGTACCAGGTTCGTTCGCATGGAGCCACATCTCATTGTCGAGTCCTGGGTTCGTATCCGTCTTACCAGACAAGGCCGGTACCCAGAACGAGTGAATGACATCTTTAGACGTCAAGTTGATGCCGACACGTTTGCCTGTCGGGATAACGAGTTCTTGACCTGTGACGACACCGGCGTTCGGATATTCGAACTCCCACCAGTACAGATTCGCCGTGACGTTGATTTCTTCTTCTTTTTTCGCTTCTTTCGCTTTCGCGAGCTCGACGGTCGTCGTGATCGTCGGTACAGCGAGAATGATAAGTAAAATGATCGGGACGACTGTCCAAATCAATTCGAGCGTGCTACTTCCTTCGACTTGCTTCGGAATCGAATCATCTTTCCGACGGAACTTTAGAAGGACGTACACATAAATGACCGTAACGATGACGAGTACGAAGAGCATGATTGCCAAACTGATGAGAATGATCCGGAGCTGAATTTCAGCGCCTTCCCCCATCGGCTTCAATGCAGACAATCCCTCAACGCCGCAACCTGATAATAAGATCGCGAACATCATCATCGGGACGATGCCAAACAGAAGCTTCTTAAATGATTTCACAACAATCCCCACTTTCTCCCAAAATGATGTGCAAAGGTTTCTATATAGTGAGTGTGACTATCAAAGTGCCGTCATGACGAAGGCAGTGCCGTCAGCATGAGTGCGACAATCCACACGACTAAATAAATTAATGAAAAGAAGAACATTTTGTTCGCCCACTTGATCTCATCTTCGGCTTTAAATCCTTTTAAACCGAGATACAACCAGTAGCCCCCGAGACCGGCCGCGATGATCACGTAGACCGTACCGTAGTGCATAAAGAGGAGCGATGCCGGAATGAGCGTCGCGATCCACCAAATGATTTGGCGCTTCGTAATGGCGAAACCGTTGACGACGGGCAGCATCGGAATGCCGGCCGCTCGATATTCTTCGACACGTCGCATCGCGAGCGCGAGGAAGTGTGGCGGTTGCCACAAGAACATGACGAGGAACATGAGCCACGCATCAATGTGAAGCGCGGGATCGATGGCTGCCCAACCGATGAGCGGCGGGACCGCTCCGGAGATGCTGCCGACGACCGTGTTCAACGTGTGTGTCCGTTTCAGCCACATCGTATAGATGACGACATAAAAAAATGCCCCGATTAAACCGAATACCGCTGCCACATACGACACGATCAACAACATGAATGTCCCGACCGCGAGTTGCGTCAATCCGAGGAGCAAGATGCGCTCTCCTGAAATCTTACCGGTGACACTCGGTCGATCGTCTGTACGTCCCATCAAGTAATCGATATCACGGTCCACGAAGTTGTTTAGGTAACAACTCCCGGAAATGACGAGTGCGCTGCCTAACATAGTTAATAAGAGCTGTGGCCAGACTTCAAATAAATAAAGTACCGGCGTATCACTCTGATATGTTGCTGCCACGAAGAAACCGGCGAACACCAATAAAAGATTGGCGCGGACGATTCCCATTTTTGCGAGAGCAACATAGTCACGGAATGAGGCGGATTCTGTATATTCTACTTCTGCCATCATTCCTGGGTTGACTTTTGTCATACTGACCCCCCCACATAATCACGAAATCCTCGTATTCTTTTCACAGAAAAAACACAATATAAGCAAAGTACACCTAACTCATAACAAAGATACCATATTTTTAAAAAGAATACGTCGTTTATGCTTGTAAAATAGCGAGTTTTTTGTGACGAACGTGTGATAAATATCACAGTAAATTCGCTTTACTAATACTAGAATAACGATTTTGATAGCGATTGCAAGCTTTTCCGTTTCGTTTTTCGGAACGAAAGCCGTATAATAAGTATGGCGAAAAAAATAAGAACTGACAAGGCGCAATTGTTGTGATTTTTCTCAAAAGCAGGTGGTAACGAATGCATAAAAAACTCGCACTCTTCTCAGGGTTTGTCACCCTCGGAATGATGCTCGTCCTCATCATGGGTGGAACCGTGACGAAGACTGACTCGGGAGACGGTTGCGGCACCGATTGGCCGCTCTGTCACGGGAAACTGATCCCGACAAACCCGAGCGTCGAGACGATGATCGAATATAGCCACCGGGTCGTGTCCGGCATCGAGGGCTTACTCATCATCGCCTTGACGATCTGGACGTTCGCGGTCGTCAAAAACCGGTTCGACGTCAAAGTGTTCGCGTTTCTCGCGTTCATCTTCATGTTGATCCAATCGATCATCGGCGCCGGTGCCGTCATCTGGCAACAGTCGGACGCGATTCTCGCGCTCCATTTCGGGATCTCGCTCGTCTCGTTCGCGTCTCTCCTCATCTTGACGATTCTGTTATTCGAAGGGGAACGGGTCCATAAAGCCGTATCCGAAAAATTAAAGGTTCATTTGTACGGTCTGACGATTTATACGATGGTCGTCGTCTACACGGGCGCTTACGTCCGTCACCTCGGCGCCACGTACGCTTGCGTCGGCTGGCCGATTTGTGCGCAAGAAGTATGGACGTTCGAATCATGGGTGCAGATGGGCCACCGCATCATGGCGGCTCTTCTCGTCTTCTACACGTTGTACGTTCTTTACTTAGCGCGTCGTGAGACGAACCGTCTCGTCGAACGCGGCATGTGGGCATCTTTATTCTTCATCTTGCTCCAAGTCGGCACCGGGGCGTGGATCGTCCTTGGGGGACACGCCACGTACGTCCCGTTGTTGCACGCGTTCTTGATCACTTGCTACTTCGGCATCATCTCCTATTTGGCGTATCATGCGTATCGGAGTACACGGCGCGCCGGACTCGCTCAGCGAGATATCGGTTAATCGGGCTAAAAGAAAAGGACGACCTTCTGTCTCTAGAAGGTCGTCCTTTTCTATTCACTGGGCCTCTTTGAAGCGCTCGAGCGCCCGCGCTCGTGCCGCCTTATGGTCGACAATCGGATCTGTATAGCCACCCCGCTCGCTCGCGTCCGGAAAATGAATCGCCTTCGCGTCGAGATGGTCCAGCTCAGGCACAAACTTTCGGATGAACGTCCCGTCTTTGTCGAACTTTTCCGATTGAATCGTCGGATTGAAAATACGGAAGTACGGTACGGCATCCGTCCCGACCGAGGCGGCCCATTGCCAACCGCCAACGTTCGAGGCGGCCTCATAGTCGATCAACTTCCGTTCAAAGTAACGCTCCCCTTTACGCCAATCGATGAGGAGGTGCTTCGACAAGAACGAGGCGACAATCATGCGGAGCCGGTTGTGCATCCACCCCGTCTCGTTCAATTGGCGCATCGCGGCATCGACGATCGGATAGCCGGTCTCGCCTCGGCACCAACGGTCGAACTGTTCCTCGTTGTCCTCCCAGTCGAGGTGCTTATACTTGTCGTTGAACGGCCGGTCTTTCAAGCCCGGGAATTGGACCATGATCATATAGTAGAACTCGCGCCACAACAGTTCATCGTAGTACGTGTCACGTCCTTTTGACTTCGGTGCGGCCAATACGGCGTCGGCGACGGTCCGAATCGACAATACCCCGGTCCGCAAATACGGCGACAATCGGCTCGTCCCGGCGATGGACGGGATATCGCGGTCTTCGTCATACTGGTTGATCCGTTCGTCCACGAAGTCGGTCAGCCGTCGTTTCGCGGCCGTCTCCCCGAGCGCTTTCCATTCCCGTTCGCAGCGGTCGAACTGCTTCTTCAGTTCAGACGGGGCTTCGTTTTTTGTCGTGACGAGTCGTTTCAAACGGTCACGATTCACTTCATACGGTTTGGGCGGCATCTCTTCGTAGGCTGCCTTTTTGAACGGTGTATACACTTTGTACGGGTCGCCATCTTTTTTTGTGAAAGCGTTCGGCGCGAACAAATGGCGATCGAGCAACCGGACGACGAGCACGTCGTCCCCGAGTGACCCGATGACGTTGTCGTCCCGTTGTTTGAACGGTTCGACATACTCCGCGTTAAAATAAAGTGCACCCACCTCTCCGAGCTGATCGACGAACTCCTCCGCCGTCTCGGCTACAATCACTCGAAGACCGAGGCCGTGCTCTTCTAAGTCGTCCATGAAACGCTTCATCGTCGAGAAGTAATAGTCATGCCGCGTATCGAACGGATCGCAGTATTTCGGGTTAAGCCAAAATACGAACACCACCTCGTCCCCTTCCTCCGTGTCTTTCAAAACCCGATGTAACATATGATTATCACTCAGTCGAAAGTCTGACCGGAACCAACATACTCGTCTCATATTTCTCTCCCCTATCTAAAAAAGAAGCATAGCTCTGCTATGCTTCTTCCCATTATACAAACTCGATTAACAAGTCGTCACTTTGGAGTGTGTCGCCTTCTTTAATATGGATCGCTTTGATTTCTCCGTCTTGCGCCGCTTGAACCGTCGTCTCCATCTTCATCGCCTCGGTGACGAGTAGTTGTTCACCGCGGTGAACCCGGCTGCCTGGCTCGACGAGTACTTTCAACACCGACCCCGGCATTGACGCACCGACTTGTTTCGGGTTCGACCGGTCCACTTTCGGACGGCTCGTCGTCGCCGACTTCACGTTGACGTCTTTGATTTCGATTTCACGCGGCACCCCGTTCATCTCATACGAGACGAGACGGATGCCGTCCTCGTTCGCCGCGCTCACTTGAACGAGTTTGATGATGAGCGTCTTTCCAGTCTCGATTTCGACTTGGATCGTCTCGCCGACATTCAATCCATAGAAGAACGTCAACGTATCGAGCACCGATACATCACCGTACGTGTTCGTGTGCTTAATGTAATCGTCGTACACTTTCGGATAGAGCGCATGGGCGAGCAACTCAAAGTCCGTGACCGGACGCTCGAACTTCTCGAACAACTCGGTCCGTGCCGCTTCAAAGTCGTACGGCTTGATCAGTTTACCTGGACGGACGTCGAGCGGTGCCTCACCTTTCAAGATGGCTTGTTGCACATCAGCCGGGAAACCGCCCGGAGGCGTCCCGAGTTCACCGCGCATCATCTCGACGACCGAATCCGGGAAGTCGAGCTGGTGGCCGCGCGTGACGACATCTTGCTCCGTCAAATCGTGTTGGACCATGAAGAGTGCCATGTCCCCGACGACTTTCGACGACGGCGTCACTTTGACGATATCGCCGAACAACATGTTGACGCGGGCGTACATCGCCTTCACTTCGCCCCAACGGTCGCCAAGACCGACCGCTTTCGCTTGTTGTTGCAAGTTCGAATACTGGCCACCCGGCATCTCATGCTCATACACCGATGGGTGCGGCGCGCGCATGTCGCTCTCGAACGGCTCGTAGTTGTGACGCACGTCTTGCCAGTAGTCGCTGATGACCTCATAATGCTTCACATCGACTTTCGGCTGGCGTTCGTGGTGGTCGAGCGCATAAATCAAACTGCCGCCCGAAGGTTGTGACGTCATGCCAGACATCGAGCTCGCCGCGACGTCGACGATATCGACGCCCGCATCCGTCGCCCGGGCGTACGTGAAGATCCCGTTCCCCGAAGCGTCGTGCGTATGCAAGTGGATCGGTAAGTCAACGGCGTCTTTTAACGCCGAGACGAGTGCGTACGCGGATTCCGGCTTGAGCAGACCGGCCATATCTTTGATCGCTAGAATATGGGCCCCGCTCGCCTCGAGTTGTTTCGCCAAGTCGACATAGTACGGCAAATGATACTTCGGACGGCTGCCGTCATATAGGTCGCCCGTATAACAGATGGCGGCCTCGGCGACTTTCCCGGTCGGCAGTGTCGCATCGATGGCGAGTTGAATCGATTCGATGTTGTTCAAGCTGTCGAAAATACGGAACACGTCGACACCGGCGTATGCCGCTTCATGGACAAACTTCTCGATGACGTTGTCCGCGTAGTTTTTATAGCCGACGGCGTTCGCGCCGCGTAAGAGCATTTGAATCAACACGTTCGGCATCTTCTCACGGAGACGCATGAGTCGGACCCACGGGTCTTCTGACAAGAAGCGATACGCGACGTCAAACGTCGCCCCGCCCCACGCTTCGACCGAGAACAGCTCCGGCATGAGCTTGCTCGTCGGTTCGGCGATGTTCAAAATGTCTTGCGTCCGCATCCGTGTCGCGAGCAGCGACTGGTGGGCGTCACGCATTGTCGTATCGGTCAAGAGAAGCTCCGGCTGACGTTTGATCCAATCGGCAAGACCGTCCGGACCGAGCTCCGTCAAAATTTGTTTCGTTCCCGGTTTCGCCTCGGCGGGGAGGTCGTGCGGGATGCGGACCGAGCGGCTGATCGGCTTGTCTTTCAAACCGACGCCTGGGAAGCCGTTCACGGTGACGTCCCCGATATAGTTCAGAAGTTTCGTCCCGCGGTCTTTCCGTTTCGGGAAGACGAACAGTTCCGGTGTCTCATCGATGAACGACGTGTTGTAATCGCCGCTAATGAAATTCTGATGTTTCATGACGTTGATCAAAAACGGGATGTTCGTCTTGATGCCACGGATCCGGAACTCGTTCAAGTTACGGACCATCTTCGCTGCCGCCTGTTCAAACGTCATCCCGTGCGTCGACAATTTGACGAGGAGCGAATCGTAGTATGGTGAAATCTCGGATCCGACGTAAGCGTTCCCGCCGTCAAGTCGGACACCGAAGCCGCCTGGTGAACGGTACGCCATGATCTTCCCTGTGTCCGGCATGAAGTTGTTGGCCGGGTCTTCCGACGTGACACGGGACTGAATCGCGTAACCGAGCAATTTGATGTCTTCTTGTTTCGGCATGTGGATGACGTCGCCGTGAAGCGACTCCCCTTGCGCGATCATAAGTTGCGTTTGAACGATATCGAACCCGGTCACCATCTCGGTGATCGTATGCTCGACTTGGACACGCGGGTTGACCTCGATGAAATAGAACGACTCGTCTTCCGTGACGAGGAATTCGACCGTACCGGCGTTAATGTAGCCGACGTGACGCATCAGTTGGACCGCCGCCTCACAGATCGCTTGCCGCGACTGTTCCGACAACGTCACACACGGTGCGACTTCGACGACTTTTTGGTGACGACGTTGGACCGAGCAGTCACGCTCGAACAAATGAATGATGTTGCCGTGGTCGTCCCCGAGAATTTGCACTTCGATATGCTTCGGACGTTCGACCAGTTTTTCTATGTACACTTCGTCTGATCCGAACGCTTGCTTCGCTTCTGACTTGGCCCGCTCGATCAAATCTTTCATTTCAGCTTCTGAACGGATGACGCGCATCCCGCGTCCGCCGCCCCCCATTGAGGCTTTGACCATGAGCGGGAAACCGTGCTCGTTCGCGAAGGCAAGCGCGTCCTCGTAAGACGTGAGCGGACCGTTAGATCCCGGGATGACCGGAAGACCGGCCGCGATCGCGCTTTGGCGCGCCCGGACTTTGTCCCCGAACGCATGCAAATGCGATTCGTTCGGACCGACGAAGATGATCCCTTCTTCGCGGCAGCGACGGGCGAGGTCAATGTTTTCCGATAAGAATCCGTATCCTGGATGGATCGCGTCAGCCCCCGACTGTTTCGCAATCCGGATGACGTCTTCGATGTCGAGATACGCATCGATCGGCTTTTTATCGAGCCCGATCAAATACGCCTCATCGGCTTTAAAACGGTGCAATGACCCGCTATCTTCCTGTGAATAGACAGCGACCGTGCGCATCCCTAATTCTGAGGCCGCCCGGAATACTCGGATGGCAATCTCGCCTCGGTTGGCTACAAGCAACTTAGTAATTGGTTTCAAACTAAATCCCCCCATTTTAGTAGTGGTCTACAAGAATTACCTTACGACATGCAAAGATGAACTTTGAACATTTTCTTCTGACTTCTCCCGGACTTCAGCGCGTCTCGTCGCTTCCCGGTGCCGATTTCGCATCGAGATGCTACTGAGCACGCCGAGTATACCCATCGTCATGACGAGCGATGTCCCGCCGTAACTGACGAGTGGGAGCGTCACCCCTGTCCCAGGGAACCAACCCGACATCGCCCCGATGTTGATGGCGGTTTGCACCATCAATTGGGCCGCGATACCGAACGAGACGAACATCGCGAAGTGATTGTCCGTATGGTTGGCGATGTTGATGGCGCGAAACGCGATGAAGAAGAGCAAAGCGAGCACGACGAGAACGCCGATAAAGCCTAATTCTTCAGCGATGATGGACATGATGTAATCCGTCTCCGGTTCAGGTAAGTATCCGTATTTCTGATAACTATTCCCGAGTCCGACACCGGTCAATCCGCCATGGACGATGGAGATGATGGACATGAGCAGCTGATGCCCGTATCCTTCCGGGTCCATGAACGGGTTAAACACGACATTGATTCGACTGACTTGATTCTCTGTGAAGAAGAATGTGTACATCACGTACACGAACCCGATTCCGGCAAGGATCGCCGGGACGATGATACGTAGCGGCGCACCGACTGCGAGCCAAATCATGAACATGATCGCTCCGAGGACGAATAACCCACCGTGGTCCGGCTGGCCGTTGATGGCGATGGCGTATGGGAGAAAGAAATAGATCGATGGGATCAAGAAGAATGCCCCGACTTGGGCCCGCCACCCTTTCTTCACGATGGCCGCCCGTCCGATCCGTCCAGGCAATCCTTTCAATTCATCGTTCCACAGTTGGTGATAATAGTTCGCCAAGAGCAAGATGAGCGCGAACTTGGCGATCTCGACCGGTTGCATCGTGAATCCGCCGACGACGAGCCAGGCTCTTGCGCCGTTAAGCGGCGGCATCGCCCACGTCACGAACAAGAGCACGACCGTCACAAAATAGAGCCCGTACAAGATGTGGGTTTTGCGGAAATTTTCGTAGCGGAACATTGTCGCGATCAAATAGGCGAAAATCCCAATCCCGACATAGATGAGCTGTCGGTAGAACAGGCTGCTGTTCGCATAGTCCCCACGATTCCATACGCTCGCACTGTAAATCATGACCGAGCTGAGCCCGACGAGCATGAGTACGGCGATAAACAACGTAAAATCAAAATACTGAAATCTCGTTTTCATCTTTTCACTTCCTTATGTACAGCAATCCGCAACCTGTTATAAAAAAATACTCAAACAGCGCCGCTTGCACAGTTTGAGTATAAGGTTCATAATTCTGAAGCTTCCGCTAGTGCAGATAGCTTGTGTTCCAATGAATCGAGCAGTCCCTTACCTTCAATGTCTGAAATGAGTCCGAGACGGACCGCGAAATCGATTTGGCGTGATAGACCGAACATATGTGTATCAAGCACCTCTTCATAAAGCGGGCACTTCGGCATTTTTAGGTTTTCTAACTGCACTTCGATTAGACAACGGATTTTTTCAGCATCGGCCTCAAGTAATTGAAGCGCTTGCTCCCGCTGGACTGCAGCCAAATTTGTCGCCACTACGACCCCTCCTCCGTACAATGACAGACTGTTTGTCATAACTCAACTGTACATTATATTTCATCATAATTCAATGAACAGTCTAGATTCGAAGCGAGTTTCTCGCATGTTCCCTTTTTCATTGTAAAACTTGTATAATGTACAGTGTATCGTGAGTAAAGGGGGAATACCAATGATTTTTCCGCTAGATGGAGCCGTTCGTCACGCACTGACGATCGACCCGACCGTCTGGATTTTCGACGACCGGAAACGAAACGTCGACGAGCTCGATCGGGAAACCGAGAACGACAATGACGCCTACTATGCCAAGATGGGGAAAGCATGGGACGACGGTTTGACGCAAGGAACACGTGTCGATCATAACAAACCGATGTCACGGGCTGATAAAGATGCGGCACTTCGCGATTCGTTCGCGATGCCGTTCGCCCCGTTCCTGAAAAACGCAGAACCGCTCGCCTCGGCGACGCACGTCAGCTTTTACGGGGAGACGACGTTGACAATTCCACTCGTTGACGCGCCACTCGTGTACTTGCAGTTCTCAAAAGATGGAAAAGTGCTCGCCGACGGTCCGGTCTATGTACTGTATGACAATCAATGCATCCGTGCCGTCGACCATATCGTCGTCCGGAATGAGATTTGAGAAGGCCTCGGCCTTCTCTTTTTTTCGACTTTTTACTTCATAAAGTGTAAGATATACCCTATGTAGATTACTAGAAAGGAAGTGACGCTTACCGTGCCACTGTGGAAAAAGAATTTAATGATCGTTTGGCTCGGGAGCTTTTTGACGGCAGCCTCGATGAGCCTCGTGTTGCCGTTCTTGCCGCTCTTTATCGAACAGCTCGGCGTGACCGACCCCGACCACGTCGTCACGTGGTCGGCGATCGCATTCGGGGCCACGTTCCTCGTCGCCGCTCTCGTCTCCCCGCTTTGGGGTCGCCTCGCTGATCAAAAAGGCCGCAAGCTCATGCTCATTCGGGCCAGCCTCGGAATGGCCGTCGTCATGACGCTCATCAGCTTCGTCCAAGACGTTTACCAACTCGTCGGGCTCCGGCTCGTCATGGGCGCCGTCTCCGGCTTCATCTCAGCCGGGATCACGCTCGTCGTCTCACAAACACCAAAAGAGAAAAGTGGCTGGGCGCTCGGCACCTTGTCGACCGGTAGCATTACCGGTGGCCTCCTCGGTCCATTGATTGGAGGATTACTCGCTGACTGGATTGGGCTTCGATCCGTTTTTCTCTTTACCGGGAGCGCACTCTTTGTGACGTTCTTGATCACACTCTTGTTCATCAAAGAGGATTTCGTTCCGGTGGCGCGCGAACGACTCGATTCAACGAAGTCGATCATTCGTTCGGTCCGCCATCCCCAGCTCATCCTCAGCTTGTTTTTGACGACATTTTTAATCACGTTCTCGACACAGTCGATCGGACCGCTGTTGACGCTTTACGTTCGTGAACTGAATCCGTACACGACATCGCTCGCTTTCCTTGCGGGTCTCGTCGCCTCGGCCCCAGGCGTCGCCGCGCTCGTCTCAGCCCCGCGGCTCGGTCAACTGTCCGACCGCTTCGGGGCGGAACGAATCTTGTTTTGGGCGCTCATCATCTATAGCACGTTGCTGATCCCGCAAGCGTTCGTGACGTCGACGACTCAGCTCGTCTTGCTCCGGTTCGGCCTCGGTTTTGCGACCGCCGCCCTCATGCCATCGGTGCAGTCGCTCCTGCGTCAACATACACCTAGCTACGCGACGGGCCGGATCTTCTCGTATAACCAGTCGGCCCAGTTCATGGGCAACCTGCTCGGTCCGCTGTTCGGTTCCCAAATCGTCGTCCATTTCGGATTTTCGGCACTGTTCGTCGTGACCGGGCTTATCATGCTCACGAACGCCTTTTTAGAAAAATCGAACGTTCAAGTGTTGCATCCGAAACCTAAATAAACGCCGAGCAGCCGCTCGGCGTTTTTCTTTATAATAAGTCGGCGGCCAACCGGGCGAGCGAGGAACGCTCTCCTTTGATGAGTTGGACGTGACCGAACACGTTCTGTCCTTTGAATCGTTCGACCGCGTACGTCAACCCGTTCGAATACTCATCCAAGTACGGATGGTCGATTTGATACGGGTCCCCGACGAGCACGATTTTCGAGTTCTCCCCGACCCGGGTCAAAATCGTCTTGATTTCATGTTTCGTTAAGTTTTGCGCTTCATCGATGATGATGAACTGATCCGGCATGCTGCGCCCGCGAATGTATGTGAGCGCCTCGAGCTGAATCGACTTGATGCCGGCCAAAATGTTGCCGAGTTCATCTTTTGAGTTGGCGTTGAACAGAAACTCTAAATTGTCATAAATCGGTTGCATCCAAGGCCGCAATTTTTCTTCCATCTCACCCGGCAAGTAGCCGATGTCATTGCCCATCGGGACGACCGGCCGGGCGACGACGAGCTTGTTGAAGCGATGCTCGTCTTCGACGAGCGACAGACCGGCCGCGAGCGCGAGCAACGTCTTTCCGGTCCCCGCCTTGCCGAGAAGCGTCACGAACGGGATATCGTCACGGAGCAACAAATCGAGCGCCATCCGCTGCTGAACGTTTCGAGGATGGATGCCCCAGACGTGCTCGGCGTCGAGCGACAACGGCCGGACGATCGGTTGCAACGCGTCAACGACAGCGAGCGCGCTCGCTTTCGAGACGTTGCTTTTCAAGACGACGAACGAGTTCGGGTAGAGCGGATTTTTAGACAACGTCGACACCGGGAGTTGCCGGAGTTGATAAAATTCATCGATGATCGACTGGTCGACCTCGAACTCCCGGTAGCCGGCATAAAGGTTTGTCGTATCGACGATGTGGTCCGTCAAATAGTCCTCGGCCTCGATCCCGATGGCGTCTGCTTTGACACGGACGAGTATATCTTTCGAGACGACGACGACTTTACGGTTATGGTCGTGCTCATATTGTTTCATTAATCCAAGCGCGACGGTCAAGATACGGTTGTCGTTCGTCATAACGTCGAACGGGAAGTCGACCGTATGCTCATGGCCGATCTCGACGAACAACCGGCCGCCGTTCTCAAGCGGCACCCCGTCATGGAGTTTACCGCTCGTCCGGAGTTGGTCAAGGACACGCGCCGTCTCTCGGGCGTTACGTCCGACCTCGTCCATGTTGCGTTTCTTCCCGTCGAGCTCTTCTAAGACGATCGCCGGGATGACGACATCGTGCTCATCAAATTGGAATAATGATAACGGGTCGTGTAGCAGTACGTTCGTATCGAGCACATATGTTTTTTTCATAGACTTTGCCGCCCCTCGCAAATTGTTGGTGATCAAGAGTTCAAGCTTGCCTTGACTTCACGGTCCAACTTTTCTGCTGCTTCTGCATCGTACGTCTTGACGATTTCGGGTTGTCCGAACGTCGCACCGTAGAATGAGATGTTTCGGACTTCTTCGACACGGCCTTCAAAAAAGCGAAGGTGTAGCGCCGGCACGACACCGGGTTCAAATTCGGCGACCGGAGATAACGACGCATTGTACGCCGAGCCGTCTTCGATAAAGACGAGACTCGCTGTTTTTTCTTGTCGCAATAGCGTGATCAAATGTGAATTCTTCGTCAGGGCGAACCGAATCGTCTGTCGCGTCGGGGCCTGCACCCAACTGATGGCATGTGTCGTCGGCCATCGCTTCGCTTCGTCGAACGCGACTAAAATCGATAACGGCATATCGTTCAAGGCATTCTGTTGCGCGTCAGACAACTCAAACATCGCTTTACTTGCCATACACTCCCCTCCTCCACGGGTATATGAATTGCTTTCGCCCTTACCTCATTCATTCCCTGCTTTTCTATCGTGAAATCATGCTATAATCAAGAAAGAGGAAGGTGAGACCATGCGCGTAAAGTGCTCTCTTTGTGACAAAGTCGAAACGATTGACTCGTGGTCGTTCGAAGCGAAACGACTTCGCAACAAACCGGCCAAAACGTATATGTGCCAAACGTGCCAAGAACGTATTTCCGAACGAACGGCAGAGCGGAATGCGACCGGTCACTTCAACTTATATCCGTCGTTCCGCCAAAAGCGGAGATGGTAACCAAAAATGGACGCCCCGCACTTGCGGGACGTCCATTTTTTAATGTGATTCGATGCCTTGGCGGCGGTTCCACCAGAGGCGTCCGCGATAGATCGCCAAGACGACGGCCATGACGGCGAGCACTTCTGGAATCGGCCATGTGAAGAAGACGAGCGCCATCGTGCCGGCCCCAAGTGCGAGCAACGTATAGACGACGAGTGACTTCCACCACGTCAACTGTTTCGCAAAACCTAGTTTGAACACAAGGATCGTCAAAACAATGACCGTGATGATCAACGCGTTGAACCCGACTGACAGATCATTCGGGTCAGTGCCGACCCCTAACAGCGAGGCGATCCACGGTACGTCAATTTGTGTGATGTCCATCGTTTGAGAAGCTTTCAAGCTGATAATCCCCCTTCAATTCATACACATTCATTCTACACTATCCAAAACAAAAGGGAACGCCTAGGCGCTCCCTTTGTCACTTATTCTTTACCAAGTTTACGACGCTTGTCTGCTTTCTCACGTTCGTTCTTGTTCAAGACTTTTTTACGGAGACGAATCGACTCCGGTGTGATTTCACAGTACTCGTCATCGTTCAAGAACGTGAGTGATTCTTCAAGTGAGAAGACGCGTGGGCGCTTCAACACTTGAGTCGAGTCTTTAGAAGACGCGCGCATGTTCGTCAATTGTTTCCCTTTGACGGCGTTGATTGCGAGATCGACGTCACGGTTGCATTCACCGATGATCATTCCCTCGTAAACGTCCGTACCTGGCTCGATGAAGATCGTCCCACGGTCTTCAAGGGCACCGATCGAGTAAGCCGTTGACTTACCAGGCTCGATACAAACCATGACTCCACTGCGGCGGCCACCGATATCAGCAGAGATGAACGGACGGTACTCTTCGAACGTGTGGTTCAAGATTCCGTATCCGCGTGTCGCTGACAAGAATTCGTTACGGTATCCGATGAGACCACGTGAAGGAACGATGAATTCCATACGCGTCTGACCGTTGTCGTTCGTGTTCATGTTCGCAAGTTCACCTTTACGGAGACCGATCGATTCCATGACTGAACCAGTGTACTCTTCCGGCACGTCGATGATGACGCGTTCGAACGGCTCGATTTTCGTACCATCTTCGTCTTCACGGATGATAACTTGTGGTTTCGAAACTTGAAGCTCGTAGCCTTCACGACGCATGTTTTCGATCAAGATCCCGAGGTGAAGCTCACCGCGTCCTGAAACGACCCATTGGTCAGGTGAATCTGTATTTTCGACACGGAGTGAAACGTCCGTCTCCAGTTGTTTCATCAAACGCTCTTCGATTTTACGTGCTGTCACGAAATCGCCTTCGCGTCCTGCGAACGGTGAGTTGTTTGTCATGAAACGCATTTGAAGCGTCGGCTCGTCGATGCGAAGGAGCGGAAGTGGCTCTTCTTTACCGACCGGCGTGACCGTTTCACCAACGTTGATGTCTTCCATCCCGGCGATGGCGATCAAGTCACCCGCTTTAGCTTCTTCGATTTCAACACGCTTAAGGCCGAAGTAACCGAACAATTTCGTGACACGAAGTTGTTTGATTGATCCGTCCGTTTTGCAAAGTGACACTGACTCGCCGACTTTGATTTTTCCACGGAACACGCGGCCAACACCGATTCGACCGAGGTAGTTGTCGTAGTCGAGCATCGTCACTTGGAACTGAAGCGGCTCATCCGAGTTATCGATTGGCGCTGGTGTGTTCTCAAGGATTGTATCGAGCACGTACGTGATCGTTTCTTCTTGCTTCTCTGGATCAGGATCGAACGAACTTGAACCGCTGACTGCTGACGTGTAGACGACAGGGAATTCAAGTTGATCTTCATCTGCTCCAAGGTCGATCAACAAGTCGACGACTTCGTCGACAACGTCGAGTGGGCGGACCATCGGCTTGTCGATTTTGTTAACGACAACGATTGGACGGAGACCTTGGTCGAGTGCTTTCTTCAATACGAAACGTGTTTGCGGCATGCAACCTTCACGTGCATCGACGACGAGGATTACGCCGTCAACCATACGCATGATTCGCTCTACTTCTCCACCGAAATCGGCGTGACCTGGCGTATCAACGATGTTGATGCGCGTGTCTTTATAATCGATTGCCGTGTTTTTCGCGAGAATCGTGATTCCGCGCTCACGTTCGATATCGTTCGAGTCCATGGCGCGTTCTGCGACCATTTCATTCGTCCGGAATGTACCAGACTGTTTCAACAATTCATCGACTAGCGTTGTTTTACCGTGGTCAACGTGGGCGATGATCGCGACGTTCCGAAGGTTTGTTCTTACGTTCATGTAGTTAGTCCTCTCTTATTTAAAAAAGTTTCATCTTTTATTCAACTTAAAGAGTATAGCACACGTTCTACTACCTTTGTCGAGTGATATTGCCTGTTACCGTTTCCATTTGCAGTCTTTTTGCATACAATAGAGAAGAATAGAAAAAAGGGGGAATCTCCATGCAAGCCATGTTCGTACTCATCGCCATCGCTGTCGTTGCCGGTTTTGTCGGCATCGGCGTCGGCGTCGCCGAAGGAAGTGCCGCCATCATTATCGGTAGTCTCGCTTTAAGTGCGGTCGCCACTGTATTTGGAATCAACTTGCGTCGCCGTATCCTCACAGATCGACGTCCATAAAACAAAGGCTCGGGCAACGTCGCCCGGGCCTTTGTTTTACAGTTCACGAGTCAGGCAGATGCGGTCCCGTAACGGCAGGCCATCTTCTTCGAGCGCTGCGTAGCCATGGTTCGGGAAGTAGTCCCGCTCGACGGAGTCAAAACGGAAACCGGCTTGTTGATAAAATCGAAGTTGAACGATGCTCGAATTGCCGGTACAGACGAGCATGTGCCGTGCTCCCGTCTGTTCGGCCCGACGGATTGCGTCTTGAAGCATTCGTTGTCCGATCGTTTGATTTTGGCGATCGGGTTTGACGGCGATATTGACGAGCTCAATCAAGTCGTCGTTCCGCCGGACGAGCATATAAGCCCCGACGAGCTCTCCCCCGAGCATCGCCTCGTACGTCTTGCCCGTCTCGTACTGTTCCCGCACCATTTCTTCGTGAGGGTTCGCCAACACGAGCAAGTCGCGCACACGGTCATACGATTCATTCGACGTTACCGTCAAGTCCGGTCTCGCTTCTAGAGCGGCCCCTTTGGCGATGACGTAATGTTTGACGACATCCTTGACGAACGTCTCGCTGCCGGCGAGCACCGACGTCTTGCCATCATAGCGGACCGGCTCCCCATATAAGGAGACGACCCGTCCCCCGACCTCTTCGACGAGCAGTTTTCCCGCCGCATAGTCCCATGGCATATTTCGCATCGTAATATATCCATCGACACGACCAGCGGCGAGCCAGGCGAGTTCGAGCGAGGCCGCCCCGTGCGCTCGTGTACCGACCGAGTCGCGCACGATGGGCGCGAGGATTTCTGGTGCGATTTGTTGATTCGGTGTGACCCACGTCGCATTCATGCTAAGGAAAGCATCGCGGACGTGATGCTCATGAATGGTCGTCAGTTTTCTGCCGTTCAACGTCGCCCCATGACCACGACGAGCGACGAACAGCTCGTCGGCCATGACGTCGTATACGAAACCATATTCGATGACTTCATCGACCATGACCGCCACCGAGATCGCGAACATCCGTTTTTGATGGATGAAATTGAGCGTTCCGTCAATCGGGTCGACGAACCAGACCGTCCCCTTCAAGTCGTCCGGCTCGGTGGAAATACCTTCTTCTCCGACGATGCGATGGTCGGGATACGCTTCACGGATCCGATCGACGATCAACTGTTCGACAGCGCGGTCAATTTCCGTCACTAAGTCGCCTTTCCCTGTCTTTCGTTCGATGCGATAACTCTCATCGATTTGAAGTCGAATGTATTCTCCCGCTTGTTTGATCAAGTCGATTGCAAACCATTCCAGCATGATAATCACCTCTAGATGTATTGTACCAAACAAAAACCAGTATTCGCATGGAATACTGGTTGAATGGGTGTTTGTGGGTCAGGCTTCGAGACGCAAAAGTTCTTGGCGGTACTTCTCTAACCGATGCTTGCTAGCCTGGACAGTGGCATCATCTTGTGACGCCATCGCATCGAAGAGCGTTGCCAATTCGTAATCAATCTCTAAGCGCAGCACCGGAATTCTTTTTTCTGCGTCTTTTCTTTTGAATGCCTCGATCACTTGTTTCATGAGATGCCACACTCCTTTAGTTGGGCTACAAGTTACGGTTTAGTGAGTTGAATTGAGTATATCAGATGAGATTCAAAAAAGAAAGAGAATTGTCTGACTATTTTGAATTTTTTATCTTAGTGAGTATATTCCCACTTCAACCAGTCCTAAACCTGAATTAACTGTTAGTGATATGTACCCTATTTCTGCAGGATTTAACAAAAAAAAGCATGAGAAAACGGTTCCGTCTCCTCACACTTTCTACACTCACACTTTTAAAATCTTCGTATTTGATTTTAATGCCGCTTGGACCGTACGATAGGTTGAGTATCCGGTCTGTTCATCGTGTACCGCACTCAATTGTTTTTCCTCGGACTTCGACGTCACGATTTGTTTGAACGACCGATACGCGTCTAAAAATGCCTCCCGTTCGACGCCACCTTCATTCGCGAGTGCGACTTGATTGTAGAACTCGACGACGTCGATAAGCTCTTCTGTCGTCCAGTCTGGATTGATCGGATAATTGATTTGCATATTGTTCACCTCGACACCCATTGTATCAACAAAAAAAACTATTGCAAGTTGGGTTGGAAATCTCTATAGTTTTTTTGTTGCATCATTTTTATCACTAGTTCCTAAACGCCAATTGGGGAAAGACATATAGTTTGATTTTATTGACCGACCTCACCTACAAACTGATTCCAAGGAGGGCTCACTATTGAAATTGAAAGCTGCCACACAGCTCGAGACACCGTTGTTTGACACGTTGCTCACGCACGTCGACACGAACCCGATCGCATTCCACATTCCCGGCCATAAAGGCGGAAAAGGGATGGACCCGGAGTTCCGTGACTTCATCGGCGAGAACGCGCTCAAAATCGATTTGATCAACATCGCACCGCTCGATGACTTGCACCATCCGAAAGCAGCTATCGCTGAAGCGGAACGACTTGCCGCCGACGCGTTCCGTGCCGACGAGACATTCTTCTCGGTACAAGGGACGTCAAGCGCCATCATGGCGATGATCATGGGTGTCGTCGGACCGAACGAAAAGATTATCGTCCCGCGCAACGTGCATAAGTCTGTCATGTCGGCGCTCGTTTTGACAGGAGCCCACCCGATCTTCATCCATCCGGAGTTTGATGAGACGTACGGCATCGCCCACGGCATCACGGCGAGCGCCGTCGAGCGTGCGCTCGAATTGCATCCGGATACGAAAGCCGTCCTCGTCATCAACCCGACGTATTTCGGCGTCGCCGGCGACCTCGAACGAATTGTCGCTGTGGCCCATGCCCAGGACGTTCCAGTACTTGTCGACGAAGCGCACGGCGTCCATTTGCCGTTCCACGACGAGTTGCCGCTCTCAGCGATGCAGGCAGGCGCTGACGTCGCGGCGACGAGTGTGCATAAGCTCGGTGGTTCGATGACAGGCAGTTCGATTTTGAACGTGCGCCGTGGTCTCATCTCACCTGAACGAATTCACGCGATGCTGTCGATGATCACGACGACTTCGACGTCTTACTTGCTCCTCGCCTCGCTCGACGCGGCCCGTCGTCAGCTCGCGACGAAAGGTGAGGCGATGAACGAACGTGCCTTGACGCTCGCGCGAACGGCTCGTACAGCTATCAACGAGATGCCTCACTTGTCCGTCTACGGCCATACCGAACTCCACTCTGAGTCGACGTACGCGCTCGATGAGACAAAAGTGCTCGTCTCGGTCCGTGAACTCGGAATCACCGGGTTTGAAGTCGAGAAGTATTTACGTGAGACGCACCGTATCGAAGTCGAGATGTCTGATCTACTCAACGTGTTGTTCATCGTGACGAGCGCTGACGACGAATCGACGATCCAAGCACTGATCGACGGCATGCGCGACGTCGTCTCGGTGTACAAGCGGTCTGGCAACGACTCGTTGTCGATCATGCTGCCAGAGATCCCTCCGCTCGCGCTCAGCCCGCGCGATGCGTTCTATGAAGAGACGGAGACGATCCCGCTCGAGAACGCTGTCGGACGAATCTCGGCCGAGTTCATCATGGTGTACCCTCCTGGAATCCCGATCATCATCCCAGGCGAGCTCATCACGGCCTCGACGCTCGACTATATTACCGCCAACATCGAAGCGGGTCTCCCGGTCCAAGGACTTGAAGACGAATCACTCCAAATGATCAAAGTGATTCAGCAGACGAAAGCAATCCGTTAACACGAAAGCGAGCCGGTCCATGGACCGGCTCGCTTTGTTGTCATCAAAAGAAAAGGTGGCTTATGATGATCGAATTGCTTCCCCTACTTACCATTATAAGAAAACGCTTACATTTTTTCAAGAGAAGATTTCTCGGCCTCATCATGATTGATATCTTTTTCTTCCAGACAGAGTCGTAAAAACTCGGCCACATGATCGGTATCACGTAACGCGATGCCAAGCATCGGATAGAGCTGTCTCGGTTCTTCTAACGCATGCATGTCGAGAAGGGCGGATTGGCCGGTCTGCATGCAGACGACGAGTACTTTCCCCATAAATTGATGTGTATAGACAAAACCGAAATCGTAGCGTGACATTTCCGTCTCAATACCAGTGAAGCGAACCCGGCTCGTTTCGGAGACAGTATATAATAACTCTTCATCGAACGCCATGAGTAGTCCCTCCTTTCTAACATCTCTATATATTTTTCCTTTATACTTGGGTATGAAACCTAAAAGGAGGTTGCGTGATGCAAATCAAAACGGCGACGTCACGAGACGTACAAACACTAGTCCATTTGATGCACAAACTTTGGCCGGGCGCGTCCGTTGCCGAACTGTCGGCTGAAGTCCGACTCGGCCTCCGCTCCGACAAGATGCGATATTTCCTCGCCGTCACCGACGAGCCGATCGGATTTTGCCAAATGAGTTTTCGCTATGATTACGTGCCCGGCGCGACCGATGAACCGACAGCGTTCATCGAAGGCATTTACGTCGTCGGTCCGGAACGAGACAATGACGTGGCCACGAAACTGATCGAGACGGCAGCGGTGTACGCATTGTCACACGGATGTAGCGAACTCGCGTCGGACACTGAAATCGACAATACGGGCAGCCAGCAGTTTCACGAACGTGTCGGGTTTCGAGAAGTTGAGCGCACCGTCCATTACATTAAAAAAATCTCTCGCTACGAATAGCGAGAGATTTTTTCGTTCTTATTTAACGACGTGGATTGGCATACCCATTGCGATTTCTGCCGCTTCCATTGCCATCTCACCGAGTGATGGGTGAGCGTGGATTGTAAGCGCGATATCTTCGGCCGTCATACCTGCCTCGATGGCGAGACCAAGCTCAGCGATCATATCAGAAGCGCCAGTTCCCGCGATTTGAGCACCGATCAAGAGACCGTCCTCTTTACGCGTGATGAGCTTCATGAAGCCGTCTGGCTCGTCGAGTGCGAGAGCACGACCGTTCGCTGCGAATGGGAATTTCGATACTGTGATCTCAAGTCCTTCTTCTTTCGCGAGCGGCTCAGTGTAACCGACTGTCGCAAGTTCAGGATCAGTGAAGACGACCGCTGGGATTGCTGAGTAGTCGAGGTAAGCTGGCTTACCGGCAGCTGCCTCCGCTGCGACTTTCGCTTCGTATGAAGCTTTGTGCGCGAGCGGTGGTCCTGGAACGATGTCGCCGATCGCGTAGATGTTTTCGTTCGACGTTTTGCACTGGTCATCGATTTCGATGATGCCGCGGTCGCTGACTTTCACTTCCGCGTTCTCGAGACCGATGTCGCCAGTGTTCGGACGACGGCCGACTGTGACGAGGACGTAGTCCGCTTCAACAGACTGCTCTTCGCCGTTCACTTCAAACTTAACAGTCACGCCGTCTTCTGTTTCTTCGACGCCTTTTGCAAGTGCGTTCGTGTGAATTGTGACGTTCCCTTTTTGTTTGAGCTTCTTCTTGACGATTTGCGTCATTTGCGGCTCGAAGCCAGACAAGATGTCGCTTGCGCCTTCAACGACAACAACTTCTGTGTCGAAGTTCGCATATGCCGTACCGAGCTCCATACCGATGTACCCGCCGCCGATGACGACAAGTTTCTTCGGTACTTCAGAAAGCGCCAATGCGCCAGTTGAAGAAAGGACGCGTTTTGACCATTTAAACGAAGGGATCTCGATCGGAGTCGAACCAGTCGCGATGATCGCTTTTTTGAATTTGTAAGGAGTCGAGCTGTCTTCTGTGATGACACGAACTGTGTCTTCAGATGCGAAGAACGCTTCCCCTTGAACGATTTCAATCTTGTTGCCTTTAAGAAGACCTTTGACGCCGCCCGTCAATTTGTTGACGACCGATTGTTTCCAATCTTGGACTTTCGTGAAGTCGACTGAAACGTTGTCAGATGTGATCCCCATTGACGAGTGACCTTTTGCGTGCTGGAAGTTATGACCAGCCGTGATCAACGCTTTTGACGG
The DNA here is from genome assembly GCF_000798975.1 of Exiguobacterium sp. ZOR0005. Taxonomy (NCBI): domain Bacteria; kingdom Bacillati; phylum Bacillota; class Bacilli; order Caryophanales; genus Exiguobacterium; species Exiguobacterium sp. ZOR0005. The sequence goes on along the minus strand of NZ_JTLB01000005.1, from coordinate 123,798 downwards.
GATACAACCGACGTTCAAGCAGACACCGCCGAAGTTTCCTTTCTCAACGATCGTGACTTTAAGTCCGAGCTGAGCACCACGAATGGCTGCGACGTATCCACCAGGACCGGCGCCGATGACAAGCAAATCAGTTTCTTGTGCGAATTCTCCTACTACCATGTTCTTATCCCTCCATCATTAGAAGTGCTGGATCTTGAAGCAAACGTTTCACCATGTTGAGAGCGTTTTGCGCAGTCGCACCGTCGATGAGGCGGTGGTCAAAGCTGAATGAGAGTGCGAGCACAGGTGCTGCGACGATCTCGCCGTCTTTCACGACAGCTTTTTCAGCGATGCGGCCGATACCGAGAATCGCAACTTCTGGGTGGTTGATGACAGGTGTGAACCATTGTCCACCAGCAGAACCGATGTTTGTGATCGTGATCGATCCGCCTTTCATGTCGTCCCCAGCAAGTTTGCCTTCACGTGCTTTACCGGCAAGCTCATTGATGTTTGTAGCAAGTGCGTAGATTGATTTACGGTCCGCATCTTTGACGACAGGAACGACGAGGCCGTTGTCCGTGTCAGCAGCGATACCGATGTTGTAGTAGTTTTTGTAGACGATTTCTTCGTTCACATCGTCGATTGACGCGTTGATCGCTGGGTAAGCTTTCGCTGCAGCAGTCAATGCTTTGACGACGAACGGCAAGTACGTGAGTTTCACGCCTTGGTCAGCCGCGACTTGTTTGAACTCTTTACGGAGTGCGACAAGTTTCGTGACGTCGACTTCGTCCATGAGTGTAACGTGTGGAGCCGTGTGTTTCGAGTTGACCATTGCTTTCGAGATCGCTTTACGGATACCACGGATCTTCTCGCGCGTTTCGAGTTCAGGTGTAGCTGACTCGTAAGGCTTGATTTCCGTTTTCGCAGCCGCTGCTGGAGCTACAGATTCTGTTTTCTCTGTTGTAGCTTCTGCTGCTGGTGCTTCACCGTTTGCAAACGCATCGATGTCTTCTTTCAAGACGCGGCCGTTATCGCCAGAACCTTTGACTTCACGGATGTCGACGCCTTTTTCACGAGCGTACTTGCGAATTGAAGGCATTGCGATGACGCGCTCCGATTTGTGAAGTTGGACTTCACGCGGGCCGTCTTCTTTCACGTCAGCTTGGACTGTCTCTTCTGTCTTCTCTTCAGCTTTTGGCTGTTCAGGTGCTGCTTCCTCTTCGCCTGCTGGCGCGTCACCTTCGATATCGAACGTGATGAGTACGTCGCCGACGACGGCAACTGTTCCTTCAGAGACTTTGACTTCTTTGACCGTCCCGTCAACTGGAGCTGGGATTTCAACGACAGCTTTGTCGTTTTGCACTTCAAGGAGGATGTCATCCTCTTTTACTGTGTCCCCATCTTTTACGAACCACTTGACGATTTCACCTTCGTGAATTCCTTCACCGATGTCTGGTAATTTAAATTCGAATACTGCCACTGGTTTTTCCTCCCATCAAATAATCATGTAAACACGATGAGGGAGACAATTCTCCCTCATCGCCAAATGAACACGATCAGAAGTTGATAACTTCCTTAACTTTTGCAACGACATCTTTATGGTCAGGTAACCATGCGTCTTCCCCTTGTGCGAAGGCGAAAACTGTGTCAGGTGCAGTCACACGAAGCACTGGAGCTTCGAGGTGAAGAATTGCGCGTTCTTGAATTTCAGTTACAACGTTCGCTGCGATACCTGCTTGACGCTGTGCCTCTTGAACGACGATCGCACGGCCAGTCTTTTTAACAGACTCGACGATTGTATCGATATCAAGCGGGCTCACTGTCATGAGGTCGATGACTTCAACGTTGATGTTTTCTTTTTCGAGTTCTTCCGCTGCTTTGAGTGACGTGTGGACCATCGCACCGTATGTGATGATCGAAACGTCAGTTCCTTCACGCTTCACGTCTGCTTTTCCAAGCTCGATCGTGTATTCGCCTTCAGGTACTTCGCCACGGAATGAACGGTAAAGCTTCATGTGCTCGAGGAAGACGACAGGGTCGTTATCGCGGATTGACGCGATCAAAAGTCCTTTTGCATCGTACGGAGTCGACGGGATGACGACTTTAAGACCAGGTGTCTGAGCCATCAAGCCTTCGAGGCTATCCGCATGAAGTTCAGGTGTTTTTACACCGCCACCGAACGGTGAACGGATTGTGATCGGCTGGCTGTAAGCGCCGCCTGAACGGTAACGCATCCGTGCCATTTGAGCTGCGACCGAGTCAAATACTTCGAAGACGAAACCGAAGAATTGAACTTCCATGATTGGACGGAAGCCAGTGAGACCGAGACCGATAGCAAGACCACCGATACCAGACTCAGCAAGCGGCGTATCGAAGACGCGGTCTTCGCCGAGCTCGTCTTGGAGACCTTCCGTCGCACGGAATACCCCACCGTTTTTACCAACGTCTTCTCCGAAAAGAAGTACTTTCTCGTCGCGCTTCATTTCAACGCGCATCGCATCAGTAATCGCTTGGATCATTGTCATTTGAGCCATAACTTACTTCGACTCCTTTGCAGTATATTCTTCGAGCTGCTCTTTCAAGTTAGCAGGAAGTTCTTCGAACATGTTGTTGATGAAGTCCGAAACTTTTTGTTTTGGTTCTTTGTCTGCGAGGCTGATCGCTTCTTTCACATCAGCTTTCGCTTGCTCGATCACTTCGTTCTCCATGTCTTCGCTCCAAAGCTTTTTGCCTTCGAGGAAGAGGCGGAAACGTACGAGTGGATCTTTCTCTTGGTACTCAGTATCGAGTTCTTTCGTACGGTAACGTGTTGGGTCATCCCCAGCGAGCGTATGTGGTCCGTAACGGTATGTGAGTGCTTCGATGAGCGTCGGTGTTCCTTCAAGTGCGTCTTTACGCGCTTGTTGTGTTGCGGCGAGGACAGCAAGCACGTCCATTCCGTCAACTTGGATGCCGTTGATGCCCGCTGCTACAGCTTTTTGCGCGATCGTTTTAGCTGCAGTTTGCTTCTCGACAGGTGTCGAGATGGCGAAGCGGTTGTTTTGTACGACGAAGATGGCTGGTGATTTGAATGCACCCGCGAAGTTCAAGCCTTCGTAGAAGTCACCTTGTGATGAACCACCGTCACCAGTGTAAGTAATGGCGACGTTAGTGTTGCCGTTGCGTTTGAGGCCCATTGCCACACCCGCTGCTTGGATGATTTGTGCCCCGATGATGATTTGCGGCATCAAGACGTTAACGTCTTCAGGGATGCGGTTACCCGCCACGTGTCCACGTGAGAACAAGAACGCTTGATAAAGCGGAAGTCCGTGGAATACGAGTTGTGGGATATCACGGTAGCCTGGAAGGATCCAGTCTTGTTTGTCGAGCGCGTATTGCGTCCCGATCATCGTTGCTTCTTGTCCAGCCACTGGCGCGTAGAATCCTAGGCGACCTTGGCGGTTAAGTGAGATTGCACGTTGGTCCCAAATTCGAGTATAGACCATGCGGCGCATAAGCTCCTGAAGTTGCTCGTCCGTTACGTCGGGCATAGCGTCTTGGTTGACGACTTCGCCCTTCTCGTCGAGAATACGGAACGTTTGGAAGTTTTCTTCCACGTTTTGAAGTACCTGAACGTTGTTCATTCGTTTCACCTCATCCTTTCAACTATGAGACAATTGTCTTTTTTGTGATCAAACACTACCTCAAATCTTAAGTGTATCTGTCCAAAAAAGCAATCTGTATTAACGTGATACAGGAAAGTAATTCTGCTCCTGCCGTTTCTTAGACAGTATAAAACGGGTTGTTATAATAACGCAAAAAATATGCTCACCTTATAAAAACGCTTACATGAACACATCTTTTCACTCATTTCGTCTCTGTATCATTTTCATTTCACCTTCTGTACCATCTCGAGGTTTTCTACATTAAATATGATATAATGAGTCATATCGAAATTTGGAAAGGAAGTTGTACATGTTAACGATGAAAGATGTGATTCGTGAAGGAGACGACCGGCTCCGCCTTCGTTCGAATGAAGTCCCGGTACCGCCAACGGCTGAAGACTTGGCGTTGCTCGACGAGATGGAGACGTTCCTCGTGAACAGCCAGGACCCGGAGATTAGTGAAAAATACGAACTTCGAGGCGGTGTCGGCATTGCCGCTCCCCAGCTCGGGGTCAATCGCCGTTTCTTCACCGTCCTGCTCGCAGAAGAAGAGGAGACGTTCAAGCTCTCGATTTTCAATCCGAGAATCACGAGCCATTCCGTCGAACAGACGTTTTTAAATGGCGGTGAGGGATGTCTGTCTGTTGACCGTGTCGTCAAAGGGAACGTCCCGCGCCATCGCCGCATCACGCTCGAAGGATTCGACCGCGACGGCAATCCGATCAAATTGCGACTTCGTGGCATGCGCGCCATCGTCTGCCAGCACGAACTCGATCACTTAGACGGCGTCTTGTTCTATGACCGCATCAACCCGACCAATCCACTTGAGACTTACGGTGAGCCGATCTGAGGTGACGAACGTGAAAAAAAAGGCGCTGTTGTTAGTATTCCCATTTTTATTTCTTTTAATCGGAGGATGTGTCCGCATCGAATATGATGCCACCGTCCATTACGACCAATCCGTCACGCTCGAGACGACGTATGCGTTTCGCGACCATCCGGTGATGAAACTGCTCAATTTACGACTAGATTGGGATACGTGGAAACAACAAGCGAACGATAACGGTTATGCGACCCGCGACTATTCGAGCGAAGATGACTATGAAGGCATGGTATTGAAAAAGACGTTCGCGAGTGTCGATGACCTACAAAATATAAAAGAAGAATGGAAGACCGGGCCGGCCGGTATCCTCGTCCCGCCGGACATGGAGTTCGACGTCCAAAAAGAGGATGGCATCTGGTTCGACTCATACGTGCTCAATACGAACCTCGACCTTCGGCTCGACCGCATCGAGTTGCCGGGCGTCAATTTGAGCGGGTCACCGAAACAGCTCGCCGAACGATACGTCCGCCAAGCCGATATCCGCTTCAATTTGACCGTTCCGACCGGAGTGTTCGTCGAAGATGGGACCGGCCTCGACCCTCGTTCGATGAAACACGTTGAATGGCAAGTGTACGGGGGCCGGCAAAACAACATGACGCTCGTCGCCCACGTCCCGAACATCAAAGCGTGGATCATCACGGTCGTCGCCTTCGTCGTCTTCAGTCTCGCCAGTTTCTTCGTGTGGCGAAAATATCGGCAAAACGTCGGGGACCCGAACAAGACGTCGCTCCGGTCACGTCTGCTCGGTGTGATCATCGTCGTCTTGGCGCTATCCATCATCATCGTGACCGTCCGGGAAGAGCTGACGACGGAACGGAAAGCCGAGGCGGTGCGTCAAGCGGCGCAAACTGACGAGTTCATTCCGACGTTCGCCGTGCACGGGCTGCTCGGGACCGACCGGACGTTCTTGCGCTTCTCGCAGTTCATGGAACAGCGCGGACTCGCCAAGGACGGCGCGCTCTGTACCGTCTCGACCGAGAGCGAGGTCGACTGTGTTATCAACGACTATAGCTCGAACCGTCCGATCGTCCGCATCGAGTATGAAGACGCCGAGGCGTCATTGAACAATCAGACGAAATGGTTGAACGTGGCGATCGAGACGTATAAATCCGAGCGCAACAAGTCGTTCGATCGCATGTACTTGATCGGTCACAGCATGGGCGGTGTCGCCGCCGCGAACTATATTTTGAACCAAGATGACTATTTGATCGACAAGTTCGTCTCGTACGACAGCCCGTTCGGTGGCACCCGCCTCGCCAACTTCGGTCTGTCGGCGAGCAACTTCGGTGTCAACACAGGAAGCGCCGCCATTCGCGACCTATCGCCGACGTCAGACGGACTCCAGGCGTTCCAGTCCAAACTCGAGACGTGGCCTCGCTCCGTGCAAGTGTTGTCGTTCGCCGGGCGCGGCGGGGAGTTCAACTTGATCGAACCGACAAGTTCGCTCCTGCTCGAGGAGTACACGAACAACATCACGACCGAGACCGTCCCGTACGACCACTTCTCGCTCCATCGGAAGACGGACGTGCTCCGGGATACGGGCCGATTCTTGTACGAGTACACGAACGAGTTCAACCCTGTCGAGACGAATTAACACCAAAAAGCCCGCCTCCATCATGGAGGCGGGCTTTTCATTTAGTACGTCATCGTCCACGTCAGCTTCTGTAACCAATAAATCAAATATTTGCCGATCGGCAAATCGGTTTGAATCTCGTCGTACGCGAGCGTATACGTTCCTTCTTCGTTGTTCCACAACCGTTTGAAGTAGCCGTCCACTTCAGTCATAAACTCCGTCTCGGTCGTCGCGACGACTTCAACGTCGGCTTCTAAGTTATAGTCGTTCATATTGCGCGCCGTGTAGTTGCCGGAACCGATGACGACGACTTGTCGCTCCCCTTCGACGTACAACAATTTCGGATGATACTGTTCGTCCCCGACTTCGTACCACCGGATCTCGATTTGATCAGGATTGACCGTGTTCAGTTCGGCCGTCACCGGCAAGTTCGGCAGTCCCGACTTGTCCCGACCGAACGCGTTCGTGTTCGGGTCGAGGATGAGTTTGACGAACACGCCCCGCTCTGCGGCCCGATGGATGGCGTGGATGATATCCCGGTCAGCCAAATAGAACATGCCGACCCAAATCGTCTCCCCTGCCTTCGCCTGGTCCATGCCGTCGATGACCGCATCTTCAATCTTCGACTCGGTCACGTAACGGATTTGCATCGGTCCGTCCGAGTCTTCTTCCCGAAGGTTCGCCAATTTCTCTTCGTCCGGGAATCTCGCCTCGTCTCCTTTCGAGAACCGGGCGATCGCTTCCTCGCCTTCAAGAATGTCGGCAAGAATCGGTCCGTCGAGCCGGACGCCGACGTTCGAGTGATAACCGCTCGCGTCATGCGGGTTCGCCGACAAGACGAACCCTTCATTTTCGGTCACCATGACTTTGCGATGGTTCGCCTTCACGTTCAAGAGCCGTAAATACGAACGGATCGTGATGTCCGGTGCCGATTTCGCCATCGGGTTCGGCAACCAGCCGTTCTCGCTATCTCCGAACCATTGAAACATCATCCGGTACAAAGTCGAGTATAAAATGTTCGGGTCGCGAAGCGCGTCGAGGTTCGTATAGACGATTTCAGCGCCCGCCTCTTCTAGCAAGTCGAGATGGTCGGCCGGATGCCCGTTATACGTCGTGTTGATCTCGTCGGTGATGACGACGACGTTCAAATCGGGATGCGCTTCCATCTGTTCGAGGAGCGCTGTCGTCAGTCGCGCCGTGATGGTCGGATATTCACGGTCTTCATTCGAATAAGGATTGAATAAGAAAAAGTCCATGACGACATATTCCCGTGCCTCACGGATCGACCGTTCCACGTCTTGGAATATCTCCATTTCGTTCACTTCCGTGTCTTCCCCTTGGTACGTCAGATCGAACAAGAAGTCGATTTGATCGTCCGAGATCGCGACCGGTTCAGAAGCCCGTGACACCCCTTCCGGGAGCGGTTTTACTTGATGATAAATCATCGTGACGAGGAATAATAATAAAAATACGGCGAGGCCCCACTTCCACCAACTTCTTTTACGCTGTTTCTGTTTCATCGCATCATCCCCTTGTTTTTGTTCTCTAAAAAAACGGGCTGTAGTCGCCTACAGCCCGTTCGGTCATACTTCCATGATGATCGGTAGGACCATCGGGTGCCGTCTCGTTTTTTGCGCCAAGTACGGTGTGAGCGTGTCGGATACGAGTTGTTTCATTTCCGACCACTTCATCTGCTTATTGGACAAGCCTTGTTCGACCGTCTTTTTGAGCAAACGTTCGCCGTCTCGAATCAAACTGCCCGACTCGCGCATATAGACGAAGCCGCGCGAGATGATGTCAGGTCCTGAGACGAGTTTACGTGTCTTGCCATCGATGCTGATGACGACGACGACGAGCCCGTCTTCTGAGAGGATGCGGCGATCGCGCAAGACGATGTTGCCGATGTCTCCGATACCATTTCCGTCAATATAGACGGCGTTCGCTGAGATTTTACCGGTGATGGCAGCAGAGTCGGCATCGACGGCAAGCACTTCACCGTTGTCCATGACGAAACTGTTCTCTCTCGGAATCCCGACCGATTCGGCGAGCTCGGCGTGTTTGACGAGCATTCGGTACTCCCCGTGAATCGGCATGAAGAATTTTGGATTGAGCAAGCGAATCATGAGCAATTGCTCTTGCTGTGAGCCGTGGCCGGATGTATGGATGTTCGTCAACTTACCATAGACGACGTCTGCTCCCGCTTTGTACAATTGATCGATCGTCTTCCCGACCGAGATGGCGTTACCTGGAATCGGTGAAGAAGAGAAGATGACCGTGTCACCTGGGATGATTGACACTTGACGGTGTGTCCCGTTGGCGATACGGCTGAGCGCCGCCATCGGCTCCCCTTGTGATCCGGTACAAAGGATTGCCACTTCATGCGGTTCATAGTTACGCATTTGGTTAGCTTCGATGATCATACCTTTTGGTACGTTGATGAAACCGAGCTCTTGCCCGATCGTCATGACTTTGTCCATCGAACGGCCGAAGATTGCCAAGTGGCGTCCCGTCTCGGCACAAGCATCGACGACTTGTTGCAGACGGTAAATGTTCGAGGCGAACGTCGCGAAGATGATGCGCCCTTCCGCCTTCCGGAACGTCTCGCTGATCGTGCCGCCGACGACTTTCTCACTCATCGTGAAGCCTTCGACTTCTGCATTCGTCGAATCGGACAACAGGCAGAGCACGCCTTCCTTTCCGATGTCTGCCATTTTGGCAAGGTCAGCCGGTTCGCCGACTGGTGTGAAGTCGAACTTGAAGTCGCCGGTATGGACGATGTTCCCTTGCGGTGTCTTGACGACGACACCGAGCGAGTTCGGGATCGAGTGGGTCGTCCGGAAGAACGAGATGCTCGTCTTACGGAACTTGACGATCGCGTCCTCATCAATCTCGTGAAGTTCCGCCTCGCGGAGCAATCCATGTTCTTCAAGTTTCACTTTGATCAATCCGAGCGCGAGTTTCGTCGCATAGATCGGCAACTTCACTTGCTTCAAGAGGAACGGGATGCCACCGATGTGGTCTTCGTGCCCGTGGGTGATGAACACCCCTTTTACTTTGTCTTTGTTTTTGATCAAGTACGTATAATCTGGAATGACGTAGTCGATCCCAAGCAAGTCATCCTCCGGGAACATGATGCCGGCATCGATGACGATAATCTCATCTTGGAATTGAACGACGTACGTGTTCTTCCCGATTTCGCCGAGTCCGCCCAACGCGAACACAGCAGTTTGGTGGTTCTTTACAAACTTCATTTAATCTCTCCTAACTCCAATTAGTTGTTTTTCATCTATGTGAAACATAAGTAATTCGCACAGTCTTGTTACGTTCCGTAAGATTCTTTCTTCATTATAGCTCATATTGTGACAACATTTCACTAAAGACGTCAGATTGAGGGCGGTTTCTCGATTTCATGTTATGCTTTCTAGTGTAGCAACAACTCATAATTAGACAGAGAAAGCATGGTGAATCAAATGGAAGATAAAAAAGTCGTCTTTTTTGATATCGACGGGACACTCCTTCACGATGGGACGTTCATCCCCCCTTCGACGATCAAAGCTATCCAACAACTTCGTTCGAACGGGGTCGAGACGTTCATCGCAACCGGACGTGGCCCGGCGATGCTATCCACGATCCCGGCACAAGTCGGAATCGACAGCTTCGTCTGTTACAACGGTCAAATCGTCGTCCATAAAGGGGAGGTCGTCTATCGGAACGCGTTACCGACGAGCGCCCTCGACCGTCTGACAGGCCATGCCGGGAATAACGACCATACGCTCGTCTATCTCGGGCAACACCGCGGAGTCGCCACGAAAGCGAACGACCACGTCGTCGAACAGTCTCTCGGCGAGCTCGATATGCCGATTCCGACTTATGAACCGAATTTCCACGTCGAACAGGACGTGTATCAGACACTCCTCTACTGCACGCCCGAAGACGAGCATCATTACGTGGACACTTATGACGAGTTCGATTTTATTCGCTGGCACCCCCACGCCATGGACGTCATCAATCGTGGGGCAAGCAAAGCGGACGGGGTCCGGCACTTCATCGAGGCGAACGGATACCGCCTCGAAAACACGTATGCGTTCGGCGACGCGTTGAACGACTTGGCGATGCTTCAATACGTCGGGACCGGGATTGCCATGGGCAACGGCCGGGCCGAGACGAAAGCGGTCGCGGATTATGTGACAAAGTCGATTCTCGAGGACGGGATTGAGTACGGATTGAAGAAGATGAACCTCATTTGAAACAAAACGAGAGGCAGACGCCTCTCGTTTTTATCTAGACCGGAGTGTTCGTTCGAGCCGGTCGAGGTCGGTATCTTTCCCGATGATGATCAAAATGTCTTCTGGAAGGATCATCTCGTCCGCCTGCGGAGAGATGATCACGTCATCGTCGCGGCGAACCGCCACGATGTTGACCCCGTATTTGGCCCGAAGGTCTAAATCGATGAGCGATTTGTTCGAGAGTTTATCCGACGCCTTGATCTCGACAATTGAGTGCTCGTTTGACAGCTCGAGATAATCCAAGATGCTCTGGCTCATCAACCCGTTGGCAATCCGGACACCCATGTCGCGTTCCGGATGGACGATATTATCGGCACCGATGCGGCGCAATACTTTCTCATGGTAGTCGTTCGTCGCTTTGACCGTGATGATTTGGACCCCGAGCTCCTTCAAGATGAGCGTCGTCAAGATGGACGCTTGAATATTTTCTCCGATCGCGACGATGACATGCTCAAAGTTGCGAATCCCAAGGCTCTTCAATACGTTCTCATCTGTCGTATCCGCGATGACCGCATGCGTCGCCACTCCCATGAACTCGTTGACGCGTTCTTCGTCCGCGTCGATGGCGAGGACGTCGTATCCGTTCGCTGACAGCTCACGCACGATCGACCCTCCGAAACGTCCTAACCCAATGACTGCAAATTCACCTGTCATACCTCATACATCCCTTTCTAACAGCGCGTTCTGTTCTCGATTCTTCGTTCAGTGTAACTGATTCCCTCCGAAAAGACTACACAAAAAAAGACCGGGAAGACCCGGTCTTACGCTTTGCCGCTCGAGCGCTTTCCTCGCACGTAATCGTTGTCGAACAAGAACAGTCGAAGCAACAAATAAAGTGCCGGGACGAGCAGGAGCAAACCTAGAATGAAGACGACGACGAGCGCGATTGCCATCGACTCGTTGACGACACTGCCGTTAATGTCGATGTACGGATACAGGATATACGGCAAATGCGTATAGCCGTAACCGAACCACGCCATAAAGAACTGGCCCATGACCATGAGGAAGGCGATACCGTAGTTTCGCTTCAAATAGACGAGCGCGACGGCTACGACGAAAAAGATGAAACTTGCGGCGAACCACCACCAGTTACCCGCCAAAATCCGTTCGTAGTGCCAAGCCGCTTGTGACTTGAGTCCGAAGAAGACGAGGCCCGAGGCGATAATCGTCGGGACACTCCAGAATAGCGCCCATTTCCGGACGAGCCCGATCGCCGTCTTATCGCCGGCTTTATCTGCATAGAACAAGAGAAACATCGAACTGATGTAGAGCACCGAGACGATGGCGAGCGTGACGACGGTCCACGAGTAGAAGTTTGTGAACAACTTCATGCCGTCGAAGAAGACACCCGCTTCCGTCTCGTTGATAAACCCGCCTTGACTGACCGTGAGCACGGTCGACATCGAGGCCGGAATCAACAAACCGGTCGCACCGTATAAGAACATATAGAACGTGCTCTCTTTTGAACCGTAGTTCGCGAACGCATAGAAGCTACCGCGAATCGCTAGAAGAATCAACACAACCGAGGCCGGGATGAGAAGTGCTGTCCCGTAGTAGTAGGCCGTGTCCGGGAAGAACCCGACGATGCCGACGAAGAAGAAGACGAAAAACACGTTCGTCACTTCCCATGTCGGAGACAAATACCGTGCAATCAGACGGTTGACCATATGGTCTCGCTTCGTGTACTTGCTATAGAAAGCGAAGAATCCTGCACCGAAATCAATCGATGCGACGATGAGATAGCCGTATAAGAACGTCCATAAGACGGCAATCCCTAGTTCTTGAATCTGCATGTCATACCCTCCGATCACACTTCATCGGCAAACATCGCTTCACCGCGATGTTCCGATTGTTTTAGTTCTTTCCCGACTGGGTTGTCCTTGAACAGACGAGTCAAGACGAGCACCGTGACCACGCCAAGAACCGCGTAGAGGATCGCGAAAGCGACAAGCATCCAGCCGACGTTCGCCGACGTCGTCGCCGCCTCGCTCGTGCGCATGAACTCATAGAGCGCCCAAGGTTGACGACCTAACTCGGCGAAGAACCAGCCGAACTCGATGGCCATCATCGAAAGCGGACCACCGGCCGCGATGGCAATAAGCATCGGCTTACTGAATTGATTCAACCGTTTAATATACCGTCCGAGCACGAACAGGAACGAGATGAGCGCGAGCAACATCCCAATTCCGACCATGGCGTCGAACAAGTAGTGGACAATGAGCGGCGGTTGGTCCTCCTTGGCGAACTCATTCAAGCCCGTCACTTCATAGTTCGGGACACCACCCGCTAAAATCGAGAGCGCATACGGGATCTTGATGGCCCCGCGCACTTCGTATCCGCCTTGACCGTCATCTTCGAGCCAGCCCCCTAAAATGAGCTCAGCTTCGGAGGACGTCTCAAAGTGCCATTCTGCAGCCGCCAACTTATCCGGCTGATATTTCGCCAAATACTTCCCTGAGAAGTCACCGACGAGCGCTGTCGCGATGGCAAAGATCAACGCGACCGTCATCGTGAGACGAAGCCCGCGCTTATGGTAGGCGATTGTCGCTTGATCGAGCTTGTTGCGATGGCTACGGAGCAATTGTACTGCCGCAATCGCCGCCAAGATGAACGCTGACGTCAAAATAGCCGACGTCAATACGTGCGCCATCTTCGTCGGCATCGCCGGACTGAACATCGCCTCGATCGGGCTCACATTCGCAAGTTTCCCGTCGACGATATCAAACCCGACCGGTTGGTTCATAAAACTGTTCACGGTTGTAATGAAGAAACCGGAGAACAATGCCCCGACCGCGACCGGAATCCCGATGAGCATGTGGTGCCATGGGTTTTTAAACCGGTCCCACGTATACAAATAAATCCCGAGGAAAATCGCCTCGAAGAAGAAAGCGAACGTCTCCATGAAGAGCGGGAGCGCGATCGTCTGACCGGCAACACGCATCAAGTTCGGCCACAGCAAGGATAATTGCAGCCCGATGGCCGTCCCTGTGACAACACCGACCGCGACGGTCACAACATATCCACGCGACCACCGTCGGGCCATGAGCGTGTATTTCGGATCTTTCTTCTTAATCCCTAAAAATTCAGCCAATAAAATTAAAAGTGGAACCCCGACGCCGAGTGTGGCAAAAATCACATGGAAGCCTAGTGTGAGTGCCGTTAACGCCCGACTCATCAGGACAGGATCTTGAAACATCTATTGATACCCTCCTATCTCTCTCTATCGCTTCAAACCGATGCCTGAAACGCCAAATCAATGATGATTTCCATTGGATAACCTTATCATAATGATTTTATATAGCGCTGTAATGTCTCAATGCTTGAGTTCGCAAAATGTTCACATTTGAGCAAGCTTAACAAAATCGTCGCTTTACAATCATATTGAATTCCCTTTTTCTTCACATCGGAAGCATCATTTCACACATTGCCAACAAAAAAAGCGGACGTGATCGTCCGCTACTGTCACTTGATAATAGCCGTTCGGAAAAAGTGGTCGAACAGTTCGATCGCCACATCGATCGCCCGCTCGTCCGGATTGAGCGTCGCCTGGTGGAGACCAGAGCCCATGTCATTCACACCGAGCCATACCATAAAGCCAGGAACTTGTTTCAACATATATCCGAAGTCTTCACCTGTCATCGCCGGGACGCACGTCTTGTACGAATAACCGATTTCCTCGACGGCTTCTTCAAACTGGAACAAGTACCGTTCGTCGTTGACGACCTCGTGGTACCGGTTACCGAACTCGAGGTCGATGTGAACGTTATACGTCATCTCGACGCCGGCGATCACTTGACGAATCCGGCGCTCGAGGACGACCATCTCTTTATCGGACAAGGCGCGAATCGTTCCGTCGAGTTTCGCCGTCTCCGCGATAATATTCTCTTTCGTGCCGGCTGAGACCTTACCGATACTAATGACGGCACTGCCCATCGGGTCGATGTTGCGTGAGATAATGGTTTGCAGTTGCATGATGAGCGCCGCTTGAACGATGACCGCATCGATACCGGCGTGCGGGAAAGCACCATGACCGCCTTTACCGTGAATCGTCAAGTGAAGCTCACGCGCGCTCGCGAACAACACGCCTGGACGCGAAGCGACCGTGCCGACCGGATATTCCGGTGCGACGTGTAGGCCGAACATCGCGTCGGGCCGGAAGTGATAAAACATCTCGGACATCGCCATCGGTTCCGCTCCGCCCGGTCCTTCTTCAGCCGGTTGGAAAAAGATCACGAGATGATGGTCGAGCGGCTCTTCGACCGCTCGTTTAATGAGTCCTAAAGCAATGGCCATATGGACGTCATGCCCACAGGCGTGCATCATCCCTTCGTGGACGGACGCGAACTCGAGCCCGGTCTCTTCATAGATCGGCAAACCGTCCATATCGGCCCGGTAACCGATCGTCTTCTCGCCGACAAGTCCGTCGACACGGACGAACAGCCCGGTGCGCCAATGAGAGATGTGCACACGCGGTGATTCGAGCGAGCGAATCAACTGCTCGAGCGTCGCTTGCGTCTTGAACTCTTCATACCCTCGTTCCGGAATCAAATGTAACTGTCTTCTTGCATCAATCGCCCAACTCATTCCACACTCTCCTTTGTCACTTCTTCCACTACTTCCCAAAATGCCCGCACTTGCGCCAGTTCGAGCATCGATTCGGTCGACAGCATCCACGTATCGCGGATGAGCGGCGTCCCGTTCGACGACGTGAGCGGAATTTTATGGATCGCCTCCACGTCTCGAATCGTCGACTCCGGCAGGATGGCAAAGCCGATTCCATGGAGCGCCATCTGTTTACACGTCTCGATCTGGTCGACGACGAGCGTCGTCATCGGCGGGCTCGAGAACCGCTCTTGCCACCATTCTAATATCTCTTGATAGTATGTCGAGTCGCTCTTGAACTGGATGAACGAGCGCTCGTTATTTTTAAGTTGCTTCAAATCGGTCATGCGCATATCGACGAGATGGAGCGAGTCGGAAAAGAGCCGCATCTTCTCACCGCGCCAGTCCGGGTTACCCCGGATGATGCCGATATGGAAATTCTCTTCGAGCATGTAGCGCATCATCTCGCTCGACCATCCCGTCACGAGTTTGACGCGAACGGACGGGTAGCGCTCGACGAACCGTTTCAACACACGGGGCAACCAATATTGCCCCATGATGGAGGCGACAGCAATCTTTAACGTACCATACACCTCACCTTGCTTCGCCGTCAACTCTCCTCGTAGCTCTTGCTCTTCGCTATACATTTTCTTCGCAAAATCGATGATTTTCTCACCGTCCGGGGTGAGGGCGAGACCGCGTGTCGAGCGGACGAATATTTTCTTTCCCCATTGATGCTCGATCGTGACGAGCCGTTGACTGAGCGCCGGCTGCGACACAAAAAGTCGTTCTGCGGCTTTACGCATATTCAATTCCTCGGCGAGGACGATTAACACTTCCACTTCTGATACTTGCATGACGTCACCTATTTCTCTATCGTTTCGAAACCTGTATACTGGATACGTTATTGCTTCACTGTATCATATCATGTTTACCCATACATTTTGAGTCGTCAGGAGGAACATTGATGCAACGTCACCATTTCGCCTTTATCGTCGCCACCGTCGCGACGCTCGGCAGCCTATATTACTCAGAGGTCATGCTCTACTTACCGTGCAAGTTATGTTGGTTCCAACGTATATTTATGTATCCGCTCGCCATCTACTATATGACGGTCATGTTCACGAACCGTTCTGTCAACCGTCTGTTCGTCGGATTGATGGCAGGGACAGGCTGGGCGATCGCCCTTTATCACGTCGTACTCGAACGCATCCCAAACGGAAACGCGTTTTGCAGCAACGACTGTCTCATCCGTTGGGTGAACTATTTTGGGTTCGTCACGATCCCGCTCATGAGCTTGATCGCGTTCACACTCATCTTGCTCATTCAATTCGTGCCCTCACGTAAAAAGTAAACGAAAAGAGAAGCGGTCGCCGGACCGCTTCTCTTTTCGTTACTGCCACCACTCGTCGTAGAGCGAGGCCGGCATATGATGTTTATGGCGCGAGCGTTTGAAAATCGTTTCGATCCGCTCTTTGACCGTCGCATCGACTTCTTTTCCTTCAAGGTAGTCGTCGAGCTCGTCATACGTCATACCGAGGGCGACTTCATCCGGGAGACCAGGCTTGTCGTCTTCAAGGTCGGCAGTCGGCACTTTGTAAATCAAGCTCTCATGCGCTTCGAGTTCATGAAGGAGCGCCTTCCCTTGACGTTTGTTAAGTCCCGTGAGCGGCGTCAAATCACAGGCACCGTCGCCGTGTTTCGTATAAAAACCAGTGACATATTCGGCCGCATGGTCTGTCCCGACGACGAGCGCCCCGTATGTCGCCGCGATGTCGTATTGGACTTTCATACGCTCTCGTGCTTTCGTGTTGCCTTTATGGAAGTTCCCGAGCTCGAGACTAGTCGCTTGTTTGAACGCTTCAGCCGAAGCGTCGACGGCCGGTTTAATATTGACCGTGAACACCTTGTCTGGACGGATGAAATCGATTGCCCGTTGCGCGTCGTCCTCATCATGTTGCTCGCCGTAAGGGAGACGGACCGCGTAGAACGTGTAGTCGTCACCGTCTTCACATAACTCTTCCATCGCAATCTGACAAAGCTTTCCTGCTAGCGTCGAGTCCTGACCTCCTGAGATACCGAGAACGAGGCCTTTCGCCCCGGCCCGTCTCACATACGCTTTCAAAAAATCGATGCGCCGGCGTACTTCCTTAGCCGGGTCAATGTTGGGTAACACATGTGTTGATTCGATGATATGCTGCTGCATCAATGGGTTCCTCCCTCGTATTCCATTCGTTTGTCTCATTGTCTGACAATGAAACTTTATCGTCAACTTCTTTCATTCCCGAAACAAAAAGACGGAAACCTCGGTTCCCGTCACTTCTTTATTGAATTCGGAACGATGCCACGTCTCCGCCGATTGGTGTCAGCTCGAGGAAGAGCGACTGTCCTGATGTCGGTTCTTCGTCGAGGAGCACACCGAACGTGAATCCGCCCGCTGTCGGTTGTGACGCCCCTTGTGCAAAGACGGTATGTCCATCCGAGACACTCCATTCAAACTCTTCGATTGTCGTGTACCCCGCCACTTCAATCAACGTGCCGTTACGCTTGATTGACACGTCACGGAATTCACCGTCTGTCTGGGCTGGTTGATCACTCGGCTGTTCACTCGGCTGTTCACTCGGTTCTTCCGCAGGTTCTTCCGAAGGTTCTTCGGTCGGCGCTTCTGTCGCCGGTGCTTCGACCGTAAACGTCACTTGATCGGTCACAGCCATCTCTGGCGCCCCTTCCACTTGAGCAAGGCTAACGAAGTCTGCCGTATAGTTTCCGGCCGCCAACGCGAGCGGGAACACCTCGTCAAATACTTTCGTCTCGCCCGGCTCCCACGTCTCTTCGATGATCGACTCTGTGAACATGTACTCGCTGCCGTAATCAAAGACGGTCGTTTCACCGTTCATGACCATCAACTGGAAGCGTTGTGACGAATTGAACGTCACGTTGACCGGTTCTTCGTTCGGGTTCGTCATCGAGACTGTCGCTGATAACTGTTTCGACGCTGCATCATAGCTGACGTCGGTCTCAAGTGACAACAACGCAGGCGGCGCCGATGTATTGCCGTCCACATCACTCGAATTTTCTTCTTCTTTCCCACACGCTGCCACGACGATGAGCAATGCCGCGACCGCGACGAGCAACCAAGTTTTCTTCACGTATCCCACTCTCCTCTGAAAAATAAAAAAAACGTCTATAGCACTAGTGTATACGTTCGTGCAGACGTTTGTAATCTATTTCCTAATATTATTTACCTTTTTTATGAAACTTGGAGTGTTTCGGCGTACTGTTGTAAACCAGTCATGAACAACGAGTCAGCGACGTCGATGTCTGAACGAACTTGTGCAGAGATCGAGAACGTCTCACTATGGATTGACTCAAAGATGACGGTGATGATGCCATCGACCACTTCCTTATAGGCTACGAGTTCAGGTGTTTCTGCAAAAAGCATCATGAGTATGGCTCCTTTTTCGATATGAGATATACTCAGTGTAACAACGTTTTCAAAAAAATAACGTCCTATCGTTCGACAGGACGTCCGACCTAGTCGACAACATGTCGAATCCATGGAATGAATTGCTAGCCGTTTGCAAATAGAGACTTCTTTCCTATAAGAAAAGAGAGGAAGAACGCAATTTGTCCCCCTCCCTTTACCTATTCTTGTAAAAAATGACGAAGTTCCGTTGTCGAATGATTTATTTCGCTCGATTCGAAATTTGTTGCCAGACCGTCCCAAGGGCGGTCTCGCCGCTCGTGATCCGCTCTTTCGCCAGGCGGGCCTGGAGTGAAACTTCAAACTCGGCATCGTCTTCGGCAATTTTCAATGCCGGTACAGCCTGTTCGTCGCCGCAGTCGAACAAGAAACGGGCCGCCCGCCAACGGACGAGCTTGCTCTTATCTTTGAGTGCCTCGATCATCGACGGCTGCGATTGCGGAAGCGCCCAATCGGACACCGTGTCGCCCGCTGTCCGGCGCACGATTGGCGATGGATCGACGAGCGCCTGCTCGATATACGTGACGTATTCCTCACGGTTTTCTTCGAACATCCCGATCATGACGACCGCTTGACGCCGAATCGCCATCACCTTGTCTTCGAGCGCCCGGCGGAAATAGACCATATTGTCTGCCGAGACGTTTAACTCGTCCAAGAACGCGAGTCGTGTCTTCCAGTCATCGGATTGAAGCTGATTCGCATTCGCTTCGTAATCCGCTTCGCGGCCGAACGCTCGGGCGACGATTCGAGTGACCCGATCCTCAGGATAAGCGGCCTCGAGTTCTTCTTGGGCGACCGTCCCGACTTCTTCTAGTTCACCGTAACGCGGGGCCTGCTCGACCCAGCGCCGGTCCTGGATGACATTTTTCACTTGCGCTTGTACCTCGATCGCCGCATCGACGAAACGTTTCGAAAGACCGATCCGCTTCTCCTCATCCCCTTTGACGAGTTTCAGTTGCATCGGCACGTCGAGAACGAATTGGACGGAAACGTGGACCGGTTCATAGTCCGTTGCCAGTTTGCTCACAGAGACTTCCTCGACATCCTCTCCGAAAGCGCGTCGAATCTCGTTCATGACATCGTGCCAATCATGCTTCGGATGACGCTCGACTGCCAAAAAGTCTGAGACGGCGTAGACGGATTTGACACCGCGGAGCGCGACGATGTCACGAATGGTGTCGGGCATGTCCTCGCTCGCTTTGTCATATGTGACGCCACGGCCCGTGAAGGCCGGCTCGACGATGATCTTTAAGTTGTTCGGGCTCGGCGTCGGTTCGATTGCTACTAGTTTCATTGTCATCACCTCACTTCCAATCGTGACGAAAACAACAAAAAAACGCAAGCGAGTCGCTTGCGTCGTGAACATCAAAATAGGGCAATGAACTGTTGAAGCGAGTATGTCTCGCCATCGGCGGTGAACGTATCGTCCTCGGCGATCGGCTCGAGGAAGAAGTGCTTCTCCCCGTTAGCTTTCACGTAACCGAAAATGTGACCTGTCTGATAGAACATCTCTACAATCGTCACTCGCCCGAACGTCATCCCGTCATTGATGACTGCCCGGTCCTCTAATTCGCCGCCGTTGTACAGTTCAATATACGTTTCCATGTGTTGTCGCTCCCTTTGTGTTTGTTTTCACAATTCATTTCTATCAAACATACGAAGGGAGTTCAAGTTAAGATTTTGCGTGGCGCTTCCAAAATTCAATCCAATTATAATACTCGGATAACACTTTCTCGATTTGAGCAATCGACTTCTCATCCTTCAGCCCTTCAGTACCAATCTTTTCTTTACAGTGGATAATAAAGATTTCATTTCCTGGCAAAACGTTTGCCTTATTTGTGGCAAATACTTGACGGAGGTGAATTTGACATCGGGCTGTCCCGAGTATGCCTGGAGACGCCCCGGCAATCATGACCGGTTTGCCTCCGAGAGGCGAACCGGGTTCGAGTGAGAGCCAGTCGATCGCATTTTTCAAAACGCCAGGAATACTATGATTGTACTCCGGGGTCACGACGAGAAACCCATCCGCTTCCCGCACCGATCGCTTGAACGCCACGACGTCTTCCGGCTCGTCCGGGTCGATCAAGTCATCATTGAACAACGGCAACTCGATCGACTCGATGCTGACGTCAAACCGGTCACGACCGAGCTCGATGATCGAGTGCAGGAGAGCCGTGTTATAAGACGCTTTTCGTAAACTTCCGGAAACGGCGACAAGCTTAAACTTCTCCATGAGACACCTCCTCGAGCCATGCGTTAATGAATTCCGCTTCCTCTATCGGTGCTTCCATCATCCCCATGTGACTGACCGGCAGACTCCGTCTCGTATGACGCTCCGCTCCTATGAACGCACGCGCCTCATCCATGTTCGGGTCTTTATCGCCATATATGAACAGGCCCGGCAACAACGTATCTCGCACTGTCTTCGTCTCATCGACGCGGTCACGGATGGCACGCTGGGCAGACAGGATCCCTTCTTTTGACATCGCATAGCCGATTTGTTTGGCGCGTTCGATCAACGTCGCTTCCGAGTCTTTGGCGAACACGCCCGGTACCATCGTATCGATGAACGGGTTAACGCCTTCTTCGACGACCCGTTCCATCGCTTGATTGCGTTTCTCTTTCGCCTGATCCGTGTCCGCGGCTGCGGTCGAGTGAATCAAACCGAATCCCGACAACTCTTCACCGTAACGGCGGACGAGGTTCGTCGCGATATATCCGCCGAACGAGTGACCGAGCACGACCGGCCGCTCAAGCCCTCGAAGTCTAATCTCCTCAATCACCCAATCCGCGAACTCGTCCATCGTCTCTGGTCCGGCCTCACGCTCGTCATGACCCGGCAACGTGAGGGCATAGACGTCCGCCTGCAAGAGCGGTTCCAACTCCTCAAAATACGCCGGGGACCCGCACAGCCCGTGTAACAATACGACTTGTCTCATTATTTGTCCTCCCTTGTCAGCCATTCGTCCCGCAACAACCGATACATCGTCAAATCCATGAACCGGCCGTGACTATAGGCATAATCATGCAATAATCCTTCTTCGGTGAAACCGAGCTTTTGGACCAATCGGTTCGATCCGTCGTTTTCAGGGGCGACGAGTGCCGAAATCCGATGAAACTTGAACTCGTTGAAGCCGTGCTCGATGACCGCCGTCGCCGCCTCAAAGGCGACACCTTGACGCCAGTGACTGCGCGCCACTTCGAAGCCGATCTCGGCCCGGTAATATTGCGGCGTCCAATTATGAAATCCGATCGTGCCGACGAGTTCATCAGTCGAACGGTCACAAATCGCCCAACGGATCGCCTTGCCTTGCTGAAACTGGTCTTTAAAATACGCGATGACATTTTTCGCTTCGTAGACGGCGAGGAGCGGGTCGGACCCGTAATAGCGCATGACCTCGTCCGTCGACAAGATGGCATAGAGCGCCCGCGCATCGCGGGGTTCTA
Organism: Exiguobacterium sp. ZOR0005; assembly: GCF_000798975.1. NCBI lineage: Bacteria > Bacillati > Bacillota > Bacilli > Caryophanales > Exiguobacterium > Exiguobacterium sp. ZOR0005. Next base: position 101,900 of record NZ_JTLB01000005.1, on the reverse strand, counting down.
ATTCTCTCAACGTGAAGCGATTCGTAGCGAGCTCCGGAAAACTCTTTCTCAATCCCCACATACTGAACCCGCCTTTCTTTTTACTTTCTTCAATTATAGCTTGTTTTCCTCAAAAACCATCAGTTGAACCTTCTCGAACATGGCGTCCTGTGAACGAATTTGGTAAAATCAAGTATAGCGACTTCAAACTGAGGGGATCATTATGTCAAAACAGTTGTTCTACATGAAACAAGACCGAGATTTGCAACGTTTCACACTGCACGGGGTGACATTGAGCGATGTCGCCGAGGCGCTCTCGCTCGCCCGCCCGATGATTATCTGCCGGACGGACGTCAAAGGGATGCGCCAATCGACACGGACCCGTTTCCGTTATATCGAGGCGCATGAACTCGCTACGTTTTCAACACGGTATTTGAACAATCAGACGACGTTCACTGCCATCGACTTTCCCGACTATCATGTGCTTGAATCGTTATCGGACCACGAGATTGCCGAGATTCTGTTTTTAAGCCATATGGAACGAGGGTTGAAAACGCCGTTTCTCCACTCGATCCAAAACGAGATCGCCTTCTTCAACGAAGCGAACGACCGCCACAGTAGCCTGTACATAAAAGACTGGGCGTCGATCAATCGCTTCATGCAGAGCATCTTGCAAAGTAAACTCGACCGTGACATTCGAAATATCAGCTTCGTGCCGATCCCGCTCCCGGTCATCGATGAGTTGCTCGCCTTGGCCCCGCAAGGGTTAATCATTGATTTCGATCATACGAAACGCAGTTTGTTCAACCGACAAGTCACGATCTCCTTTTACGTGGCCGGACGCTACGAAGACATGTCCGTCCTCGAAGAAGATTTTGATGCGAAAAAAGAATCGATCGCGTTGAAAGGGCAACTGACGTATCGACGCCGCACATGGGAAGTGGAACGCTTTTAAGGTCATCCGGGCATCAAAGCGAAAAGAACCTAATCTTTTTAGGTTCTTTTTTATTATCCCGCCATTCTCCCTCCCGTCCTAAACCGCTTCATGGCGCCATAAAAAACTATTTTTAAATTTTGATAACAAATTGTCTAAATTTTTCGTTAAATTGACTCTTTTCTTTTATTCCGAGGACGGTATACTAGGAATAACCTTCTTGGAGAATGGAAGGCAATATAGAGAAAGCGAGGTGAAAATCTATTCATCACGCGGATGGATAGATACACGAAATGGAACAACTGAAAGTACAAGGAATTTCTTCGTTCACCAAGTTTGCGACGAATGGAAAAATGCTGAAATTGAAAGATGCTATTGCCGGCGAGCAACGAATTTCGCTGCAGGAAGCGACCGATATTCAAGTATCGCTGCTCGACGAGGACCATTCGCGCTTCACTATATTCGGTCAGTCTAACCCGCTCGTGGAACTGACCCTCCCTCACCATTCTTGTGACGTGCTCCACGCTTGGCTGTTGCACAAGCTAAAACGACAAAAAATCAAATTGGCTTCGAACGCGTAACGAAAATAAGCCGTCTCCCTTGAATAAACGGGAGACGGCTTATTTTGTGATGATTTCATCAAGTGAACAGCGAGACGATCCAGCTGATCAAAATCCCGACGAGTGCGAAATCGGAGTCACCGAACGTCGTACTCTCGAATCCGAGGTTGCCTAGAAGCGGCAACAGCAAGGCAGGCAAGAAACTGATCAACAATCCGTTCGCGAATGCGCCGAGCAAGGCACCTCGACGTCCTCCGGTCGCATTTCCGAACACCCCGGCCGTCGCTCCCGTGAAGAAGTGGGGGACAAGCCCTGGTACGATGACCGCAAGACCGAAGAGCGGTAAGAAGAACATGGCGATCAAGCCGGCCGTGAAGCTCGCCAAGAACCCGATGATGACGGCGTTCGGTGCGAACGGGAAGACCGTCGGACAGTCGAGCGCCGGTTTCGCGTTCGGCACCATCTTGTCGGCAATCCCTTTGAACGCTGGGACGATCTCCGCGATCAACATGCGGACACCTGCGAGGACGATGTAGACACCCGCAGCGAACGTGATCGCTTGAATGACCGAGAAGACGATATAGTTCGATCCGCCCGATAGCTCACTTTCAATGAACGCCGGACCGGCAAACAAGGCGACGACGACGAACAAGAGCGTCATCGTCAACGAGACGGCGACCGACGTATCGCGAAGGAAACCGAGTTGTTTCGGCACTTTGATCTGTTCCGTCGAATGTTCTTTGTTCCCGGCATATTTCCCGATTGTCCCAGAGACGAAATACCCGAGTGAACCGAAGTGTCCGACCGCAAAGTCGTCCGAGCCCGTGATTTGACGGACGAACGGTTGCAAGAGCGCCGGGAAAAGAACCATACAGAGCCCGAGCAGCACCGAACCGACCGCGACGAGGACGACTCCGTCTAAGCCTGATACCGACAAGATCGCAGCGAGCAAGCTCGCCATGAAGAGTGTGTGATGACCCGTCAAGAAAATATATTTGAACGGGGTGAACCTTGCCAAGACGATGTTCATAATCATCCCGAACACCATGATCATCGCCGTCTCGACGCCGAACGCGTCTTGGGCGACGGCGACAATGGCTTCGTTGTTCGGAATGACACCGCGAATACTGAACGCCTCATCGAACATCCGTCCAAAGATGTCGAGCGCGGCAATGATAACACCAGCCCCCGCGCCGATGATGACAAATCCCATGATCGTCTTCAACGTCCCCGAAACGACGGACGCGACGTCTTTCTTTTGAAGCATGAGACCGATCAACGCGAACAGACCGACCAAAATGGCTGGTGTTCCCAGTATGTCCCGCATAATCAAATCAAGCATACGTTATTCCCCCTCCCTGTCCCGAAATTGTTCGTTAAAGCTTGTCGCTCAACTGGGCTTTGATTTGCTCGATATCCATCACGTTCTCAAGTGCGACAATCGTCCGTGTCCCGTCATCTAACGTCGTGATGATGTCTTGGGCGCCGAGGTAAATATCCGCCGGTTCCGTCCGAGCCGTGGCAATGTCCGTGTGCGACACTTCCGCTTCTTTCCCCATCTGTTCGAGCGCTTTTTTCACGTTCAACTCCATGATGAAACTTGATCCTAACCCGTTCCCGCATACTACTAAAATCTTTTTCATGATTTATTCCTCCTCCGAATATTTAGTGATGACTTGTAACATTTGTTCAATCGACTCGGCGTGTAATACTTCTGACAAATCGGTACCGTTACCGAGCAGCTCCGTCAGTTGCGCCAGCGCTTTTAAATGGGTCGTCTGATCAATCGCCGCGAGGACGAAGAAGAGACGGACGGGCTTGTCGGTCGGAAAGACGACCGGTTCTGTAAGCTTCAAAACGCTCATGCCGAGCTCGCGGACCCCGTCTTCAGGACGAGCGTGTGGAATGGCCACGTCCGGCATCAATACGATATACGGGCCATGCTGTTCCACGTTGTCAATCATCGTCTCGACGTATCGTGTCTCAATCGCCCCGTTGCTTTCAAGCGGACGGGCCGCGAGACGGATCGCTTCTTTCCAATCAGTTGCACGTTCCAATAACTGCACATTGTCGTGCGTAATCAATTCATTCAACACTGGTTGTTCCCCCTCTGACCTCATCGGGTTTTGATTCGGATTGAGCAACATTCGCAACGCTTGCTTCAATTGCCTTTCATTCGTGACGTTTGCATATTTTTTCACGATGGTCATGACGTCGTCGATGTGAATCGGCTCGTCTGAGATTCGGTTGAAAAAACGTTGACCGACCTCTTGCTTCAAGGCAACTTGTTCGAGCCGTGTCGGCAATGTCGGGACGAGCATGACGTGGGCCACCCGCTGAATCTCGCGAGGTAGTGGCACGGTCGTGAAGACGATGTCGACGAGCGGGACGAACCGTTCAACGTCCCGTTGTGAAATCGGCGGCAAAAAGATAAACTCCGGAAACTGGTTTTTCAAGATGTGATCAAGCATATGCGAGACGCTGACCCCGCTCGGGCAGACGACGATCGCTTTCATCTTTTCATCGAGATGTTGTCCTTGACGATGAAGATGGGCGGCGAAGTGAAGGGTGTAATACATCACTTCGATTTTAGGGACGTCTTTGCCTAAAAGTTGACGGAACGGATCGAGCGACCGCTCCACGAGAACGTTCAATACTTGGTGCTCTTTCATCACGTACCGTTCCAATTCTCTCGGCGCCTCCAGACCGGTGTATACGCGTTGCATCGTCGCTTTCGAATGAAGGACGAGCTTTTCGCAAAGCGCTTCCCGCTCGATGATGAACGTACAGCTCAACGTTTCGAACCGTTCAATCACTTCCATCATGGCGGCCGCCAAATGCTGTTGCACGTCTGCTTCCATCTCTTCTTCCATTTTCGGCCCGCTCTTGACGAGCATATCGAGCGTCACCCACAAGTGAGGCACTTGATCAAAATGCTGCCGTAACGATTCATCCGTGTTTTCCGCTAAAATGACGTCCTCTTCATCAAGCGGCACGATGCTTGAGAGGCGTTGACCAATCAAGAGGAAATAGGCGAGCTTTTCCCGGTGGCTCTCAACGAACTGGAATTGACGCATCTGTTCGTATGACTCGATTTTGTTTCGCCAGCGGTCGAGTTCATCTCGCCACTCCGCGATCACCGTGCTGACGAGACGTTCTTTCGTCGATAGCTCCATCATTCGTTCGACGGCTCGATACATGTAGAGCGCCAACGTCTGAGGGTGACCGTTGAAGTGGTACCCGAGTCGCCGCGTGTAGGCAAAATCGAGTCCAAAGTGAGCCGCGCTTTTCTTCACCCCGTTCAAACTTTCTTGAACGGTAAACTTGGACACATCGAGCAACTGTTGGTAATGGACGGCCGATAAGAACTCTCGGTTCGTCAACGTATAGAACACAATCAACAACTCTCGTTCTTCCTCCGAAAAGACAAGGTCGGCGCGTTCCATCTGTTCGACGATACGCGGGTCGTCACGAAGTTGAATCGACGTCTTCTCGATGATCAGTGGAGGAAGATCATTGTCGCGCAACCACTCTTGAATGCGATCTAGTTCGTATTCGATCGTCCGTTTCGAATAAGGCAACATGACAGCGAGCAGCTGCAGTGTCACGTTGTTCTCATGCATAAGAACTTGGATGATCCGTTTGCTTTTTTCGTTTAATAACATGGTAGAGGCCTCCTACAGCTTTAGTATAAGGCAAGCGACGCATAAAAATGTAAGCGTTTACGACAGAGTTTTCGGGTCGGTCCTCCAAAAATTCTGTCTGATGCGTACACATAAAAAAGCGAGGGAGCTGCTGCCCCCTCGCCGTCCCTTTATTCTGCCGTCGGGCTGATCTCGTTGCGGCGATAAATTGTCACCCCACCGTGCTTTGCCTCACCCACGACTTGAAAAAGCCATTCTTTTTCGATCAATATCGAGCGTACCGTCAAAAAATCTTCTTTCGGAACCGTGAGCTCCTCGACGGAACCGTCGAGCAACGCTTGCATGCGCTGTTCCCATTCATTCATGTCGCGCTCCCCCTCTCCTTCTCATTGGCCCAGGCGAACAATTGCTGTCCTGTCTTGACGACGTCTCCGTCGACATATACGTCATTCGGAACATGCGTGACGCCCGGGACCGTCCCGTTGGCGGCCAAGATGACGTCGTCCCCGAGCTTGTCTTGTAAATAACGAACCGCGAACGCGACGACTGCTTCGTCCGACGTCGCATCGACTTGAGCGAGTGCGGCCTCGTACTCGACGTCCCTCTCATTCCGTTCCAACAAGACGCGCCCACCTTGAAGAAGGGCGTAAGACGGCAATGCGTCGACATGGAACACTTCGTACGCTTTATAAGCCGTTTCGTCACATGACAATAACGGAATGAACCGCCTAGCAGCCGTCCACTTCTTCAATTGGAACAACGTGCGCATCGGGGTGAATGACCGGGCCCCGGTTTGATCTTTCTCCACTAAAATGGTCGGTACGTCAGCCATGTCCGCTGCATGGCAGTCCATGAACAACCAATGTCCGACTTCTACGATGAGTATCACTTACGTTTCCTCCCTAACCACCACTCCGAGGCGGCGATGACGACGAGTGCGACAAGCCATCCTCCAAGGACATCACTAAAATAATGGACGTTCAAGATGACCCGACTAAATGAGACGAGAACGACGAGAGACAGGACGAGGCCGATTGCCCAAACCGATTTGTCGCTGCGATACATCGTAAACGCAATCAACCCATAAAGCGCGAGCGACCCAGAGGCGTGACCGCTCGGGAAACTATACGTCGTGGCGTCAAGCGCCGCATCGATGAGCGGACGTTCGATCCCGTAGACGAGTTTCAACGCTTGTGTCAACATGAGCGTCCCGAGGACGACGAGCGGCAACCGGAACGCCTCGATCTTCTCTCCGTTCCATAACCAAAACAGCATCCCGATAAACGAGAGCCCGATCAAGACGCGGACGCTGCCGAGCTCTGTGATATGGGCGAATATCGGTCCTGACAGCGGTGCGACCGTCTCATATATGAAGTCATCGATCGGAACGGCCGCTCCTAAAACAACAATCACCGAGACGAGAGCGTAGCCCATCGTCCCGGCGATTGTCAGCATCTTCGCTCGGCCGTTCATCAATACAGTCCTTTTCGTTCCCGCATCTCTTCTTCTCCGAAGTCGGTCATGTCACGCAATCGGTGCGCGAGACGACCCGATGCGTTCGCGGCGATAGCGCCGACGAGGTCATCCATGAACGTATGGACTTGACCGTCATCCATTTTCGTGTCGAGCTGTTTGATGATCCCGATCTTCGCTTTATCTAAGTAACCGAACGTCGTGACGGCGATCGAACCATACGTGTTGACGGCTCCGATGGCAATCGTCTCATCGACCCCGAACAGTCCTTCATCCGAGGCGACAATCGACAAGAGCGGTTCCGACAGTTGCCCGCGCTCGGCTAATATATCGAGTTCAGAGCCGACGAGGATGGCGTGTTGGAGTTCACGTTTTTCAAGCACGGCCTCGACCGAGTCCATGCAATCTTTTAGCGATAAATGGGGCGAGTATGGGGCTTGCATTTGATAGACGATTTCACCGATCGATTCAATCGATACACCGCGCTCGATTAAACGGGCCCGGGCGGCCTCTCTGACGTCTCGTGAGTGTGGTACATTTTTCATAGTTTGCGCAGGCACTGGTCCCGCTACACATCCTTTCATATCGAGAACGGCTGACGCTCTCATCGTACTTGATTCCATTATACTGAAAAATTGAAAAAAAGACTAAGCCCGCTTTGACTTCCCTTGTTAAATCGTTCATCATAAATGAGAAGACCACTATAAAGGGGGAACTGGAATGAAGATTGGGGTAGTCTTATTTCCATCAAAACAAGTTCAAGACTTCGCCAACTCGTATCGTAAGCGTTACGATACGAAGTACGCCTTGATATCACCACATGTGACCATCAAAGAGCGGACTGAGGTGGACGAAGCCGACTTGCCAAAAGTGCTCGAATATTTACAACAAGTCGCCGAGGCGACGAAACCGATTCAACTGAAAATTGATGGCGCCCGGTCGTTCGCGCCGACAAACAACGTTCTTTACTTAAAAGTGTTGCCGACTCGCGAACTCGCGACGTTGCAACAAAAATTGCATGAAGGCGTCCTCGATCAGCCGCCGAAATACGAATTCCTTCCGCACATTACAATCGGACAAGACCTCGCCGATGCCGAACTGTTCGACGTACTCGAACGGATGCGGATGGAACAAGTTCATTTCGAGGAGACGGTCACTCGGATGGCCCTCATGTATGAGCTCGAAAACGAAACGTGGAACGTCTATGAGACGTTCCGGTTCCGCGGGTAATATTAAACGCTCCGGTCGACGAATCGACCGGGGCTTTTCTGTTGTTCTGCTTCTAACCATTCGTCTTGCCGAGGCCGAATCCGTTGGACCCGCTTGATGCGTGTCACCGGCTCGATGCTTGCCCGTTCAGTTGGTTGGACTTGGCGATTCCCGTATTGGACGATCGTGAAATCAATCTGATAAGGACCCATGACTTCCCCTCCCTCACAAGTCCTTACCCGAAACCGTTCCACGATAATACAAAAAAGGGCGCATTAGCGCACCCTTTCCCAAACTTATAAAATATGGTAGCCGCTGTCGACGTGAATGACTTCGCCCGTCACACCGCTGCCCATACTAGACAACAAGAACAAGCCGGTCGAAGCGACCTCTTCTGCCGAGACGTTGCGCCGGAGCGGAGCCTTCTGCTCGAGTTCCGCCAAGATGCTGTTAAAGTCGCCGACGCCTTTGGCCGAGAGCGTACGGATCGGTCCCGCTGAAATCGCATTGACCCGAACGCCGTGCGGACCGTATTCGTTCGCCAAATATTTGACGCTCGAATCGAGAGCAGCTTTTGCGACACCCATCAAGTTATAGTTCGGCACGACGCGTTCGCCACCGAGGTACGTGAGCGTGATGACAGAGGCATCTTGTGCGAAATAAGGTTTCGCGGCCTTGACGACGGCCGTCAAGCTATACGCTGAAATGTCGAGCGCCTGAGCGAATTGACCGCGCGTCATCTCTGAAAATTCACCGCGCAACGCTTCTTTGTCAGCGAACGCGATCGAGTGGGCGATACCTTGAATCTCGCCTGCCTGCTCGTGAATCGACCGGAACGTCGTGTCGATCGCTTCGTCATTCGTCACATCACACTCGAGAAGGAGCGCTTCTCCTTTTAGTTCCGCCGCAAGCGATTCGAGACCAGCTTTGAAGCGTTCGGCTGCATACGTCAGGACGAGCTTTGCGCCCGCCTCGTCAAGTGTCTTCGCAATCGCCCAGGCGATTGAACGTTTGTTGGCGATCCCCATGACGACATACGTCTTATTCGTTAAAGTTGGATAGATTGACATCATAAACTCCCCTTTTTAGCACCTGGTGATAACATCTGTTATTAGATTACAGAATGGTGTCTGTTTTGTCAACCGACTCGGAACGTATTGCGATTTTTTTTGGTTATTGTAATATAAAATACGTATAGAAAGGGTGACACGACTCCTCATGAACCGCATTCAATCATATTTTAAAAGCTTAGACGCGACACTTTTGACAATCGTCTTCCTATTGATGGTCATCAGTCTCGGCGCAATTTATACGGCACAACCGATGCTTCCGGTCCGTCTGCAAGGGATCAACTTCGCATTCCAACAGGCGACATGGTACGTCATCGGCTTCGTCGCGATGCTCGTCGTCATGACGATCGAATACGAACAGCTTCGAAAAATTCATTGGTACTTATACGCGCTCGGCCTGATTTTACTCGGCGGGCTCATCCCGCTCCGCGACACGACGCTCGTTCCGAACATTAACGGCGCGTACGGCTGGTATAACTTACCGGGCTTCAGTTTCCAACCGGCTGAATTCATGAAATTGTTCTTGCTGATCACGATGGCGACGATCATCTACGACCATAACAAGCGCTTCGGGACGTCTCAGCTCGACACGTGGCTCCTCGTGAAGCTCGTCCTCGTCACGCTCCCACCGCTCGGGCTCATCGTGACCCAACCTGACCTTGGGATCGGTCTCGTATTGATCACGATGCTCGGGGCGGTCATTATCGTTTCCGGAATCGGTTGGAAATGGCTCCTCGGGTTGTTCACTGCGGCCGGACTCGCCATTGGCGGGTTCATGTACTTGTTCTTCTTACAGTTTGAGACGCTTGCTAAAATCTTCCCGGGACATGCCTTAAACCGATTCCAGGCCTGGATTTATCCGTACGAGTATTCCGATGACCTCGCGTTCCAGCTCATCAAGTCGCTCCAAGCGATTGGGTCTGGTCAAATGTTCGGGGCCGGATATGGCCAAGGGCTCGTCTACTTGCCCGAGTCCCAGACCGACTTCATCTTCGCCGTCATCGCCGAGCACTACGGCTTCATCGGCGCTGCGATCGTGATCATCGTCTTCTTCTTGTTCTTGTATCGCATGATCCATATCGCGCTCGAATCGAGTAGCCCGTTCGGCAGTTATATCGTCACCGGCATCGTCGCCATGTTCACGTTCCAAGTGTTCCAGAATATCGGCATGACGATTGGGGTTCTCCCGATCACCGGTCTCCCGCTCCCGTTCGTCAGTTACGGCGGGACATCACTGCTTATGAACATGATTGCCGTCGGCCTCGTCATGAACGTCGCCTCGAAATCGAAAACGTATATGTTCGATGATGATTAAACAACAAGCCCCGGCTCATACGAGCCGGGGCTATTTTTAAGTGAGGAGCTGTTGAAAGTCATCCGGTATCGGGGCCGTCACGGTCAATCTTTCGCCCGTCAACGGATGACGGAACGTGGCATCGAGGCTATGGAGCGCATGACGCGGGAGTCGCGTGTCGCCCCCGTACATCGTGTCCCCGATGAGCGGATGACCAAGATGGCGCAAATGGACACGGATCTGATGCGTCCGTCCCGTCTCGAGCTGAATCGTCAAGGCGGACACGTCCCCGTACGAGACAGTTTGCCGGACGTGCGTCACAGCGTGCTGCCCGTCTTCGGTGACGATCCGTTCCATGATGGAATGCTCGGCTCGACCGATCGGCGCGTCAATCGTTTGCGGCTCGACGACGCCTTCGATGAGCGCGACGTACGTCCGCGTCAATCCACCGCTTTTCTGAAGCTCACTAAAGCGGTGATGGACGTACGCGTATTTCGCGAACAAGACGACGCCGGACGTATCACGGTCGAGCCGGTTGATCACATGGATGGCCGACGACAACCCGATTCTTTCGTAATATCCGAGCACGGCGTTCGCGAGCGTGTCGGTCGGATGGAGGCGGGATGGAATCGTCGCGATGCCGGGCGGTTTGTCGACGGCGAGCAAGTAGTCGTCTTCATACAGCACGTTGAGCGGACGGCTTGAGCGCACCATCGCCGCGGCGGGGCGTTCAATTGGAAAATGGACTGTCACCGCATCGCCCGGTAATACGTCATAGCGGACGGTACGCGGTTCCCCATTGACGAGGATGAGGCCGCCATGCTTCACTTGGGTCAACATTTTTCGGGAGATCCCACAGTCTGTCATTAAAAAATCGCGCAGCGGGACGTTCGTCTCCGCGACGCGATGCAGCGTAAATCCGTACATCGGTTACTTCCCTTCTTCAATGAACGACTCGCGCACTCGTCTCCAGAACGGGAACGGACGGAAACGGGCGAACGTCACTTTTTCTTTCGCGACCGCACAGCGGATCGATCGGACGTTCGACCATGACAACGCTTCTTGATGGTCAAACGCCAGTTCGAACTCTGTTTTCGTGTGCGGCGCGATCTTCACTTGATGATGTTTTGGCAAGAGCAACGGCGACCCGATCGTCCGATAGACGAGGTTGTTGATCGACGCCATCTCCGTCACTTGAATCGCCTCGATCGACGGATGGACGATGGCCCCGCCGAGCGCCTTGTTATAGGCGGTCGATCCCGACGGTGTCGAGATGCACAACCCATCCCCCCGGAACGTCTCAAAATAGTCGTCTCGAATCGACAAGTCGCAGACGAGCGTCCGCTTATAGTTTTTAATCGTGCACTCGTTCATGGCCAGTTGCCGTTCGGTCGTCCCGTCCTCATAATCGATGAGCACCTCGACGAGCGGGTAAGAGACCGGCTCGAACGATTCGCTCGTGATCATGTCCGTCAATTCATCGAGCTCGTCCGGTTGCCAGTCGGCATAAAACCCGAGATGTCCCGTATGGATGCCGACGAGAAGCACGTCTTCCAAGCGGTCGACATATTCATGGAACGCTTGCAACATCGTCCCGTCCCCGCCGACCGACACGACGATGCGCGGTTCGTTCGACTCAGAATGGCCTGCCGCTGTCAACTTGTCCGTCAACTCACGCGCGATGTCAGCCGAACGCGCGTCTCCCCTTGCCACAATCGCAAACTGCATACTCTCTGCCCCCTAGTCTTGGTCCGTTTGGACGTTCATTTCTTTATCCCGGAACACTTGCTGTGCGTCTTGAATCTCGACTCGGAGCTGGCTCATTTCGGCGTCGAGCAAGAAGGCCGCTTCGGCAGCACGGCGTAGCCGTTCCTGCACTTCTTTCGGCATATCTCCGTCGTATTTATAATTGAGCGAGTGTTCAATCGTCGCCCAAAAGTTCATGGCGAGCGTGCGCACTTGCACTTCAACGAGCGTCGGAAATTCACCATGAATCGTCTGGACCGGGTATTCAATGATGATGTGGTACGAGCGATACCCTGATTCTTTTTGGTTCGTGATGTAGTTGCGTTCTTCGACGATTTTAAAGTCGGTCCGATGGTGGAGCAGTTCGAGCACATGGACGATATCGTCGACGAACTGGCACATGATGCGCAGACCGGCGATGTCCTGCATCTCGGTCGCCAAGTTGTCGTAGGCGATATGCTTCCGTTTCGCCTTCTCTAGGATGCTGCCAAGAGGTTTGACACGTCCCGTGACGAACTCGATTGGAGAGTGCTCGTTTTGTGAGTTGTATTGCTTACGAATCGCCTTGAATTTCACTTTCAGCTCGTCGACCGCAATTTGATACGGCACTAAAAATTGATCCCAATCCATTGATTGCATAGGCTGTCACCACTTTCGTTCGTTTCGGAAATTCGTGCTTTTTTCCGTATGTATCCGATAGTATGGTATCATAAACGAACAATTGTTCATAGAATGGAGCGACGACAAATGACCCAAGAAGTGGAAATTGAATTTAAATCGATGTTGACGAAAGACGAGTACGAGGCGTTGCTCGACGCTTATCAACTGGCTGACCAAGTGAAATGGCAAGCGAACGACTATTTCGATACACCGACGTTTGAACTGCGCAACCATGGCGCGGCTTTACGGATCCGCGAGAAGAAAACCGGTCTCGTGCTGACGCTCAAGCAACCTCACGATGTCGGACTGCTCGAGACGCATGCACCGCTCACTGATGAAGCGGCAGAAAACCTGTTCAAGTACGGCATCGTTCACGATGAACAGATGAAAGAAGCGCTCGCATCATTCAACCTGACCGGTCCGCTCGAACACCTCGGACGCCTCGAGACGAAACGGGCCGAAATCGAGACGGCAGAGGGGTTGCTCGTCCTCGACGAAAGTAATTATTTGGAGATTCGTGACTATGAAATAGAATTTGAAGTGACGGACGAGACAGCCGGGCGGATCGCCTTTGAGCGCTTGCTCGCCAAACACGGCATCCCGCTTCGTCCCGCCAAAAATAAAATCGTCCGGTTCATGGAAGAAAAGATGAGCCGGAGTGAAGGTTGAGCAGATACATTGCCAACCTTTTTTTGTCGTTGCTACAATGAGCATACGATATATTTGATTCTGTTTACGAGAGGAGGCGACACAATGGAACTTGAACAATGTAATGAGTCATCCTGCTCACTGGAAGAAACTCCTATCCAAGTCACATATAAACCATTAGAGTTATTCTATTTCGTGGATATATCGGACCCAGATGGACTTCACGTGATGACACTCATTAAAAAGCTCGAGCTCGAATACGGTCATCTGATTCGTTTTCGAATGGTCTCGACAGTTCCGAGTTGTGTTGGCGGATGTCAAGAAGAGGTTCGCCTTCTCACGATGATCAAGGCTATGGAATTACAAGGGAAACGTCATGCGATGCGTTTTTTGCGTCACTTGCATATTAACGACATTTTTTTGAACAAAACGACGCATGACGCTGATTTATGGGAAATCGCTCGCTCGTTTTCCGAATATGGTCTCGACATCGATGAGCTGGCGGCTGACATTCAGTCCAACCAACTGTTAAGCGCCCTCGCCGTCGACCACCAGATTTTAAAAGACTGGGAAATCGAGACGCTACCGGCGCTCACATTCGTCACGCGTGACGAGGCGCTGAAAATCGAAGGCGTCTATCCTTACGACGTCTATCAAGCCGTCATGGCCGAACTGCTCGGCTACGTCCCGAATCGCGAAACCGATTGGGACGTCGAAAAAGTGCTCGGTCATTACGACGCCTCGACGATCACCGAACTCGCGTTCATCCTAGAACTCGAGAAGCCGGTCATCGAACGAGAATTGAAAAAGCTGTCGCTCCAGCAACGTTGCCGCCCCGTACCCGGTTGCAGCGGACAAGCCTGGGCGACGAAAAAGTAATCCGAAACGAAAAAAAGCCCACGGCCGGGGAGCCGTGGGCTTTTGACGTCTCAAGCGGGGACAAGAGGCGTCAATCTCAACACCCGGGGAAGGTGTCGAGACGGGAGAAAGTTTACGGTCAATAAAGGGGTTTGTGATTGATTTCACACTTATAATATACCGAGCAACGCCTGTATTGACAAGCTGTATGTTCACTTTGTCACATAATGTTCACGCAACGTGACGATTATGAGAACAAGAGCGACTCCATCTCATCGAGGACAGACTCAAATTGATCCAACGCCGCTAGAACAGGTGCTTTCGTCGTCATATCGACACCAGCCGCTTTCAGCACTTCGATCGGATAATCGCTCGATCCCGCTTTTAAGAACTGATCGATATAACGGCGGACCGCTGGCTCCCCTTCTTCCATGATCTGCTGTGACAAGGCCGCCGATGCCGAGATGCCCGTCGCGTATTGATACACGTAATAGTTGTAGTAGAAGTGCGGGATGCGGGCCCACTCGTAAGCGATTTCTTCATCGATGACAATCTCGTCGCCGAAGTAACGTTTGTTCAATTCCAAGTACGTCTCGTTCAAGTATTCCGGTGTGAGCGAGATCCCGTCTTGGGCCGCCCGGTGAATCATATGCTCGAACTCGGCAAACATCGTTTGACGGAACAGCGTGCCGCGGAACGTCTCAAGCTGGTTGTTGAGCAGGTATAGACGTTCGGCCTTATCCGTACGTGTCTTTAACAAGTAGTCGTTCAAGAGCGCCTCGTTCGTCGTCGAAGCGACTTCGGCCACGAAAATCGAATAATCTCCGTAAGGATACGGTTGTGTCGCCCGTGTGTAATGGCTATGAACCGAGTGCCCGAACTCGTGGGCGAGTGTGAACAAGTTGTTGACGTTGTCTTGCCAGTTCATCAAGATGAACGGCTGCGTGTCGTACGCGCCAGACGAGTAGGCGCCGCTGCGCTTCCCTCGCGTCTCCCGGACGTCCACCCATCGCGAGTCGAGTCCATCTTTGACGATTTGAACGTACTCGTCGCCAAGCGGGGCCAGACCGTCGACCATTAAGCGCTTCGCTTCTTCATACGAGATTTTCATCTCTACGTCTTTGACGAGCGGTGTATACAAGTCGTACATATGCAACGCATCGACACCGAGCGCCCGTTTGCGGAGCGCGACGTAACGGTGCAACAAGTCGAGCCGCTCATTCACCGCTTCGACGAGCCCGTCGTATACCGATTCCGGGATCGCGTTATGATGAAGCGCCGCTTGGCGGGCGTTTTTAAACTTTCGGACCGTCGCGTAGAAGTTGTCTTTTTTCACACTCCCTGACAGCGTCGAGGCGAACGTGTTCAAATAGTCTTTATACGTGCCGTACATCGCCTTGAACGCTGTCTCGCGCACGTCGCGGTGGCTTGACTCCAAAAATGTGATATAGCGGCCGTGCGTCAGTTCAACGTCTTCGCCTGCCTCGTTCTTCACTTTCGGGAATTTCAAATCGGCGTTGTTGAGCATGCCGAACGTCGAGCTCGATTGCCCGAGCACGTCCCCCGCCTGGGCGAGCAACGCTTCTTCGGCTTCCGTCAAAACGTGCGGACGCTCTTGGGCGAGCTCATCGAACGCGTGCCGGTAGACACGGAGTTCATCATGCTCGTTCATGAACGCCTCGATCCGACTTTCCTCGATCGCGAGCAGTTCCGGTGTCATAAAGGCGAGTTGCGCCGAAATTTGGGCCGCTAGCGTCCCCGCCCGATCGTTCAACGCTTGATAATGGCTGTTTGCCGTATCCTCGTCATAACGCATATGGGCGTATGTATAGAGTTTATGCAGTTGGCGCGAGAGTTCGTCCCGCAGGCTGAGCGCGGCATAAAGCGTGTCGGCCGAGTCCCCGAGCTTCCCTTTATATTCCATGAGCGCCGGCACGTTCGCTTTGAGCGCTTCAAAATCCTGTTCCCACGCTTGATCGTCGGCATAGATCGTCTCTAAGCTCCACGTCTCTTCGACGGGCACTTGTTGTCGTGTTAGTACGTCTGACATATGTCCACTTCCTTTTCTCAGTTTGTATACGATTTCGCCATAAATCGCTGAAACCCTTGAAACAATTGAACATCGCTTTGCAGCGCCGCCTCGAGTGTCCTCGGCACGGGCCACTCCTTCACGTCGGGCGACACATCGAACACGTTCAAGAGTTGTTTCCATTGTACTTCAAACACTTCAAGAAAGTCGCTTGTCGGGGTCACGCCGAACTGGAGGCATGTCTTCTCTATGCTCCACTTCACCGAATCGTTCGGGAACGAGCGCCGATTCAAATATAAGACGACTTGAAAATCGAACGGGTGAATGTGGATTCCCCAAAGGGCCGGAAGCGGCAAATAGCAACACGTCGGCAGTAGCGAAGGCAACATCCCGAGCGGATAGAGCCGCTCGAGCACCAAACGTCGATAAACGGCGGTCGGATAAGGCGGCGTGACGCGGCTCCTCCTGACACGTTGCGTCCAGCGGTGAGCGTCAAACCGATAATACGGCTCAAACGGGGAGGCGTTAAAATTGTCTACCGGGACCCAATTCCCTTGCCCCCTCCTAAGTGAAGTCGGACAGCCGACGAACCGGTAGAGTTGACGCCCGGCTGGAACGAAGAGCGCGTGTTTCCGTGCCAGTTCAGTCCGCATCCACGGTGAGAAAGCTGGCACCGGATCTGGCCGCATCCCGCTCGCGAGCCAGACGACCTGAAAACCAGCACCCGTGTAATGCGCTGTCCGTTGCCAGTACGTCTCGGCGTCGAGCGGCGAGGCCTGTACTTCGACGATGAGCGTCTCGGTGTCGTTTGACGCCACCAAATCGGCCCGTCTCCCGCCGACGGTCACTTCTTGGTCGACGGCATAGCCGCGTTGTTGCAACCATTGCCTCACGTTCCATTTATCCTGTTGGTGACCCGTTGATTCTCCGCGTCCACATGAATGGACGTGAGCGAAATGAAGACGACGTTTCACCCCTTCCTTCAAGATGACACGTTCGTGACAGTCCGGGCACGAAAAAGGGGCAAGCGCTTCGATTTGCCTCCGGTTCGTGATCCGGGTGTCCACGTACTCCCCTGTCCGACCGATCGCATATCGCATGTCGCTTCCCCCTTATAATAATGGTGAAAACATTCGAGCCAACGACTCGACTAACTTGATCAGAAATGGCCGTTCTGAAAAAGCGGCCAAGTCTAGTTCGTGTGACCCTTCAAAATCTTTGTACAAGTCTTGTTTCAGTTGATGGACCGAGTTCGTATTATAAAGGAGCGCGTTCACTTCAAAATTCAAGTGAAAGCTCCGAAAGTCCATGTTCGCTGTCCCGATCGTCGCGAGCCCATCGTCTACGACGATGACTTTCGAATGCATGAACCCTTCCTCGTATAAATAGATTTTTACCCCGGCGCTGAGCAGCTCCTCATAATAGGAGCGACTCGCATAAAAGACGATCTTATGGTCCGGATAGCTCGGCAGCACGATGCGGACGTCGATGCCAGAAAGTGATGCCGTCTTGAGCGCGCTCATGATGTCCTCATCCGGGATGAGATAAGGCGAGGAGATATAAACCGACTTCTTCGCAGCGTTAATCAAAGCGAAGTAAATCGATTTCATCGTCTCGTACGGCTCATCAGGCCCGCTCGCAACGATTTGAACGCCGCCGCTCGCGCTCCGGACCGTCTCGAGTGGCTCGAGATAGAACGGCGTGAACAGCCGTTCCCCGGTCATGTAGTACCAATCTTGTAAAAAGATGAGCTGTAGCTCTGACACTCCTTCACCTCTGACGTACAGATGCGTGTCGCGCCAAAAACCAAACTTCGAATGTTCCCCTAAATATTCATCGCCGACGTTCAGTCCTCCGGTGAACGCCTCCGTCCCGTCGATGACGACGACCTTTCGGTGGTTCCGGTAATTCGTCTTGCTCGAGACGAGCGGCAAGACGACCGGGAAGAACGCTTGCACATGGACACCCGCTTGGCGCATCTCATCAAAGAAGGAGCCACTCGTATGAATCGATCCGACCGCATCATAGAGGAATCTCACTTCGACGCCCAATCGTGCCTTGTCGATCAAAATCCGCTGAATTTCCCGAGAAATACGGTCTTCCCGAAAAATATAGTATTCGAGGTGGATATGGCGTGTCGCCCCTTTTAACGCCGGCAACAGCTTGGAGAACTTCTGTTCACCGTTCGTCAAGATTTGCGTGTACGTGTTCGACGAGACCGGCAACTGATTCAGTGACGACGTCAGATGCATGAGCTTCTCATAATCGTCATGTGTGAACATGAGGGACGGCGAGAGCGTCATCGCCTTTTGCCGGTAAGCGAGGTACGTCTCTTCGTCAAGCATCGCCTTCTCTTTGAACATACGTTTCCGGCGATAGTTTTGTCCAAACACGAAATAAGCGAACAAGCCGACGACCGGGAAACCGATCATGACGATTGCCCAAATGAGCGTCCGCTGCGGATTTCGGTTCTCGAGCAAGATGACGAGCAAAATGCTGAACGTCGTCAAAAAGACTAGAATCGAGAACAAGCCGATCACTTGCGAGCTCCAGTAATATGATAATACGGCAATGAGTCCTGCGAGCAAAATAAGGGATAAGAGTACTTGTATGCGTCGCAACATATTATAAGCTGACCTCGTTTCTGTCATGTATTATCATTAATTATACAACGTAACGTCATTATTTAGAGGGGAGCGGAAGAAATATGGGTACTTTTCTCATTACCGGGGCGACGAGCGGCATCGGACGTGCCGTCACCTTGCGTTTAGCGGAGGACGGCCATGACGTGTTCGGCGTCGGACGGGACGAGGCACGGGGCGAAGAAATCGAGGACGCCTCTCCTCGTATCACGTTTTTAAAATGTGATTTATCCGAACCAGATGAAGTCGAGGCGCTGATGGATGGTTTGAAGGACAAAAACATCACGCTAGACGGCTTGTTCAACAACGCCGCCACGTTCGGCCGCCCAGGGACACCGGAACGACTACCGGCGTCGGCGTTTGACGAGGTGTTCGACTTGAACGTGAAAGCGACGAACCGGCTCATTCAACGCGCCCTGCCACTCTGCGCGACCGGGGCGAGTGTCGTCAACAACGCTGCTATCGTCGGTCACGTCAAATTCCCACCGATGCTCGGTCCATACGCCGCCTCCAAAGCGGCCGTCATCGCTTTGACGAAGACGTTCGCCCATCGGTTGAAAGGAAAAGTACGCTTCAACGCCGTCTGTTTCGGTCCCGTCGACACGCCACTCAGTCTTAAGCTGTACGGCGGCGAGGCGAAATTTCACGAAGCGATGACCCATCATTTCCGGGGCAATGCCGCCAAGCCGGAAGAAGTGGCCCCAGTCGTCACGTTCTTGTTGACCGCCGGGTCGAGCTATTTGAACGGTCAAGCCATCACGATCGACGGAGGGTATAGTCTTTCGTAACACAAACAAGCAGGCGAGCGCTCGCCTGCTTGTTTCATGCGTTTACTTTTCTGGAGCGCATGAGCTGATTTTGCAAATACGCGCGTTCTCGTTCGTGCATATCGTCCCAGTCGATCACGTCCTCGAAATAGTCGATGATTCCTTCGAACGCTTGAAATGAGGACGGATGGGCTTCGAGACGGGCGATGCGAATCGCTTCGAATACGGAGGCCATGACGAACATGTCGTGACTCGCATACGTCTTGACGGGGGCGAACGCTTGGAACAACGTGGCGTCAAGCGGTTTACGCTTTGCATGCCAATCGCTCTTCCCGTTCGAGAAGACGAAATCGCCTTCTGGCATCCGGCTGAGCTCGCGTAAAATGTCCCCGATGTAATGGATGGCATGGATGGCCGTATTCGGGTCATTGATGCCTGGCGAGACGCCTTTTAACGCGATCTCACTCAGCTTCTCGATGACGAACGCCGGATCTTGGATGGACGAACGGACTTCTCCGATTTGAAACAGTTCCACGTCATCTGCTTCCTCACCGACCCAATACCCGAGTAAATCTCCCTTCGCGACGAAATCCCCGACCGCGACGACCGACTCAAAGCTAGTCGGCCGGTCTTCTTGTTTCTCACTCGCAAACAGTTGGATGTAACCGGTCCGCGAGGCATAGACGGCCTGCCCTTCGAACGCATGGACCGAACGCGTCGGCACGATGCTCACCTCGTCACGCTCGACCGCCTCTCGCTGGCTCTTGATGACAGCGAGCGCTTCTCGATGCAGCGCTGACAACAACCGCTCCGCTTGAATCGATACGCTGATCGTCTGGATGAACTTGACGAACGCCCAAATCGAACCGATGACGAGGAGAACGCTCACGCCCGAGGCGAGCACCGCGTCATCATCGGCCGTCCGGATCAAGAACAAGTTCGAGATGCCATAGACGGTCGTCATGATGAACAGGCCGAGCGTATGCTTCGCGGCAGCGTTCGTCAAAAAATTGTTTACCGTCCGGGGCGAGAACTGGGACGAGTATGTCGTCAAGACGACAAGAATCGTCGAAAAACTGAACGTCATCATCGTCATCAAACTCGTGAACGACGAGGACAGCACGTTCGCTGCCGAGTCTTTCTCTAAGTACAGCACTTCCGGTAAGATTTCACGGAAGAACCCTCCAAAATATTGCGTCAAAAACGTCAACACGATCCCGCCGAACCCGTATAAGAACGGGACGAACCAAGCACTGTCTGACAACATCAAATGAATCCGCTTCAGCATGAAGTCACCTCTTCGCTATGTATCAAAATGGTAAAAAAACCGCCTGTCCACTTGAACAGGCGATTTGAGTTTAAAAATAGTGACGTACTTTCGCGAATACATCTCCGTCGAGAATGAGTTTGCCGTACTCCTCAAGCATAGCGAGGGTTTGCGTACTGAACGACAAGTATTCCGCGAGTAGGCTGAGGACGTTCTCTTCCTCTTCCGGCTCCATCTCGTCCGGGAAATCGACCCACAAATAGTAGCGATTTTCGTAATGGAATAGTTTCAACGTAACGTTGTTCAACGTATCACCGGCCCGTTTGCTGAGAGCGATGATCGATTCGAAATCATCGGTGTCCATCGCGAGCGGAGCCCACGCCTCCGGCTCGGCTTCAAGTTCATCAAGTTCACTCAATTGATCCAAGACGTTTTGTTGTTCCCGTGCGTCATCGATTGCCGAGCGCAAGAGTGAGCCGAGCTCTGAATCATCTTCCGCATCGATCACGTTCTTGGCGATCGTGACGGTCACTTCGAGTCCTTTTTCAAAAGCTTGTACTTGTATCCATAGTGGACCATCAAACGAGATGTCTTCCCGCTCATGCGCCTCGTCCATCATTTGCCAGAACAGCTGCTCACCACGTTCACGGTTGTACCAGATTTCATCCCGGGCGAAACCGCGTTTCTCGATATCGACATAGGTGATGAAAAATTTGACGGTGTTGTCATTGATGCGCTCAATTTTCACGATTGTCCACTCCCTTCTCACCTCACTCCTACTACGACCCTTAAGGAGGAGAGGGGAAATTGTCTTGTTATCATAGTACCCTCTTTTACATGTGTCAATCTTCAGATGATGGGGTTGTTACTCCTATTTTATCGGAAAAACGAGATAATAAAAAGCACACTGCTTAGACAGCGTGCTTTCTCATTCGTTGACAAGCCGTTGCGCTTCTTGTAGTTGGAACGTCCGAACTTTTCGCGGTAAGAATCGACGAATCTCATCTTCGTTGTACCCGACTTGGAGACGTTTTTCATCAATCAAAATCGGACGTCGTAACAGTCCAGGATATTCTTGAATCAAATCGTAAAGTTGCTGGAGCGAGAGCGCATCGACAGAAACATCAATTTTCGAGAAAACTTTTGAACGGGTCGAAATGATTTCATCGGTCCCGTCTTCTGTCATACGTAATATTTGTTTAATCTCATTGAGTGAGAGCGGCTCTGAAAATATATTCCGTTCCGTGAATGGGATATCATGTTCTTCGAGCCAAGCCCGTGCTTTGCGACACGATGTGCAGCTCGGGGACGTATATAATGTGACCATGTTCGTTCCTCCCTGATCAAATGTTCGTACTTTTTTTAAGTGACTCTTTTTGTATACCCAAAAACTCGTCCACTTAATTATAATAATTCTTATTAATTGAAACATCAATGATATTCTTTCTCATTGATGTAAGAAAAGAGGACGCATCCGCACGGATGCGACCTTGATCGACTAGGAAGCTGGTATTCGAGAAACCGGTTGTGACACCGTTTCTTTACCAGGCTTCACTTGTAAGTCTTTCAACTTTTTCTTGAGCACTTCCTTCAACAGTTTCTTTTTCTGTTGCAACACTTTGTCACGCTCTTTCATGGTCTCTCACCCCCACTGCCTTAAGCCACAGCCCGACCATTACTGAATCTGAAAATCTTGAACTTGCACTAAATCTACAATTAAATTATAGCATATCCGCTTGAAAAATGTTGCACATTCTTCAATATTTTCATCATTTTCCACGTTACAAATTTGCATTTCTTTACCGATTCCCGTATAGTTAATAGAAATAACCTTTGAAATCACCAAGGAGGAGAGCGATGATGAGAATCACTTTAGAAACGATTATGCAGCACCCGGTCACCCAGAAATATTTGACACGATCCGGCTTAAAACACGCCGTCGACGTCTGCGAGCGCGCTCTCGAATTGGCGACGCGACGAGGTCTCGACACAGACTTGGCGACGAAGGCCGCCTTGCTCCACGACATCGGCCATTATGAGTGGTATACCGAAGGCAAGTGGAACTATGACTTGTATCGTCAAAATGACATTCATGCGATCAAAGGGGCCGAACGGGCCCACAAACTGTTAATCCGACTCGGGGAAGACCCGGCCCGGGCGAAAGAAATCTCTGTTATGATTTTACTTCATACAGACTCCTACTTGCCGCCTAGCCGGATTCAGCGCACCCCACTCCAGCAACTCGTTCATGACGCCGACACGTTCGTCGAACAGCCCGGCGGATTGCACCACTATGAGACGATGGACATCGAGGATGCGCTCGCCCGCGTCCGTATCATCGATTCGATCGTCGACCGGCTCTCGAACTTGCCGCGCATCTCGAACGCCTGACACCTCGGAAGTTTCCGAAGGTGTTTTTTTTGCGCAAAAAAACCCTGAATCATGAGATTCAGGGTAAACGCGTTACACGAGTTGTGCTTTATACGCTTCGTATTCTTCATCCGTCAACGAGACAAAATGTCCTGGCTCGACTTCACGGAGCGGCGGGATGCTTGAATCTTCATCCGAACGTCCGACGGCACCGAGTGACTTCGACTCATAGACGATCCGTTTACGTGTCCGCTCATGCTCTGGATCCGGAAGTGGGATCGCCGAGAGGAGTGACTTCGTATACGCGTGAATCGGGTTATCGTACAGGAGCTCAGCCGGGGCGAGCTCGACGAGGTGGCCTTGATACATGACACCGATGCGGTCTGAAATGTACTTGACCATCGACAAGTCGTGGGCGATGAACAAGTATGTGAGATCACGGTCTCGTTGCAACTCTTTCATCAAGTTGACGACCTGGGCTTGAATCGACACGTCAAGTGCCGAGATCGGCTCATCGGCGATGATGAAGTCCGGTTCGACTGCGAGGGCACGGGCAATTCCGATTCGCTGACGCTGTCCGCCCGAGAATTCGTGCGGGTAACGGCTCGCATGTTCTTTCGTGAGACCAACCGTCTCGAGAAGATCATAGACACGGTTCATCCGGTCTTCATTCGTTTTCGCGAGACCGTGGATATCGATCCCTTCAGCGATGATGTCAGCGACCGTCATCCGCGGGTTGAGCGACGCGTATGGGTCTTGGAAGATCATCTGCATCGCACGGTTAAACTTCAACTTCTCCGCTTTCGACTTCTTGTCGTGAACGTTTTCGCCTTTGAAAATAACGTCTCCGTCAGTCGCATCATATAATCCGATGATCGTGCGTCCAGTCGTCGATTTCCCACAACCAGACTCTCCGACGAGACCGAGCACTTCACCTTTATAAATATCAAACGAGATGCCGTCGACCGCTTTAACGACGCGGCCTCGACCAATTTTAAAGTGCTGCTTCAGGTCTCGTACTTCTAATAATTTTTCACGTTCCATTATTCAGCACCACCTTTCACTAGCGATTTCGCGAACGCGCTGTCTGGACGATATTTGAGCGCCAAGTCGATGATCGCTTGTGGCGGTGTCACTTGCGGTGCTTGCGGATGCAACAACCATGTCGCCGCGTAATGCGTGTCACTAATTTGGAACATCGGTGGCTCTTTCTCAAAATCAATCTTCATCGCGTACGGGTTACGCGGTGCGAACGCATCGCCTGTCGGCGGGTTCAACAAGTTAGGAGGCGTACCCGGGATGGCCGGGAGCGCTTCGTTCGGGTCGTCAGTCGGACGCGGCATCGATCCGAGCAAGCCCCAAGCGTATGGGTGACGTGGCTCGTAGAAAATCTCATCGACCGTTCCTTTTTCGACAATTTTACCGGCATACATGACGGCGACGCGGTCAGCCATGTTCGCGACGACGCCAAGGTCGTGCGTGATGAAGATGATGGCTGTACCTGTCTTTTGTTGAATATCTTTCAACAACTCTAAAATTTGGGCTTGAATCGTCACGTCGAGCGCTGTCGTCGGCTCATCGGCGATCAATACTTTCGGGTTACAAGCGAGCGCGATCGCGATAACGATCCGCTGACGCATTCCACCAGATAATTGGTGTGGGTACTGCTTGAGACGAGCCTCAGGGTTCGGGATACCGACGAGTGTGAGCAGTTCGAGCGCACGCTTTTTCGCATCTTCCCCTGTGAGCCCTTGGTGCTGTTTCAACCCTTCAGCGATTTGTTTAAAAATCGTCATCGTCGGGTTGAGCGACGTCATCGGATCTTGGAAGATCATCGCGATGTCGCGGCCGCGGATTTTAAGCATTTCTTTTTCCGAAAGTTTTGCCAAGTCTTTCCCTTCGAACAAGATCTCTCCGTTCGTGATCTCACCTGGCGGGTTCGGAATGAGACGCATGATCGCTTTCGATGTGACGGATTTACCAGAACCCGATTCACCAACGATTGCGAGCGTCTCGCCTTTTTTCAAATCGAACGATACGTTGCGAACGGCTTGTACCGTACCAGCGTACGTATGGAACGAGACCGCTAAGTCTCGGACAGATAAAATCGTTTCCATGCACGAGTCCCCCTCTTTCTAAATTATTTACGCATTTTCGGGTCGAACGCATCACGCAAGCCGTCGGCGAGCAAGTTGAAGCTGACCATGAGCAAGACGATGATCGTCGATGGGATGACGAGGAGGTACGGGAACGTCCGCAGCTCTTTGTATCCGTCATTGATCAACGTACCGAGTGACGCTTGTGGCGGTTGAAGTCCGATCCCGATGAAGCTGAGGAATGCCTCGAAGAAGATGGCAGATGGAATCGTGAACATGAGTGTGATGATGATGGCACCGAGTGTGTTCGGGATCAAGTGTTTGAAGATCAAACGGTTGCTTGAAGCGCCGAGCGTACGGGCAGCCAAAACGAACTCTTGGTTTTTCAGTTTCAAGATCTGACCGCGGACGAGTCGACTCATCCCGATCCAGCCGGTGATCGTCATCGCCAAGATGATGGTGAAGACCCCTGGATCAAAGATCAAGATGAACAAGATGATCAAAATCAAGTTTGGTACACCTGTCAAAATCTCAACGATCCGTTGCATGAT
This sequence comes from Exiguobacterium sp. ZOR0005, assembly GCF_000798975.1. NCBI lineage: Bacteria > Bacillati > Bacillota > Bacilli > Caryophanales > Exiguobacterium > Exiguobacterium sp. ZOR0005. The sequence goes on along the minus strand of NZ_JTLB01000005.1, from coordinate 76,103 downwards.
GTTATCGACGCGGCCACCGAAGTAAGCCGAAATACCACCGTACGCCACACCAATCACTGTATCAATGATGGCGGCGACGAGACCGATGAAGAGCGAGATCCGTGTCCCTTCCCAAATCCGTGACCAAAGATCACGCCCGAGGTAGTCGGTACCGAACCAGTAGTTCTCTTCGACGTTCTTTTGTTCGTAAAAGTCGATGTCACGGCCACCGAGGTTGGCCATTCCGTCAAATCCGGCCCATTCAAGTCCTGTGACTTTTGGCGGAAGTTTCGCTTGCGAGATGTTTTGCGTATACGCGTCGCGTCCTGAAAGCATCGGTCCGAAGAGCGCGAGAGCGACGAGAATTAAAATAACCGATAGCGAGATGATGGCCGCCTTGTTTTTCTTTAAGCGCATCCATGCATCTTGCCAAAAGTTTAAACTTTTTCCTGCAATACGTTCAGCGAGCTGTTCGTTCATCTCGACAGGTTGGAACATGTCTTGGTCGAACTGCTCGTAATTCTTTTTATTTTCAATCATCAGTTATCCCCCCCAAGACGAATACGTGGGTCAACGACTCCGTAGAGCAAATCGACGAGTAGAATGATCAAGATGAACAGCGCCGAGAAGAACAAAGTCGTTCCCATGATGACCGAATAGTCATTCAACGTAATCGACGTAACGAACAATTCACCAAGCCCTGGCACGGCAAAAATTTTCTCGATAACGAACGTCCCTGTCAACAAGGCAGCTGTCATCGGTCCAAGAATTGTGATGGCCGGGATGATCGCGTTTCGAACCATGTGTTTCCATACGATCGCATTCCCTGTCAGCCCTTTCGCTTTAGCGAGGGTGACATAGTCTTGTCCGGTGACTTCTAACATCTCGGTCCGGACGAAACGGGCAATCGATGCCGTCACACCGAGTGACAACGAAATGGTCGGTAAGATGGTATGGGCCGGTGAGTCCCAGAAGGCGACTGGCAAGATGCCCCACTTTACGCCCACATAGTACTGAAGGAGGGCTGCAAAGACGAACGACGGGACGGAAATCCCGATAACAGATACGAACATTGAACCATAGTCAATGACCGTGTTGTGACGAATGGCCGCCACGATCCCGAGCAATAGTCCTACGAACGTACCGAGTATCAATGCTTGAGCACCTAACTGGGCCGATGGACCGATTCGCTCCAAAATTAATTCCGTCACTGGCCGGTTGGCCGTACGGAACGAGATGCCGAGGTCGCCTTGTAAAAGGTTCCCCATGTAAGTAGCATAACGAACCGGAAGCGGATCATTGAGTCCATAACGCTCGTTCAAGATTTGAATTTGAGTATCCGTCAATTTCTCCTGGTTTTGATACGGTGAACCTGGTAACAGATCCATCAGGAAAAATGTGAACGTCGCAATCAAGAAGAACGTGATGAGGCCGTAAGTCAGCCGCTGCAAAAGATAACGTCCCATAAATAAAAACCCCCTGTTTTTCTAAATATTTCTATGCTTGCACCAACAGCATCACTATGACATATTTCCCTGTTCTTGAATTCACAAAATGAAAGGAATTTTCTGAAAGAATAGGTCAAACGTCATCTCAAGGCTCTTAGTACAGCACATGAAAATCGCAAAGTACTCACTTTATAAAGTATTCTGAATTTTCACTGTTACTCCATTATACTTTACCAACAAAACATTTGAATAGTTTTTTCTCTTTTTTCTAATTTTTTTTTAGAAAACGGGGGACATGCTGTCGCATGCCCCCACGCTCTTTAGTTGATGTCGACGTATTTGTACTGGTAATCAGCACCGAATAGTTGACGGTTGAAGTTTTCGATGTTTGGACGAATCAAGTAAGCGACGCCAGCTTGATAGATCGGCATGATCGCTTGATCTTGTTCGATCAAGAGTTGTTCCGCTTCTTTGAACTTGTCGTAACGGGCATTGATTGACGTTTCAGCTGACGCTTCGTCGATGAGACGATCGTAGTCGGCCGAGCTGTAGTTGATGTCGTTTTGACCGTTGTTCGATGTGAAGATCCCAAGGTTTGTGAGCGGATCTTGATAGTCAGGACCCCAAAGGGCGAATGACATTTGATAATCCCCACTCGCTTCACGCGCGAGCTTGTTGTTGAACGGTTGCTGGGCGATGTTGACCGTCACGCCTGGCAAGTTTGACTCGATTTGGCCTTTCATGTACTCAGAGATTTGTTTCGATACTTCCGAGTCGAATGAAAGAAGTTCGATCGTGAGCGATTCGCCCCCAGTCGCTTCTTCCCAAAGCGTTGCCGCTTCGTCTGCGTTCGTCTCGAAGTATTGAAGACCTTCTGTGTAATCCGTACCATCTTCATATTTAATGAAGTCTTTCGGGATGAACGATGTTGTGGCAATCGAGCCGTTGTTCAAGAGCTGGTCGATGATCCCAGACGGGTCGACTGCGCGTGCGATCGCTTTACGAGCGTTCACGTCAGCGAACACTTCATCTTCGTGATTGAACTTGAAGTAACCGACGGCTGAACGGAGGCCCGTGTTGAAGTCTTCGCTGTCTTGGAAAGCAGCGACTTGTTCTGAGGCGAGACCGGCGTAGTCGACTTCACCAGCTTCGAACAAGTTGACGACTGTTGACGTCTCTTTGACGACACGAACATCGACTTTGTCGAGAGCGACGTTGGCGTTATCCCAATACGTGTCATTCTTTGCTAAGACGTAGCCTTGCTCACGATCCCATTGTGACCATGTGAACGGCCCGTTGTATAGAAGGTTGTCGACATTCGTCGCGAAGTCCGAACCTTTTTCAGTTGCGAACGCTTCGTTGATCGGTGTGAACGTACCGAACGATGTGAGTGAGAGGAACGATGGATCTGGACGCTCGAGTGTGACTTCGAGTGTCTTCTCATCGACCGCTTTCACACCGAGCTCTTCTTTAGGAAGATCGCCCGCGTTGATCGCGTCCGCGTTTTTAAGTGTGCTCATGATGTACGCGTACTGTGAACCTGTGTCCGGATCGACGGCGCGTTGCCATGCATACACGAAGTCGTTCGCTGTGACCGGCTCACCGTTTGACCATTCGGCGTCACGAAGTGTGAACGTGTAGACGGTCTCGTCCTCGTTCAATTCCGGCTCACCTTCTGCCATCGCTGGTACGGCTTGACCGTCTTTATCTAGGCGGTAAAGTCCCTCCATCGTGTTCGCAATCAAGTTGAATGCGACCGCGTCTGTGGCAAGTGCCGGGTCGGCTGTCGTAATATCAGACGTATCCGTCAAGCGGAGTACTTTTTCTCCGTTCGAAGACGAACCGCCGTCAGAGTCTCCGCCAGTCGAGCAAGCGGCGAGTACTGAACCGAGTGCTAAGATGAGCGTCATCATGAGCAAGATCGATTTTTTCTTCATAGTGATTTTCCCCTTTCTAACTATATGGCTTGGCGCATCGTCGGAACGTAACATCTTACTTTTTTCTTTAATTTTCTGAATATTTCATAAAGTATCCGACGAAAGAACGTTAGGGCTATTGTAAAAAATTTTTAATCAAACTGTCAACTAGTTGATAAACCGCTCTCATTTTTCAAACTTCTAACTCGCCAGACCGATAGAACTACTAGTATCATAGAGCCATGAAGGATAGGGACTGATTTTGGTCATCCAGTTGAAAGGAGTTTGACACATTGAAAAATTTTAGAGCGATATTAATCGTTTTAAGTATTGTCACAATTACATACACGATTTGGTCGTATGTATCGTACTATCGTCCAGAGACATTTTTGTTCCATGTGAGCGGCGGCTTGTTCGTCGGCGGGATGATCGTCTTCGCGATCGGCATGTTTTCAGAGATGGGCGCCTCGGGTCTGTTCGACGGGATCATGTATGGCTTCAAACGAAATCGCCGGGCCAAATTGAAAGAGATCGATCCGGACTATGAAGAAGACGAAGAAGCGACACCTGAGGAGCGGGCGGTTCGGAAACAGGCGGCACGGCGTTGGATTGTTGTCGGCATCGTGAGCATCCTCGTCTCGTATGCTTTGTCGTTCGTTTGACCTTCCCGTTTTTTTGTCCATATGCTAAACTGAATACATCATCTAGGAAAAACATCGTGAAGAAGACAAGTAGGTTAAACCCCCTTCCCCCAGAGAGTCTGCGTTGCTGTGAGCAGATGGAAGTGGTTTAAGCGAATGGACTTTGGAATGGCTCGCCTGAACTTGTAGTACGGCGAGACGGTTCACGCCCGTTAACGCGTTCAAGTGGCATGGAATCATGCAAATTTGGGTGGCACCGCGGTTATTCGTCCCGATTATTCGGGCGGAAGACCGCGGTTTTTTATATTCTTTGGAGGTGCAATCATGGCAAAAATCTTTTCAGGCATTAAACCGACCGGCGTTGTCACGCTTGGCAACTACTTAGGGGCGATGAAACAGTTCGTCGATCTTCAAGACAAACATGACGCCTTTTACTGCGTCGTCGATCTTCACTCCATCACCGTCCCGCTCGACCGTATCGAATTGATGGACAACACGCGGAAACTGGCGGCACTCTATCTCGCTTGCGGACTCGACCCGGAGAAAGCGACGATTTTCGTCCAATCGGAAGTGAAGGCGCACGCCCAGCTCGGTTGGATGTTGACGTGCATTTCCGGAATGGGAGAACTCGGGCGGATGACACAATATAAAGACAAGTCGCAAGGTGGCGATAACGTCGGTGCCGGTCTCTTCATCTACCCGACGCTCATGGCAGCGGACATCCTTCTTTATGGAACGGAGCTCGTCCCGGTCGGTGATGACCAAAAGCAACACGTCGAATTGACGCGCGATTTGGCGGAACGGTTCAATAAACGCTACTACGAGACGTTCACGATTCCGGAGCCGCTTATTCAAAAAGAAGGCGCCCGCATCATGAGCTTGACGAATCCGGTGAAAAAGATGTCAAAGTCTGATGCGAACGCGAAAGGATACATCTCGATGCTCGACGAACCGAACGTCATCCGTAAAAAAATCAAGAGTGCCGTCACCGACTCGAGCGGTGTCATCAGTTTTGACCGGGAGAACAAACCGGGCATCTCGAACTTGCTCGAGATTTACTCGCTCGCAACAGACACGCCGATCGATGAACTCGTCGAAAAGTATAAAGACTCGAACTACGGCACGTTCAAACAAGACGTCGCCGAAGCGGTCGTGTCGTTGCTCGAACCGATTCAAGCCCGCTATCATGAGCTCGTCGATTCAGCCGAACTCGACGCCATCTTGGATGCCGGCCGTGAGAAAGCCGAAGCCGTCGCCAACAAGAACCTCGCGAAAATCGAGAAAGCGATGGGGCTCAGCCGTAAGCGCGCCAAAGTGAAATAAAGTTAAACCGCCGCACCGCTCATTTCGAGCGGTGTTTTTTTACGCACAAAAAAGAGAGACAGGCGTCCCTGTCTCTCTCGGTGAAGTGTAATCTTATTCTTTACCTTCGATGAATGCCCACTTGTACGAGTAGTCAGCGCCGAACGCATGTTCAACGATGTCTTTCACGTATGGCTTCGTGAGGCGAGCCGATCCACGTTGGTAAACTGGCGAGATTGCGCTCTCTTCAAGAACGATTTTCTCTGCTGCAGCAAGGTCAGCCCAACGCTGTTCAGCATCTGTGCTTGTTTTCGCAGATTCGATGAGTGCATCGAACTCTTCGTTCGACCACTTACCACGGTTGTATGGTCCGTCAGTGACGAAGAGGTCAACGAACGTCATTGGATCCTGGTAGTCAGGGCCCCAGCCAGCGAACGACATTTCGAATTCGCCTTTGCTTTCAAGGTCAAGTTTGTTGTTGAACGGCTGTTGCTTGATTGTGACAGTCATACCTTCGAGGTTCTTCTCGAGCTCACCTTTGATGAACTCACCGATTTGCTTCGCAGTCTCTGAGTCATAGTTCAAGAACTCAAGTTCAACTGTGTCTGTACCGAGCTCTTCAAGACCAGCTTCCCAAAGTTGCTTCGCTTCTTCTGGGTCGTAGCCACCGATGTCTCCATTGATGTCACGGAAGTCGTTGCCGTCAGGACCTGTTACGAAGTCTTTCGGTACGAGGTAGTTCGCAGGAATCGATCCGTTCGCGAGGAGCGTCTCTGAGATTGCTGCTTTATCGTATGCGCGATCGATCGCGTTACGGATGTTTTGGTTGTCAAGCGCTTCTACAGCTGAGTTGAATTGGAGGTAGAAGAGTGTAGGTTCTACGACAGTAGAGAAGTCTTCGCTGTCTTGGAACTGGGCAACGAGCTCAGAAGTCAAGCCAGTGCGGTCCACGTCACCGTTTTCGTACAAGTTGACGCCCGTTTGGACTTCTTTTACGACGCGGAAGTTGATCTCGTCAAGTTTGACTGCTTCTGCATCCCAATACTCTTCGTTTTTAACCATTTTCCAGCCTTGTTCGCGCTCCCAGCTTTCGAGTTTGAACGGTCCGTTGTAAAGAGTTGTCTCTGCAGACGTACCGAGGTTCTCGCCTTGCTCTTGGTCGAACGACTCAAGTTTAGGCATAAATACGCCGAAGCTTGTGAGACCAAGGAAGTAATCAGCCGGAGCTGTCAATTTAACTTCAAGTGTTTGCTCATCGACAGCTGTGACACCAACAGCGTCACGCTCGCCTTCGCCTAAGTTGTAAGCTTCAGCGCCTTCGATGACTGACATAACGTAAGCATATTGTGACCCGTTGTCTGGGTTGAGTACTTCTTTCCAACCGTATTCGAAGTCGTTAGCCGTTACAGGCTCTCCGTTAGACCAAGTAGCGCCTTCACGGATTTTGAACGTGTACGTCAAACCATCTTCAGAAATGTCGACGTCTTCAGCCATACCTGGTGTTGGGTTGTCTTCTTCGTCCATGCGATAAAGACCTTCCATAACGTTGTTCAATACGTTGAACGATACTGAGTCAGTAGCGAGCGTCGGGTTAAGTGAAGGAATATCTGAACCTTCGAGCAAGTTGAGGACTTGCGCTTCATCCGGCGTACCTTCTGAACCAGATCCGTTTGAACCTGTTTCGTTGTTTGTTGTGTCTTCCCCACCCGAGCAAGCTGCTAGAAACGCACTCGAGATGAGCGTTACTGACGTTGCTAAAGCAAAACCTTTTTTCTTATTCATTGCGATGACCCCCTGATTTTTTCGGTTTAACAGAATGAACGATGGTAGAAAATTCAGTCATTTTCCACTTTACAAAATTTGCTACCACAATCCCGTTGAAGCAATAATACAATATTCTGATAATTTTGCAAAGTATTTATTTTGATTTTTCTAAAAAATTTTTACCATAGTCGAAAAGCCCGCCTAAATAGACGGGCTTTTTACTCATTTTTTATAAACTTCCGAAAAATGTAGGACGTACGAAGGACCGATGACTGGAAAACCGATTTCCGCATATTTTCCATCGACGGCGTACGTTCTTCCAGCTTGATAGATTGGAATAACGACAGCTTGTTCGAGCAAGTGCTGTTCGGCTTGTCGATACTTCGTATCGCGTGCTTCTAACCCTTCTGTCGCCCGGGCGTCCGCCATCAATTGATCGTACGTCTCGTCAGCATAACCACTCGAATTTAAATAATTATCCGTCTCGAACTGAGTCAAGTAAGCGCTGAGAGCGGGATAATCCGGCTGCCACCCAGAGAGCGACAGCGCATAGTCCCCTGCGACTTCTTTCCTAACTTTTTCTCCGAGCGGAAGTTCGACGATGTTGACTTTGAGTCCGTCGAGTTGCTCAAAGTCTTGCTTGATCGACTGGGCAATTTGTCTTGCTTCATCATCGACGAAACTAAGAAGCTCGATTTCGATTGTTTCTTGTTGCAACCGTTCTTTCACCGCTTCGAACGTCTCGGCCGCGTCCCCTTCGAGGGTGGCGTTCGTTTCCGTCTCATCGATGACGAGCAAACGCTCCGTCGGCCGCTCGGCCCGCGCGAGTTTCGAGGCAATCGCGTCCCGGTCGAGCACAAGAGCTAGGCTCTTCCTGAACTCGACATCATCAAACGGATACTCGTCAACGTTCGGTTTTAAATAGAAAACACCGCTCCGCGGGACGTTGACGATTTCTCCTTCGAACGACTCGAAGACGGCTTCTTCGGTTCCGTATGGGATCGGATGGATACCGGTCGACTCTTGCCCGAGTGCCGCATCGGCCCATACGATGATTTTTTCGAGCGTGATATCATCCGCAGCATGATAGCGTTCATTTTTCACGAGTGTCAATTGCGCGGCGTCGATTGACTGAATGTGGAAAGGTCCGTTCCCATCAAGCTCCTGCCATTCGCCAATCGCCGTTTGAGGCAAGAAAGCCGGCATGGCGAGAATTTCCTCGAATCCTTCCATCGGCCGTTCGAGCGTCACTTCAAGTGTCGATGGATCGAGTGCCCGCACACCGAGCGTCTCCGGTTCTTCTGTCCCGAGGCTAATCGCCTTTCCGTTCACGACATCTTCTAAGAAGAAACTGAACGGAGAATTCGTGTCATCGTCGGCAAGCATACGGAACCGCTCGACGAACGTCTCGGCCGTCACCGCCTCTCCGTTGAATGACTCGCTGTCTTTTAACGTGAACGTGTATGTCGTCCCGTCATCTGAGCGTTCCATGTCTTCCACGAGTCCCGGTTCGACCGTCCCGTCTTTCCCGAAGCGGTACAATCCTTCATATAAGTGCGATAAAATCGTCTGTGAACTCGGGTCGATGGCGAGCAGCGTGTTCGGTTGCTCCGGTAGCGTCTCTCCGTGAATCGTAATGATTTGTTCTGCTGGTGATGCCAGTTCTCGCGCCGTGTCTCGTTGTCCATACCAAAGGATGAAAAAAAGGATAAGGACTGAACCTAACAAGGCGGCACCGATGAAATATCGTTTCATCTCGCATTCTCCTCTCTGTTAGACCAACCCTTATACCCTACCCGTTTTTGGCATCTTTTTCTACTATTAGTCTGTCACTTTCGCGAAGGCGAGCGTCGCGTTATGGCCCCCGAAGCCAAGTGAGTTGCTCAGTGCATACTGGATATCAAGTTCCCGGTTTCCTTCTCGAACGTAGTCGAGGTCACAATCCGCCGCTGGTGACGCACAGTGGATCGTCGGATGGATTTTCCCTTCATGAATCGAAAGCGCCGTGATGACGGCCTCGACGCCGCCTGCCGCGCCGAGCAGATGTCCGATCATCGATTTTGACGAGTTGACGGCGAGTTTGTCGGCATGTTCCCCGAACACGTTCCGAATCGCTTTCGTCTCGAGCATGTCGTTGAGCGGTGTGCTCGTTCCGTGGGCGTTGATGTATTGGACGTCCTCCGGGCGAATCCCTGCGTCCCGTAACGCCTCGCTCATCGCTTTCGAGCCACCTTCCGCTTCTGGTGATGGTGCCGTGATATGGTACGCGTCCGAGCTCATCCCGTAGCCGACGACTTCAGCATAAATCTTCGCACCACGCGCTTTCGCATGCTCGTATTCCTCGAGAACGAGCACACCCGCGCCTTCTCCCATGATGAAGCCGTCACGGTTCTCATCGAACGGGCGGCACGCCGTCTCCGGGTCTGGATTCGTCGATAGCGCTTTGTTCGCACAGAATCCCGCGAACGAGAGTGGCGTGATCGGTGCCTCGGCACCGCCTGCGAACATGGCGAGCGCGTCACCACGTTGAATGACACGGAACGCTTCCCCGATCGAGTTCGTCCCGGAAGCACAAGCCGTCACCGAGCAGTTGCTCGGTCCTTTCGCCCCGAGATAGATCGATACTTGACCGCTCGCCATGTTCGGAATCATCATCGGGATGAAGAACGGGCTGATGCGGCGCGGTCCACGCTCGTGAAGGACGGTCGACTGTTTGTCGATCGTCTCGACACCGCCGATGCCGCTCCCGATCCACGTCCCGACTTGATTCGGGATGGCCGATACGTCGAGGCCGCTATCTTTATGGGCAGCGTCCGCTGCTAAAATCGAATATTGGATGAACGAGTCCATCTTGCGGATTTCTTTCGGCTCTACCAAATGGCTGATATCCCACGATTTGACTTCAGCCCCGACTTTGGCCGGATACTGGTCGATATCGATCTTTGTCAACGTGTCGACGGCGTTTTCCCCGTTCAATAACCGTGCCCACATTTCCGTGACATCATTGCTTAGCGGTGATACGACACCTAACCCTGTGATTACTACTCGTTTCATGAACTAATCTCCTCCGTGATGTTAGCGTTATTCCATGTGATACAGCTCGCTCCCCAAGTGAGCCCGGCTCCGAAGCCGGCGATGACGACCGTCTGTCCGGCCGCGATTTTCCCGCTCTCCACCGCTGAGGCGAGCGCGAGAGGAATCGAAGCGGCCGACGTGTTCGCATGGTCTTGAATCGTGACGACGACTTTTTCTTCAGCTAGTCCTAACCGTTCGATCGCCGCGTCGATGATGCGTCGGTTCGCCTGGTGCGGCACGAGCACATCCATGTCGGCAATCGTCTTCCCCGCCTGCTCGAGTGCTTCGACGACGATGTCCGGCATTTTCCGGACGGCGAACTTGAACACTTCACGTCCGTTCATGACGATTTTACCTTCGTCGTTCTCGTATAAATGCTTGCCGCCCATACCGTCACTGCCGAGTACGATCGAGTCGATTGAAGCGACGTCGTCTTCCCCTAACACGACGGCCCCGGCCCCGTCCCCGAACAAGACGGCGGTCGAGCGGTCGTCCCAATCAATCAAGTTGCCCATCTTCTCCGCCCCGATGACGAGTGTGCGTTTGAAGCCTTTTGATGCCATCAAGCTCTTCGCCGTGTCCATCGCGAAGATGAAGCCGCTACATGCCGCACTGACGTCGAAAGCGACGGCGCGCTTGGCACCAAGGTTCGCTTGGACGAGACAGGCGGTCGCCGGGAATGACGGTGCCGTCGCGGTCGCACAGACGATGGCGTCGATGGCGTCAATCGACACGCCCGCACTCTTGAGCGCGCGTTCGGCGGCCCGTGTCGCCATATCGGCGACGGTCACGTCCGCATCGGCCAAATGTCTCGCTTCAATCCCCGTCCGGGTCCGAATCCATTCGTCGCTCGTATCCATTCGTTGTTCCAAATCGATGTTCGTGACCCGGTTAGCCGGAAGGAACGAACCGATGCCAATGATTCCAATGTTCATAATAATGACCCCTATTCTTAGTATCTGGTACTAATATAAGACAATGAAAAAGGGATGTCAACGCATCCCTCTCATTTATTCACCTTGACCGAGCCGTTTCGTGACCGCCATGACCATTTTCGCCGAGTTGATGGACGCCGTCTCTAAAAACTCGTCAAATGATAAGTTCGCCTCTTCATCGGCACTATCAGAGATTGAACGCGTCACGACGAACGGGACACCGAACTGATAGCACGTTTGGGCGATCGGAGCCGCCTCCATCTCAACGGCGGCGACGCCTTCGAAATGGCCGAGGATGTCCGCGACACGTTTTGAGTCGTTGATGAACGAGTCGCCGGTCACAATCAGTCCCGTGTGGACGTTCACATCAGGCAAGTTCTCGATCACTTCTTTACAGACGTCCATGAGACGTCCGTCTGCCGGATAAGCGGCCGGCATGCCCGGAACTTGTCCGTACTCATAGCCGAACGCCGTCACATCGACATCGTGATGACGAACTTCCGTCGAGACGACGACGTCGCCGACTTTCATCCCTTTTTTGAAGCCGCCGGCCGAACCAGTGTTGATGACGGCGTCAGGCTTGAACTTATCGATCAAGAGCGTCGTCCCGATCGCCGCATTCACTTTGCCGATGCCCGACTTCAAGATGACGACCTCGACGTTCCCGAGGTACCCTTCATAAAAGTGGTAGTTCGCAATCTCCGTGTCGGTCCGTTCTGTCAATTCATTGCGAAGCAAGTTCACTTCTTCTTCCATCGCCCCGATAATTCCGATTTTCATCCTGTTACCTCCTCAGAAAGAGAGCGACCTCCAAATGGATGTCGCTCGCTTGTCCTTACTTGATTTCTTTAATTTCGACGACCATGTCGCCGCCTGGTGTTTGCACGTTCACGACGTCTCCGACCGTACGGCCAAGTAGCGCTTTCGCGATTGGTGACTCGTTCGAGATTTTCCCTGTGAACGGGTCAGCCTCGGCGCCACCGACAATCGTGTACGTCTCATTTTCGTTATCCGCTTGGATGAAGAACGTCACGGTCTTCCCGATCGCGACCATCGAGTTGTCCGCCACGTCATCTTGGATGATGACGGCGTTACGGAGCATCTCTTCTAGTTGGGCGATGCGGCCTTCGACCATTGCTTGTTCTTCTTTTGCTGCGTCGTACTCAGCGTTCTCCGACAAATCGCCGAAGTCACGAGCGATTTTAATATTTTCAACGACTTCTTTACGGCGCACCGTCTTCAGTTCGTTCAATTCATTTTCGATCTTCGCTTTTCCGTCTAACGTCATGTAGTGTTGTTTTTCAGCCATTTCTGTCACTCCTTCATTGTCTCCTAGTATATTACAGCTAGGGATAAATTGAAAACGATTTATTTAGTAAGTGCGGTTACGTTCCGTGAGCACCCAACGGATTTTCGTCACGAGCAGGTCAATGGCGACAAAGTTCTCGCCACCTTCTGGGACGATGATGTCGGCGTAACGCTTCGTCGGCTCACAAAATTGTAGATGCATCGGTCGGACGACGTTCGTATACTGCGCGACGACCGAATCGATCGAGCGACCGCGTTCATTTAAGTCACGCTGCATCCGACGTAAGATCCGGACATCCGCATCCGTGTCGACGAACACTTTAATATCCATCAAATCACGAAGACGATCGTCCTCGAGCGCTAAAATTCCTTCGACGATGACGACGTCGACCGGCTCGATCAAAATCGTTTGATCCGAGCGTGTATGGGCCGCGTAATCATAGACCGGTTTTTCAATCGCTTGATGTGCCTGCAACTGCTTGATATGTTCGATCAACAAGTCGTTGTCGAAGGCGAACGGATGGTCATAGTTCGTCTTATACCGTTCCTCCATCGTCATCTCCGATTGATCTTTATAATACGCGTCTTGCTCGATCATGACGACCGATTGTCCTTTGAACGCATCCACGAGCGCGCGGGCCACGGTCGTCTTACCTGATCCGGTCCCTCCGGCCACGCCGATAATGACGGGTTTATGTTGCATCAAAGTTGAATCCTCCTCATCGTAATTTACGACTGATTGCTAGGCCATCACCAAGGGGCAAAATTGCAGTATGATAATCGGTCCGTGCCATCAATTGCTCTGTGAATTCTTTTACGAGACGGACGAGCCGACGACGGCGGCGGTCAAGTACTGACACGTCTTCGAGCAACACGTCTCCTCGTAAAAATAAATTATCGCTGTAAATCGTACCACCAATTGGTACTAAAGCGCCATACCCATCAAAAAATTTTTGATACTGCCCTTTCGCCGCATCGATGAACACCGCATCAAACGGTCCTTCAATCGATCCGATCAATTCGACCGCATCTCCGTGGATGACGGTGATTCGATCTTTCACGTCGGAACGACCGATGAACGACAGCGCCTCTTCGTGACGGCGCACGTTCCGTTCGATCGTGACGATTTCCGCCTCTGGCAACAGTTCCGCCATCCGAATCGCTGAATAGCCGATTGCCGTTCCGACTTCAAGGATCCGGGCCGGACGTTGCATCGCGAGGAGTGACAACAACACTTCCGACCCGGTCAAGTCCATGATCGGCACGTGATGAACGCGGGCGAACTCCTCCATCTCCGCTAAGAGCGGTGAGCGAGGGGTGACCAAATTCTCCACATAACCTTCATAGGATGAATGTTCCACTTGTTGACACCTCTTACTCTCTATTCATTCAAACGACCGGAAGCGAGAGCTTCCGGTCGATTCCGTCAATTGTTGTTGGCCGCTTCGAACGCTTCCCATTCCGGTCGGTACTGGTTGACGTTTTGTTGATGCGCCTCATACGTCACTTCAAACAACACTTCTCCGTTCGGGAACCCTTCACGTGGAGGACGCGCGTAGAAATAAACGTTCTCCGTGTCGTTCGGGTTGAGCGTCGCGGTGAACGCATCTCGGCTGACCGAGGCGATCGGGCCGATCGGAATGCCCGCATACTTGTACGTGTTGTAGAGCGAGTCGTTCTGTAAGTCATTGAACGATGTGAAAATCGAAGTCTCCCCCGTTCCGTACCAGACGGTCGGATCAGATTGTAGCCTCATACCGTCAGCGAGACGGTTTTCGAACACACCGGCGATCTCTTGACGGTCCTCCGTCGAGACCGCTTCTTTCTCGACGACCGAGGCGAGGGCGAGCGTCTCATGGAACGTGCGTCCCGCCGCTTCGAGTGTCGCCTTATTCTCGAAGTAAAGTTGTTCTGTCGGCTTGAGCATCTCGTCGATGATTTGTGTGAGTGTGACGCCTTTGTCAAACTCATACGTCGCCGGGAACAAATACCCTTCGAGCGGATGGTAAATCCCTTCCGCTAGCACTTCGTCGGTCAACATCTCATGTTTAGCCACGAGCGAACGGATATACTCCTCATCGCTCAGCTGAGCTGAAATCTCTTCCTCTGGGAGCTCTGCGACATTCGCAAGCCGTTTGATGACTTGGTCAATCGTGAACCCTTCAGGAATGACGAGCTTGATGTCCGGTACGACGATCACTTTACCCGTTTTCAGTGTGGCAATCAACTCGTCAAGTGACTGTGACGGAGACAACGTATACGTCCCCGCTTGGAACGATGATTCATTTTTAAACCGTGTATAAAGACGGAAAATCGCGCTATTCCTCACGAGCCCATTCTCTTCGAGTAGGTCGCCAATGTAACCTGAGCCGGCACCAAGCGGCACCTCGACTTCGACCGTTTCGGTCGAAGCCGGGTCCACTGGCTCAAGTGACCGCTTCACGAAAGCGTACGATACGGCGGCACCGGTGGCGATGACAAGAAGAAAGACAGCAAGGATGATGACCGTGATTCGACGAACGATCCGGCTTCGTGCACGCTTCTCATCTGGCATCGATGGATAGTTCATGCATGTGTCTCCCCTGTTCTTCTTTTATGAAGATGGGCGACGAGGGTTTCCCCTAGTCGCCCCTCCACGTATTAGTCTAAACCGACTTCGTCGTTGACGATGTCGAACGCTTCCATGACTTCCTCGAAGTCGTCATCGTCTTCGACGAGCTTCAAGATGAATTCGCCATCTTCAAGTTCTTCGATTTCGAATGCGTATACTTCGATTGTGTCTTCATCTTCTGTTTCCGGGTTACCGACCGGCTCGAGGACGACGAACGTCTTTTTCGAGCGGTCGCTCGTCATACGGAAAATTTCTGCAAATAAATGCTCGTCTCCATTTTCATCTGGAATACGGTACATTTCTTCTTCACGACGGATTTCTGCCATGAGTAATTCCTCCTTATTTCCCGGAACGATCCAGGTAGTTTTGTAAAATCATGACGGCTGCCATCTTATCGATGACGGCCTTTCTCTTTTTACGGCTGACGTCTGCTGAGATGAGCATCCGTTCCGCTTGCATCGTCGTCAGGCGCTCATCGACGAGAATCGTCGGTAAGCCCGTCGCCTCGGTGAGCGCGGCTGCGAACGCCTCTGACGCCTCACCGCGTGGCCCGATCGTCCCGTTCATGTTCTTCGGGAGACCGACGACGACTTCTTTCACTTCGTACTGCTCGATAATCGGACGGAGCAGACGGACGGCTTCGTCAAAGTCCGGTTCGGTCCAGTAGACCGTCTCCACCCCTTGCGCCGTCCATCCCATGAGGTCGCTCACGGCGACCCCAATCGTCTTCGACCCGACATCGAGCCCCATGACTCGCTTCATATTAGTCCTCTCTACGATCGTTCAAATACGATTTGACCAACTCTTCGAGCAGTTCATCTCGTTCGATTTTGCGAATCAAGTTTCGCGCATCGTTATGACGCGGGATATAGGCAGGGTCACCTGACAACAAATATCCGACGATTTGATTGATCGGTTGGTAGCCTTTCTCCTCGAGTGCTTTGTACACCGTGATCAGTGTCTCTCGAGTGTTGGCGCGATTATCATCTTCTGGAAAATTGAATTGCATCGTGCGATCCATTTGGCTCACAAGAATCCACCTCTTTCCGTTTGCACTTCACATTCTATTATGCCAGTGATTCGACGTAATGTGAAGCAAACTTCAATGCTTCGTCCAGTTTTGTAGCATCACGGCCCCCGGCTTGCGCCATGTCTGGACGGCCGCCACCGCCTCCGCCGCAACGAGTCGCGACTTCTTTGATGAGTTTTCCGGCGTGGAAGCCACGATCGTTCAAGTCTTTCGTCACACCGGCGACGAGGTTGACTTTGTCACCGTTCGCCGAACCGAGGATAATGACCGCTGAGCCAAGTTTTCCTTTCAGTTCATCGACCATGCCGCGAAGCGCGTCCATATCTTGGCCGTCGACACGTTTGGCGATCAATGGGACGCCTTGAATCGTCTCGATCGCATCCGTGAGGGACGCCGCTTCGATGTTGGCGAGTTTCGCTTTGAGCGATTCGCTCGCACGCTCGAGTTCTTTCATTTCAGCTTGAAGCGCTTGGACACGAGTCGGCACTTCGAGCGGTTTTGTCTTGAGCAGTTTCGCTGCTGACTCAAGCGTCTCGATATGCTGGTTCATCACTTCGTAAGCCCCAGCTCCCGTGACCGCCTCGATCCGACGTGTGCCGGCTCCGATACCTGACTCCGACAAGATTTTGAAGAGACCGATTTCGGCCGTGTTACCGACGTGGCAACCACCGCAAAGCTCGACCGAGTCACCGGCCGCGACGACGCGGACGACATCCCCGTACTTCTCACCGAAGAGCGCCATCGCACCTTTCGCTTTCGCGTCGGCGATGTTCATCTCTTCGATGTCGACGCCGATCGACGCCCAGATGCGTTCGTTCACTTGGCGCTCGATTGACTGGAGCTCTTCTGCCGTCACTTGACCGAAATGCGAGAAGTCGAAACGAAGACGGTCTGGCGTGACGAGTGAACCGGCCTGGTTGACGTGCTCACCGAGCGTGTCTTTCAAGGCACGATGCAACAAGTGCGTCGCCGTGTGGTTTTTAATGATCGCTTGACGCGCATCGAAGTCGACCGTTGCCGTCACGGCAACTTCCGCCTTGGCAACACCTGACGTGACCGTGACCGTGTGCAAGTTCTGCCCGTTCGGTGCTTTTGACACGTCTTTGACATGAAGGACGAAGTCCGACCCGACGATTTGTCCTTTATCGCCGATCTGACCGCCGCTCTCCGCGTAGAATGGCGTTTGGTCAAGGATGACTTGCGCTTCTTCTCCGGCTCCGACGACGTCGACGAGCTCGCCGTCGTGAATCAAGCTGATGATTTTCGCATCCGTCTCAAGGTTCGTGTATCCCGTGAACGTCGACGGAAGCGTGATGTCCGCAAGGACGCCCGACTGGATTTGCATCGATTCGACGTCGGCACGCGCCGTGCGGGCACGTTCACGCTGCGCGTTCATCGCTTGTTTGAACCCGTCCTCGTCGACCGAAAGTTTGTGGTCTTCGGCGTATTCGATCGTCAATTCGAGCGGGAACCCGTACGTATCGTAGAGACGGAACGCGTCTTCCCCGCTGATAACGTTCGACCCGGCCGCTTTTTGCGCTTTCGCAACTTCGTTCAAGATGGCAAGACCGTCATGAAGCGTCTCGTGGAAACGCTCTTCTTCGTTCTTGACGACTTTCTTGATGAAGTCTTTCTTCTCGCGCACTTCCGGGTAGAAGTCGACCATAATATCGCCGACGACGTCGACGAGCTCGTACATGAACGGACGCTCGATCCCAAGCATCTTCGCGTAACGAACGGCACGTCGAAGGAGACGACGGAGGACGTAGCCACGGCCTTCGTTCGATGGGAGCGCCCCATCACCGATTGCGAACGATACGGTCCGGATATGGTCGGCGATGACTTTGAACGCCACGTCTTTACTGTTGTCAGCGCGATACGTCTCGCCGCTGATTTTTTCCGTCTCACGGATGATTGGCATGAATAGGTCCGTATCGAAGTTCGTCGGCACGTCTTGCATGACGCTCGCCATCCGCTCGAGACCCATCCCTGTATCAATGTTTTTCCGCGGGAGCTCGGTATAGTTGCCGTGCCCGTCATGGTTGAATTGGCTGAAGACGATGTTCCAAATCTCGAGGTAACGTTCGTTCTCACCACCCGGATAAAGTTCCGGGTCGGTCGGGTCGTCCCCAAACGACGGGCCACGGTCGAAGAAGATCTCCGTGTTCGGGCCAGAAGGGCCTTCCCCGATTTCCCAGAAGTTTTCTTCAAGCGGGATGATGCGGTCAGCCGGTACACCGAGCTCGAGCCAAATTTGCTTCGCTTCTTCGTCTTCCGGGTGGATCGTCACGGACAAGCGGTCCGGGTCGAGTCCGTACCACTCGTCGCTCGTGAGGAGTTCCCAGCCCCATTTGATCGCGTCTTCACGGAAGTATTCCCCGACCGAGAAGTTCCCGAGCATCTCGAAGAACGTATGGTGACGCGCCGTCTTCCCGACGTTCTCGATGTCGTTCGTCCGAATCGATTTTTGCGCGTTGACGATGCGCGGGTTCGCCGGAATGACGCGACCATCGAAGTATTTTTTAAGTGTCGCGACACCTGAGTTGATCCAAAGAAGCGTCGGGTCCTCGACCGGGACGAGTGAGGCACTCGGTTCGACGCTATGTCCTTTTGATTTGAAGAAATCTAAATACATTTGGCGAATCTGTGCGCCAGTTAATGGTTTGAGCGGTTTCATCAACAATTCCTCCTTCAGTTTAAACGAAACGAAAAAAAGCGATGTCCATCCCTATGGAAAGGGACGAAAGCATCGCTTCGTGGTACCACCCTCGTTCGCACGGCAAAGCCGTGCCTCGAACATCCGATAACGCGGATGAGGCGCCCAGGGTGAGTGGGGACTCCAGACTAGCTTCGGTCGGCCGACCCCCATCTTCTCGCAGCCTAGGAAGATGTCTCTGATGAGGCGGTGACGACGTACTCGGTTCTTTCATCGTCTTTAATCGTTTCAGTTTTCTATTCGTCATTATTACACGTGTTCATATGTTCGTCAAGACTTGCCGCCGAGCCGTTCAACGAGTTTCGTCCGGCGTACCGGTTCTTCCTCACGCGTCGCCGCCTCGAGCGCCCGGACGTCACCGAACAAGAGCAAACTCTTCTTCGCACGCGTGACGGCCGTGTAAATCAAGTTGCGGGACGAACGGAACCCGCCGTTGAAGAAGACGGGCATGAGCACGATCGGGAACTCGGACCCTTGCGACTTATGGATCGTGATCGCATAGGCGTGTGTGAACTGGTCCCATTCGCTCCGGTTGTACTCGACCTCGATTTGGTCGAAACGGATGTAAATCTTGTCGACTTTGTCGACGTTCTCTTTCGCATAGAAGATGTTCGTGATCTCCCCGATATCCCCGTTATAGACGTTCTCCTCGGCGTTGTTGACGAGTTGGAGCACTTTGTCCCCGTTCCGGTACGTCCGGTTGCCGTGCTTCACTTCACGGGCGGCCGACTTTGGATTGAACACGTTTTGAAGCGCCTCGTTCAATCCGTCGATGCCGCAGACACCGCGGTACGTCGGTGCGAGAATTTGGATGTCAAACGGCGAATACCCTTTTCGGAGTGCGGCCCCGGCCATCTGACAAATGGCTTGGAGCGCCGTTTCTTGGTTCGCCGTATAGAAGCGTCGATCCGGTAGCGCCGCGAGCAAATCATCCGGCATTTGTTTTGCGTTCAGCGAGTGTGCGAGACGCAAGATGCTCGACTCGGACGCCTGCCGATGGACGACATCGAGACGGACGACCGGAATCCCATCGGTCGCCATCAAGTCGGCGAGCACTTGGCCAGGGCCGACCGAAGGCAATTGGTCCCGGTCCCCGACGAAGAGAATTTTCATCCCGTTCGGAACGGCGCGGAGCAGACTGCGGAACAAGAAGATGTCGATCATCGACGCCTCGTCGACGATGAGTACTTTCCCGACGAGCGGGTTCGTGTCGTCGACTTGGAACGAACTGCCGTCAAATTTGAGCAATCGGTGAATCGTCGACGCCGGGAGCCCGGTCGAATCACTCAACCGTTTCGCGGCCCGCCCGGTCGGTGCGGCGAGGACGAACGGGAACGGCTGGTTCGGCACCGGTTCAAGTTTCCAATCGAAGACGTCACTGAGCGCATGGATGATCCCGCGGACGACGGTCGTCTTACCCGTACCTGGTCCGCCGGTGAGCACCATGAGCGGTGACTTCAATGCGAGCTCGATCGCCTCGCGTTGCTGAGTCGCATACTCGATCGAGAACATCTCCTCGACGCGGCCGACGGCGTCAAAGATCGTCGCCATGTCGACGTCTTCTGTCGTCGACGTCGACATGATGCGGGCGAGTTCTTCCGCCGCCTTTCGTTCGGCCCGATAAACGCGCGGATGATAGACGACGCCGTCCTCGATGATGATCCGTTCGTCTTGCGCGAGCGTCTCGAGCGCGGACACGAGCGCATCGCCCGGGTCACCGCCGATGATACGCGGCATGTCGTTCGCAAGTTGGTCCGACGTGACGAACAAGTGTCCGTTCCCTTGCTCGAGCTCGAGGACGTACAAGACGGCGGCGGCGATCCGCTCCGGGTGGATGCCTTGAATACCGAAATGCGCCGCGATGGCGTCGGCCGTCTTGAAGCCGATCCCCTGCACATCGTACATGAGCGCATAAGGGTTCTTCTCAATCGTCTCCATCGCCCGGCCCTCATATTCTTTATGAATCTTCGAGGCGAGCCGTGGCGTCACGTCGAACGGGGCCAAGAACAACAGTAATTGGTCGACGCCATACAAGACGTTCAACCGTTCCGTGATGACACGGGCTTGTTTCTCTTTCAATCCGTCGACGTTTGAGAGAACGCTCGGATGTTTGACGATTTGGTCGATGCAATCGTCACCGAGCGTGTCGGCGATCTTTTGCGCCGTCTTTTGCCCGATGCCCGGGAACGAACCGTTCGTCAAGAAGCGGACGGCCGCTCGTTTCGTCATCGGGACGACGCGGCGAATCCAATCCGCCTTCATCTGTTTCCCGAACCGTGGATGATCGACGAGACGGCCGTGCGCCTTATACGTCTCGCCTTTCTCGATACCGACACCGACACCGGCGATGACCATCTCGGTCTCGTCGGTCTCAAAGTTTTTTTCTTTTATACGTACAAGCGCGATCGTGTGCGCTTCTTCTTCCGATTGAAACAGGACGCGGATGACTTTTCCTGTCAACTCGTAAGGTGCTGCCATCATGTGAGCCACCCCCAGCTAGTTTTCCATCCCCCATTATAGCCCGATTCGGAAGAGGAGAACAAATGGCCTAACCGAACAAGTTGAGGATGCGCTCGAGTTGGTCGAGGTTGACCCGTTCAAAGATGCGAATCAATTGATCGATGTCGACCCGATTCAACAGCCGCTCGAGCTGGTCGATGTCGACTGTATTGAACAAGCGCTCGAGTTGGGCCACGTCGACTTGTTCCAGCAACCGTTCGAACCGTTCTAGTTCGCCTGTATTGACGTAGCCTTGTAAACGTTCGAGCAGCTCGGTCCGCTCGACCCGGAACAGCTTCTCGAGCGAGGGACGTTGAATGAACAGGACGAGGCCGCTCGCCGCGACGTGAACGCCCCAGTTCAGGATGACGTGCCCGAGACGCAACGCTTGGCCGATGAACGGGATGAGCGGAATGAACGAGACTTGCAAGACGAGAAGTCCGAGTTGGATGTACGGGTGCGGGACGACCCAGGCGATCATGGCAAGCACGAGCGGGACAATCCAGCCGATGCCGACGACGCCAAGCGATTGGCGGAACGACCGACTCGTCGAAAGCAACCAATGCATAAGAAGTCCGATGACGAAAAACGTCGCAAACAAGATGAGCAACGTCGTCGTCGCCCGTTCCGATTCGATGATGACGCGATAAAAGACGTTATTCGTCCATTCCCCTTCCGCCAATCGGTTGTCAATCGCAGTGAACATCCGACCGAGCATGAACCATTCGACGATAAAAAATAAGATGACGCTGACTAGACTGATGATTCGCATAATGTCTCTCCTCCCTATTATCCCTTATGCATTTCCCGAACACTCGGACGGCTACGCACGTTTTTCAGCGAATCAAACGGGGAACTGTTCGAGTGAACCTATGAAGGAGGAATGACGCATGACGAAACGAATCCCGGTAACCGGACTATGTGAGCTCGTACTAGAAGTGACCGACATGGCCGAAGCCGTAGACTTTTGGCATGGAAAGCTCGGTCTCCCGATCGTCGAACAATGGGTCGGTGACGACGCCGAACCGAGCAAAGCGCAAGAACAGGCGAATGAGCCTTGGGCAACGTGGCTGTACGTTGGCGGCAACACCCGTCTCGGACTTTGGCTGAAACGAAACTTCACAGAAAAAGAAGACGCAAACCGGAACGAAGATGTGACCGAATGGGACACGCTTTATGATGAGGGCGGCGCGCACGTCCACTGCGCTTTTTATGTGCCGATGGACTCATTTGACCAAGCGCTCGATGTATTGACATCGTCCGACATCCCGACGAAATTGCGGACGTGGGATGAAGATGAGACCGTCAACGGCAAAGAGCGTTCCGTCTATTTTAAAGATCCGAGCAAAAACATCATCGAGCTGTATACGAAAAACATGGACGAGGCGTATGGCGAGTTCGCCGGTGAGCCGGTGAAAATCACGACGAAGCAGTTATAACTTCGGTAGATGCCGAGCAAGCCGCATGATAAGATGAGAAAAAATGGCAAAGGATGTGGCCGATGCGCTTCTTCTCTCCCGTCATCATGACTTGTCTCGCCCTACTCAGTTACGTGCTCTTCTTCATGATTGAAGCGTTTCCTACGCTCGACCGTCCGACTTCTTTTGCTGCGTTGGCTTTCGTCTCGTTTGGCGTGACCTTTTTCATCTTGATGGATGGTGTCCGCCGGGCCAAATCAGGGAAACGTGTTCTGTGGACCTATTTTGTGCTCGCCTGCACGCTTGCTTTGATGACGCTGAACTTGATCGTCTGGTTCGCCGGAGAACTCGTCTCCTGATCGCAAGACGAAAACAAAGCGCCCCCCGCAATTGCGAGGAGCGCTTTGTTCAGTTTCCAAGCAACTCGTCCATTTTCGCTTTCGCATCAAAGGCGAGGGCGTGGTCCGGCTGCAGTTCGAGCACACGTTCAAGCTCGGCGTACGTCTTGTCTTGTTCCCCGAGGAACGCGTAGGCGATCGCCAAGTTGTAGCGCGCGTCCGTGTGGCTCGCGTCGAGGTCGAGCGTATGCTCGAGCGCCTCGACGGCCATGTCGAGCTGTTCGTTCTGCGCGAGCGCGAGCCCGTACTGGAACGAGATCTCGACGTCTTCCGGCGATTGCGCCTGGGCTTCCCGGAGGCGTGGCAAGGCACGGACGAAGTCGCCCATCGCCTTGTACGTCAATCCGAGCATGAAGTGCAAGTCCGCGTCGTTCATCCCGGCGAGGAGCGCCTGGCGAAGTGACGCCTCGGCCAAGTCGAGCTGTTCTAGCTCATAGGCGAGCGCACCTTTCGCGTAGTGGGCCGCGCCGAACGCGTTGTCGAGATCGAGCGCCTTGTCATAAAAGACGACGGCCCGCTCGTGATCCCCGATCGCTTGCAAGAGCGTTCCCATATTGACATAGCCGGTCGGGTCCGACGAGTCGGCTTCGATTGCGGCGTTAAAATGCTTGGCCGCTTGTTCGAACTCGCCTTGTTGCATCGCTTGGATGCCTAATTCGTTTTCGTTCACAGTCATCACCTCATCCGATATAGTCGAGTCGTTTTCCGTTTCGATACGCTTCGTCGATCGTCGCGCCGCCGAGACAGATGTCGCCGTCATAGAAGACGACGGCCTGACCTGGCGTGATGGCGCGTTGCGGCTCATCGAATTTGACGAGCACTTCTCCGTTTTCGAGCGGGGCGATCGTCACCGGCACGTCTTGTTGACGGTAACGGAACTTCGCTGTCGCCCGGAACTCACCAGTTGGCACGGCGCCCGTCCACGATAGTTTCGAGGCGAGTAACGCATCTGAATAGAGCGCGTCATGATGGAACCCTTGTCCGACGTAAAGAATGTTTTCTTCCACGTTCTTCCCGACGACGAACCACGGATCGCCGTCGCCGCCGATCCCGAGACCGTGTCGTTGACCGAGCGTGTAGTACATGAGCCCGTCATGGCGTCCTTTGACGACACCATCAAGCGTCTGCATCTCGCCGGGTTGTGACGGCAAGTACTCGGAGAGAAACTCTTTAAAGTTCCGTTCCCCGATGAAACAGATGCCGGTCGAGTCTTTCTTCTTCGCTGTCGCGAGACCCGCCTCTTCAGCGATGACGCGGACATCTTTTTTATCCATATGCCCAATCGGGAACATCGTCCGTGCAAGCTGGTCTTGCGACAGTTGGTTCAAGAAGTAGGTCTGGTCTTTGTTGTCGTCTTTTCCGCGGAGAAGACGGTGCTCCCCATCGACGTAATCGACGCGCGCGTAATGACCGGTCGCGACGAAGTCGGCACCGAGACGAAGGGCGTGGTCGAGGAACGCCTTGAACTTGATTTCCTTGTTGCACATGACGTCCGGGTTCGGTGTCCGCCCGAGACGATACTCAGCCAAGAAATATTCGAACACCCGGTCCCAGTATTCTTTCTCGAAATTGACCGCATAATACGGGATCCCGATTTGGTTCGCGACGGCGATGACGTCTTCATAGTCCTCTGTCGCCGTGCACACACCGTTCTCGTCGGTGTCATCCCAGTTTTTCATAAAGATTCCGATGACGTTGTACCCTTGTTCTTTCAAAATATGGGCCGTCACCGATGAATCGACGCCACCTGACATCCCGACGACGACCGTCGTCTCTGCAGGGGCTTTTGTTCGTAAATTCATGTTCTCACTCCGTTCGTGAATGTCGAGACGACTTCAGAAAGCCGTTCGGCGAGTTGCTCCACGTCTTCGACCGAGTTGCCAAGTCCAAAACTGACGCGGACCGACTGTTGCGTGCGGTCCGAGGACCCGAACATCGCCGTCAACACGTGCGACGGTTCGATCGACCCGGCCGTGCAGGCGCTCCCGCTCGAGATAGCGACACCGCGCATGTCCATCATGATGAGGAACGGTTCGAGTTCGATGCCCGGAAGATACAAGTTGACGATGTGGGGCAAACGATTCGCCCCGTTCACCTCATACTTGACCCCGAGTGCATCGAGACGAGCGCATAATGCGTCCGCCATCGCTTTATATGTCGCGACCCGCTCTGCCCGTTCGGCCATGACGAGTTCAGCCGCTGTTTTGAATCCGACGGCACCCGGAACGTTTTCCGTGCCGGCTCGACGTTTCCGTTCTTGTTGTCCACCAAAAGAACGCGTCGCTAATTTTACACCTGTTTTTATAAAAAGAAAACCGATACCTTTTGGCCCGTTGATTTTATGGGCCGACGCCGACAATAAATCGACACCGAGCGCTTTGACGTCAATCGCTTCCGTCCCGAGCGCTTGGACGGCATCCGTGTGGAAGAGGGCTTGATGGTCGTTAAGCAGCTCACCGATCTCGGCGATTGGCTGAATCGTTCCGACCTCATTGTTTCCGTACATGATGGAGACGAGGATCGTCTCGTCCCGAAGCGCATCGCGTACCGCCTCGACCGAGACGGCACCCGTCTCATCGACGTCAACATACGTCACATCGAACCCTTCCCGCTCAAGTTGTTCCATCGCGTGAAGGACGGCGTGATGCTCGACCTTCGTCGTGATGATGTGTTTTCCTTTATGCGCATTCGCCTCGACCGTCCCGAACAACGCATAGTTGTCAGACTCGGTCCCGCCTGACGTGAACACGATCTCGTTCGGCGTCGCCCCAACGAACCGGGCGAGCGTGCGGCGGGCCTCATCGAGCGCGGCCCGAGCAGTCCGTCCGATGCCATGGATGCTTGACGGGTTCCCGTACTGTTCTAAAAAGTATGGCGTCATCGCCTCGAGCACTTCTTTTCGCATCGGGGTCGTGGCGGCATGGTCAAAATAGTTCATCTTCGTTCACCTCGTCCTTAAATGTAAAACATGTAGCCGTTCGTGTCTTCCTCGGCCAAATCGGCGAGTGTCGTCTCATCGAGAACCGTCTCAATCGCCACTTTGATTTTATCCCACAGCTTCCGTTTCACCGCGTCGTCCGCCTCTGAGTCCTCGACAATCGTGAGCGGGCCTTCGAGCAAACGGATGATTTCTCCGGCCGTGATGTCTTCCGCCGGCTTGACGAGCTGGTAGCCGCCATAAGCGCCGCGGACACTCTTGACGAGGCCCCCGTTCCGGAGCGGGCCGATCAACTGTTCCAAGTAGTGTTCCGGCAACTCATGACGGGCTGCAATCTTCTTTAAGCTGAGTGGCTTGTTGTCGGTTTCACGGGCAAGGGCGATCATGATCGTCAGTCCGTAACGACCTTTTGTAGATATTTTCATCTTCGTGTCTCCTTCTGTTATACTGTTCGAACAAACGTTTGTCGAAAGGAATGTGTACGTATGAGTGATTTATTTCAGCAATCGAATAGCGGTCCGCTCGCCAATCGGATGCGCCCTGAGACGTTAGACGAAGTCATCGGTCAACGGCACATCATCGGCGAAGGGAAATTGCTTCGCCGCGCCATCGAGGCCGACCGGCTCGGCACGATTATTCTATACGGACCACCGGGCACGGGCAAGACAACGCTCGCCCGGGTCATCTCGAACTATACGAAAGCGACGTTCGTCCAGCTGAACGCCGTCACGGCGAAACTCGACGAACTGCGCAGCGTCATCCGTGAAGCCGAATCGCGTTACGACTTCGAGAACGAGCGGACCATCCTGTTTCTAGACGAGATCCACCGCTTCAACAAGTTACAACAAGACGCCCTGCTGCCCGCACTTGAAGCCGGAAAGCTCATCTTGATCGGGGCGACGACCGAAAACCCAAGTTTCGAAGTGAACGCGGCGTTACTGTCGCGCGCGACCGTGTTTCGGCTCGAACCGCCAGGATCAGACGAACTTCGCGTCGTCCTAGAACGGGCGCTTGCCGACAAAAGAGGGTTCGGCAACTATCCCGTCCAAATCGACGAAGCGGCTGTTGACCATTATATCAAAATGGCGGACGGTGACTACCGTGTCTTGTTGAACGGACTCGAACTCGCCGTCTTGACGACACCCGAAGTCGATGGCGTCATTCACATCACCCTTGAAGTCGCGGAAGAATCGGTGCAACAAAAAGCGATCAAATATGATAAGACGGGTGACCGTCACTATGACGTCATCTCGGCGTTCATCAAGTCGATCCGCGGCTCCGACCCGGACGCGGCCTTATATTGGCTTGCCGTCATGATCGAGGCCGGAGAATCTCCACGCTTCATCATGCGCCGGCTTTACGTCCATGCGGCCGAAGACATCGGCATGAGCGACCCGAACGCGCTCGTCATCGTCGACGCGGCGGCACGGGCGAGCGAGTACATCGGTTTCCCTGAGGCGCGCATCCCGATTGCCGAGGCCGTCCTTTACTTGGCGACGGCACCGAAGTCGAACGCGGTCATCACCGCCATCGACAAGGCGTTGCACCACGTCCGGACAGTGGAAGGCGGACCTGTTCCCATCCATCTCCGTGACGCCCATAGCCCTGGGGCCCGGGAGCTCGGAAACGGCGCCGGCTATAAATATCCGCATGACGAGAAAGATGGGTTCGTCCCCCAAAACTATTGGCCGGAGAACTTGGCCCGAAAACGTCCGAAATATTATACGCCGACATCCCGCGGCTTCGAGCAACAAGTCCAAAAGCGGCTCGACTATTGGGAAAAACGACGCTGACTCACTCGAGTCGGCGTCGTTTTATCATTTTTGGATGCGGTTGATCTCGACACCGGCCGTCTCGAGCATTTCGTTGATGACGTAACCGGCGGCGACGAGGCCCGCGACCGATGGAACGAACGCGTTCGAGCTCGGTGGCATCTTCGCTTTACGAATCGGGGCGTCTTTTTTCCCGACGACCTCGTTCACGTCCTCGCGCGTCACGATCGGTGACTCGTCTGAGAACACGACCGGGACCCCTTTATAAATCTTCTCTTTTCGAAGACGGGTCCGGACCATCTTCGCGATCGGGTCGTATGACGTATCTTTGATGTCGATGACTTGAATGCGTGTCGGGTCCATCTTGTTGGCCATCCCCATGCTCGAGATGACCGGGATGCCGCGGCGCTTGCACTCGACGATCAAATGGATCTTGTAAATGATCGTGTCCGAAGCATCGATGACGAAATCGATGTTTTGGGCGAAGAACTCTTCGAACGTTTCTTCTGTATAGAACATCTTCAATTTGACGAGCTCAAGATCCGGGTTGATATCAAGCAGACGCGTCCCCATCGCCTCGACTTTCGGTTGCCCGACCGTCGACAGGAGCGCATGGATTTGACGGTTGACGTTCGTGATGTCGATGTCGTCTTTATCGACAAGGACGATCCGTCCGACGCCGCTTCGGGCGAGCGCTTCGGCTGCGAACGAACCGACACCGCCGACACCGAGAATGGCGACCGTCTTCCCTTTCAATGTTTCTAAACCTTCTTGACCGATGGCCAACTCATTTCGTGAAAATTGGTGTAACATACTCTTCCTCCACTTTATCTCTATTTCTCGCACTATTTTACTCGGAATTATAATCAAAAAAAAGACGTCTAGCGACGTTTTTACAAATAAAATCGATGGGGCCCGGAGTGCCGTGACGATGCCCTGCTTTTGAACCTGCTTAAGCAGGTGGGTGACCTAGCGTCCCCTTCACAAGTCCTCCTGCACGTGATGAGGCAGTTGATCTGGATGGCAGTTCGGTCTCCCGTATTCAAAGTGTTGGCTCAAAATAACGAAGGCGGCTCTCGTACACCTCAGGTATCCCATCTGTTGACTTAACTATAGCTTGTCTGTAAAAAGAAGTCAATCAGAAACGCTGACTTCTCGTGACAGTTTCGTCACAACCACGTGTTACGAAACGCACCGGTCGGGTCGTACGTTTCTTGTTGGCGCGTGATGTTAAATCGTCGGTCGCGCGAATCGTTGCCGACGCCGGCTTGATACGCCCAATTGCCGTAATTGCTCGCCACGTCATAGTCGATGAGCATCGATTCAAAATAAGCTGCCCCGAAGCGCCAATCTTGTCCGAGTTCTTTCGCGAAGTAACTCGCGACGATTTGACGGCCTCGGTTCGACATCCATCCGGTCGCGTTCAGCTCGCGCATGAAGCTGTCGACGAAGTCGACACCCGTCTCCCCTCGTTGCCATCGGGTGATCACGTCTATATCGACGCGCCACGATTTTTGCTTCGACCGGAGGCCTTGGGCCCGGAACAGTCGTTTTCCTTGTTCGAGCGCGACCCATTGAAAGAACTCCCGCCAGAGCAGCTCGAAGTAGAGCCAATACGTCGATTCGTTCGCTCCGTGCTTCGCTTCGTGTTGTTCGAGCTCATGCAAGACGCGACGCGGCGATAACGACCCGTTCGCGAGATAGGCGGACAGTTTCGACGAATCATCGATCCCAAACCCGTTGCGCGTCTCTTTGTATGTCCGGACCGGGCCGTTTAAATAGTGGGCCAAGCGCTCACGCCCGGCCCGTTCCCCGCCCTGGAACGGGAACGCCGAACGCTCATCCGTCTCCACCGGCTCGATAGCGACCGGAAACTGAAGCGGCGACGTGACGTCGGCGTGCGCACGTTCAATCAATCGATCCGGGACGGCATCGTGCTCGACCTTTTTTCGAAACTCCGTGAACAAAAACGGCATCCGCTCGAACGGGATCTCGTCGCGGCGATACAGCGTGAACCCGTCAAACGCCCGCCACTCACCTCGCCATCCTATCGTGACGTCTCGTTCGAGTCGACGCTCATCATAGCCGATCGACGATTGAAACAGCAATCGATCATCCCGGTCGAGGACGTCCAGCGGGTGACCGACATGCACGTAGAGCGGGATACCGAACGCTTCAAGTGAACCGGCCAAGTCCAAGAGTGATTCATTTAAAAACTGGAGGCGCCGTCGTCCGAGCGGGATGACACCGTACCGGTTTTCAGTTAACTCGTCGGGGCGGATAAAGTAATGGCCTTCGATCGGGTCACCGTATCGGATCGCCTCTTCAAGCGGCAAGTGATCGTCGACTCGCAAATCGTTCCCATACCAAATAATCGTCTTCATCGCTACACCTCCTCTTTTATTATGACGTCTCACGACGAGGACGGAACGGTCCAACCTGCAACGAATATGTTTTCATTTCCGCAACTCGTGGAATATATGTCTTTAGAAGAGAAAGGGGTGCTACACTATGGCTAGAAAAGGTAAATTCGGTACGTTGATCAAAGTCGCGACGGCGGTCGCTCCGTTCGTCTACGATTACTATAAAAAGAACAAAGCAAAAAAATCATCAGCTCCTAAGAAATAATCACGAACGCTTCAGACGATGTCTGAGGCGTTTTTTTCTTGCCGCAAACTCGATTGTGATATGATGATGGAACATTTTAGGGAAACGAGGCGACAAACATGCAAGCGGTATGGGTACAATCTTTACGCATCACGTTGAAGTGGGTAATGTTCATGGGCGGCTTGTTCCTCCTCGCCCTAGGCTCATCGATGATGATCACGGCCGACCTTGGCGTCTCGACGTGGGACGTCCTTCATCTCGGCCTTGCCCGCCATACCCCGATTTCGGTCGGGACGATCATTCTGCTCGTCGGGCTGTTGCTCGTGCTGGTCAAGTACATACTCGACCGCATCCGCCCCCAGTTCGGGACGCTCGTCAACGCCATCTTTGTCGGGGTGTTCATGAACCTCATCCTCGACCATCACTGGCTGCCTCGGCTTGAGGGCATCGCCTTGAACGTCGGGTGGCTCGTCCTCGGCATCTTCGTCATCGGGATGGGAGCCGGCTTATATGTCGCCATCGGGTATGGGGCCGGTCCGCGCGACGGGTTGACGCTCGCGTTGGCCGATCGTTTCAACACGTCGGTGCGCATGATGCGAACGTGGATGGAACTGACGGCTTGCCTCATCGGTTGGGTGCTCGGCGGTCCGGTCTTCTTCGGGACGGTGCTGTCGATCTTCTTGATCGGTCCGTTCTTCCAGTTTTGGCTTGAACAGTTCCGGCGCCTCGTCTCGGTCATCGACCGGACGAAAGTCGACCCGGCATGAAAAAGAGAGGAAATCGGACGTATACGTCCGGTCTCCTCTCTTTTCTGTTATGGGATGAGGACGATTTTCCCGAACTTGCCCCGTTGTTTGAAATACGTCTGGGCGTCTCGCGCCTCATCAAGCGAGAACGTCCGGTCGACGACCGGTTTCATCTGACCTGATTTGATCGCCTCGAGCATCGCCTGAAACTCGGCCCGTGTCCCGAGCACCGATCCGTACATCGTGATGTGCTTCAAGTAGAGCGTCCGGAAATCAAGGTGCGTCTGTTGTCCACCGGCCGACCCGGATATACAGAACTTCCCGCCGTTCTTCAACACATCGAGCGCCGTCTTGAACAACGCGTCACCGACGACGTCGAGCACCGCATCGACCGGCCCCCCGTTCGCTTCGAGAATATCATCGGCGAGTGTATCGGAACGATAGGAAAAGACACGGCTCGCGCCGAGTGCCTTCAACTTGTCCGCATCTTTTAAATCCCCGACGATGGCGAACACGTTCGCGCCGTGGACGTTCGCCGCGATTTGGACGTTGAACGACCCGACGCCGCCGCTCGCACCCGTGACGACGATCGTCTGTCCGGACTGAATCTCAATCTGTTCATTCATATGCCACGCCGTCAACCCGCTCACCGTGAAGGCGGCACTGTCGACGAAACTGTCGAGCGGCATGTCGTAGCAGAGATCTGCCGGCCAGGCGACATACTCGGCGTAACCGCCGTCATACTCGGAACCGATGAACGACATATCACCTGCGATATGTTCTTCTCCGTCCGCCCCGCTCGACGTGAACGGGAATAAAATGACACGGCGCCCGATCATCGTTTCTTTCACGCCATTGCCGACACTCACGATCTCGCCCGTGACATCTGAACCGGGCACGCGCGGGAACTGGACACCTTCCGGACGCCAGCCGGACTCTTTATCCGTCCCGTACGCCCCTTCCCTCATCCAAATCTCGGTATTGTTGATGCCGCATGCTTTGACGCGTACGAGCACTTCTCCTTGTTTCGGTTCCGGGACCGGGATGTCGACGACTTGTAGTTGGTCGACGTCGCCATAACCGATGACTTGCACTGCTTTCATCATCTATTTCCTCCTCGTCACAATCGTTTCCTTGTCTATACCCATCTAACGCGCGACAGCCACCAAAAAGTCTGGTGGCTGTCCGATATTACAATTGCTGACGGCGAAGCAGGCCTGCGAAGACGCCGCCTTGATTGCTCAATTCATCATGCGTCCCGTCTTCGACGATCCCGTCGGCGGTGACGACGAGGATACGGTCGGCATTCTTCACGGTCGCCAACCGATGGGCGATGATGAGCGTCGTCCGATCGGCCGCGAGTTCGTTGAGCGATTCTTGAATGATCGCTTCCGTCTCCGTGTCGAGCGCGGACGTCGCTTCATCCAAAATCAAGATCGGCGGGTTCTTCAAGAACATGCGAGCGATGGCGATGCGTTGCTTCTGTCCGCCCGACAGTTTCAAGCCCCGCTCTCCGATTTGCGTCTCGAGGCCATACTGCAACTCCTCGACGAGCGAGTTCAAGTGCGCCTTCTCGACCGCATGCATGATCTCTGCATCCGTCGCGTCAAGTTTACCGTAGGCGATATTCTCCCGGAGCGTCCCGGCGAACAAGAACACGTCTTGTTGCACGATCCCGATTTGACGACGGAGGCTCTCTTTCGTCATGTCACGGATGTCCATGCCGTCAATCGTGATGGCCCCACCCGTCACGTCATAGAAACGCGGGATGAGCGAACAGATCGTCGTCTTCCCGGCCCCGCTCGTACCGACGAGCGCGACCGTCGTCCCCGACTCGATGTCGAGGTCGATATTCGTCAACACTTGGCGGTAGTCCGAGTAACCGAACGACACGTCGTGGAAAGCGATGTTCCCCTTCAACGTCTTCACGTCGACCGCGTCCGGACGGTTCTCGATGTCCGGCGCCTCATCCAGCAGTTGCGTGAATCGTTTAAATCCGGCCATCCCTTTCGGATACATCTCGAGGAGCGCCGTGATCTTCTCGATCGGTTTGATGAGCAAGTTCATGTAGAGGATGAACCCGACGAGCTGCCCGTAAGACAGTTGACCTTGATACGTCAAGTACGCCCCGTAGACGAGGACGAGTAACGTCATGAGCCGCGTCGTGATGTAAATACCGGCGAGCGACTTACTCATGACCCGGTACGCCTCAATTTTCGAGCCGCGGTAGAAGTTGTTGTCTTGTTGGAACCGGTTGATCTCGAACGTCTCGTTTGTGAACGATTGGACGACGCGTGCGCCCGAGACACTATCCTCGACGCGGGCGTTCACTTCGCCGATGTTCGTATACATCTTCTGCCACGCCTTATTCATGTTCTTGTTGGCGTACGTGATCATGATGACGAGGAACGGCACGGCGACGACCGTGACGAGTGCGAGCTGCGGATCAATCGAGAACATAATCCCGAATGCGCCGAGGAGCGTCATGATGGCGATGAAGAAGTCTTCAGGTCCATGGTGCGCCACTTCGCCGATATCGAACAAGTCGTTCGTCACCCGGCTCATCAAATGGCCGGTCTTATGGTTATCGAAGAAACGGAACGACTGTTTATGGATGTGGGTGAACAGCTCTTCGCGCATATCGGTCTCGATATTGATACCGAGCTTGTGCCCCCAATAGTTGACGACGTACTGCATCATCATGGCGAGTATGTAAAGGATGAGCAAGCCGATGCTGATGATGATAATCCAGTTCCATTCCCCTCCTGGCAACAAATCGTCGATGAACCATTGGACGGCGAGCGGAAAGCCGAGCTCGAGCAGCCCAACGAGGATGGCGAACGAGAAATCGAGGATGAATAACTTCTTATGTGGACGGTAATAACTAAAAAAACGTGAGATCATGTCGTTTCCCCCTTCTAAACAAATAGTTTACGCCTTTTTGCAGGAAGTGGAAAATGGGAAGCACGTCTTTTTCAATCTTTTTTCAGGCAAGGTATAATAGAAGTAAGGAGTTGATTCAAATGAACGTACAAATTACAGAGCATGCCCAAGAGCGGATTAGCGCTCTAAAAGGCGATTGTAAGGGACAGATGCACTTGTTTTATGAGACGGAAGGTTGTGGCTGCGGCAATAGCGGCATCTTCGAGATTCGCTACGTGACCGAGACGACGCCGGAAGACGTCGAGATCGACTCGAACGTCGGACCGATCCTCATCAAGAACTGGACGAAGATCTTCCTCGACGAAGACATGATCATCGACTATCGTGACGACAAACGGACGCTCGTCTTGAAGAGCAACGGCCAAGTGTTCAACTCGAATTTGCTCGTGACCGACGGGACCGGTTGCCAGTTGAACGTCCCGAGCCGATGAAGCAGACGCTTGTCAAACACCCGAAGTTGATTCTTTTGTTTGCGCTCAGCTTCGGGCTCGGTTTGTTCGGTATCTACCTTGCCTTCACGGACTCTGTCTATACGATGACGGCCGTGATCGCCTCGCTGTTCGCGTTCGGGTTCGCGCTTCAGCAGACGGCGAAGAAGATGAGTGACCAAGAGGAGTAGAAGAAAAAAGTAGAAAGACGCCACTCCTAAAAATCGGAGTGACGTCTTTTAACGTTTCAATCGACTTGAATCGTATTAAACGTAATCAACCCATCCTCTGTGAGCACACCATAGGCCACACACCCGTCGATGTAAATCGGTTTCGACGTCGTCCCGCCCGTGTTCGGTAACGTCGCTACGCTTTCTTGACTCAAGTCTGCAATCAACAACCGATTCATCCCTTCCCGGAAAAGGATCCGATCGTCGTTAAGGAAACGAAACGCATCAAACGATATTTTTGTCTGTGATCCTCTATATTCAAACGTTTGGGAAGAGGATTTCGAGACAAACTCCGCTCGTCCTTCTTTGCCAAGCGCGACATAATCAGTCCCCATCCCAAAATCAATCAATGCGCCCATCTCTTCGTCAAACGAACCATCGGCCGACACGAGTCTCGTCGTTTTGTCCCCTTGATTAAATAGGCTTTGATGGACAATTCCGCCGTTCATACCGCCACGGTAGTCGAAAGCGTACTCACCGTCCCGTTTCTCTCCTTCTTGGAGCGTGTACGTCCATAACGTTTCAACCGACCCTTCCGTCGGCGAATACTGCACCAAACTTGATGTCGTCACCGCCTCTGAAGCCACATAGTCGACCCACATAAAGCCGTCTTTTGAAGTAACCACATGCGGAAGGGACGTCTGAAACGCGCTGATGCCTTCGTATAGTTCAGTCGGCTTCGTTTCACTCATCTTCATCCGAAAGATCGTCCAGGCAAAAGCTTCACCTTCAATCATGTCGTACTCGAGCCAAACCAACTCGTCATCGATGCCGACGAGATTGCCAATCGTTTTGGACGTTTTGTAAATCGATTGGTTCGATGCTTGTTCCGTGTCATAGACGAACACTTCATGCGTCGCCTCACCCGTCGTATACGTATAGACGATCCGCGTGTCGACGAGATGCTCCGGTGCGATCATCGGTGTTTGATCAGCGAAGAATAGCGACAGGTCATACGTCGTCATTTCCCCGAATGATTCAACTTCTCCGGAGCTAGACAATGAAATCGTACCGTCGTTCACAGGCTCTGATTTTGTTGCAGTCTCCTTGGCGACTTCCTCGACTGACGGTATCGCCTTCGTTTCCTCGAAACACCCCGATAAAATGGCTGCTAATCCTAGCGTCAGACCGACCGTTGTCGCTCGTTTTTTTATACTCATCTCTTCCCCACTTTCTAAAATACAATTTATTCCATAATCATAACATCATTTCCCTTCTTTAGATATACGAAAAAAGACCCGCCAATTGACGGGTCCTTGTGACGAACACTTATTTCTTCTCTTTCACCGCGGTGCGAATCGACAACTCCTCGAGCTGTGCGTCCGCGACCGGGCTTGGGGCTTGTGTCAACAGACAGCTCGCCGAAGCCGTTTTCGGGAAGGCGATCGTGTCACGCAGGTTCGAACGACCCGCGAGGATCATGACGAGACGGTCAAGACCGAGCGCAATCCCTGCGTGTGGCGGTGTGCCATATTCGAACGCTTCGAGCAAGAAGCCGAACTGGTCGACCGCTTCTTCTTCTGTGAAGCCGAGCAACTTGAACATGCGCTCTTGAATGTCACGCTCATAAATCCGTTGCGAGCCGCCGCCGAGCTCATACCCGTTCAAGACGAGGTCATACGCGAGGGCGCGTACGCTTGCTGGGTCCGTCTCGAGAAGATGGAGGTCGTCACGGTTTGGCATCGTGAACGGGTGGTGGTTGGCGTAGAAACGGCCGTCTTCTTCTTCGAACGTGACGAGCGGGAAGTCCGTCACCCAAAGGAAGTTGAACTTCGACTCGTCGATGAGTCCGAGCTCATGTCCGAGCTTGACACGAAGCGCGCCGAGGCTGTCGGCGACCACGGTCGGTTTTGACGCCACGAAGAGGAGAAGGTCGCCCGCTTCCGCGTTCGTCGCTTCGATCAACTTCTGGGCGTACGTCTCGTCGAAGAACTTGGCGATCGGTCCGTTCAAGCCTTCCGGTGTCACTTTGAGCCAAGCGAGTCCTTTCGCACCGTAGACGGCTGTGAACTCTTGAAGCTTGTCGATGTCTTTACGCGAGAACTTGTCCGCCTCGCCTTTGACGTTGATCGCTTTCACTTGTCCGTTCGATTCTAACGCCATGTCAAACACTTTGAAGCCGGCACCTGTGACGGCGTCCGCGACGTCGATCAGTTCGAGACCGAAACGTGTGTCCGGTTTGTCTGAACCGAAACGGCGCATCGCCTCTGCGTGCGTCATCCGTTCGAATTTGGCTGGCGTGTCGGTGCGACCGAGCGTCGCTTCCATCACTTGTGCCATCATCGATTCCATCATCGCCATCAAGTCTT
Organism: Exiguobacterium sp. ZOR0005; assembly: GCF_000798975.1. Taxonomy (NCBI): domain Bacteria; kingdom Bacillati; phylum Bacillota; class Bacilli; order Caryophanales; genus Exiguobacterium; species Exiguobacterium sp. ZOR0005. The sequence continues at coordinate 39,090 of NZ_JTLB01000005.1, read as the reverse complement.
CGACGTCCATGAAGCTCGTCTCGATGTCGACTTGCGTGAATTCCGGTTGACGGTCGGCCCGAAGGTCTTCGTCACGGAAGCAACGTGCGATTTGGAAGTAACGGTCAAATCCGGCTACCATCAAGAGCTGTTTGAACAGCTGCGGCGATTGTGGGAGCGCATAGAACTCACCGCCGTGGACACGGCTCGGGACGAGATAGTCACGTGCGCCTTCCGGTGTCGACTTCGTCAAAATCGGTGTCTCGACTTCGAGGAACTCCTCTTCCGTCAAGAAGTTACGGATCGTGTTCGACGCTTTCGAACGGAGACGGAACGTCTCTTGGAGCGCCGGGCGACGGAGGTCGAGGTAACGGTACTTGAGTCGAAGGTCTTCCGATACGTTCTCGGCCTCGTCCCCGATCGGAATCGGTGTCATCTTCGCCGCATTCAAGATGTTGATCTCTGAGGCGATGACTTCGACGTTCCCTGTCGGCATGTTCGGGTTCTTGTTCTCACGCTCGAGGACGGTCCCTTTAATGTCTAAGACGTACTCGCTGCGGATCGACTCGGCGAGCTTATGGACCGCCTCGTTTTCCGGGCGGACGACGACTTGGACGATGCCTGTCCGGTCACGAAGGTCGATGAAGATGAGACCCCCAAGGTCGCGACGTTTTTGTACCCATCCTTTAAGTTGTACTTCTTGGCCGATCAGTGACTCGGTCACGCGGCCGTTCATATGTGTGCGTCCAATCATTGTGCTGCTCCTTCCGATAGTTCACGAATTTTGTCTGCGACGGCCGAGAGCGGCACGTCGATTTGTTCCCCTGTCGCCATCACTTTGAGCGATGCCGAGCCGCGCTCGACTTCGTCGTCTCCGAGGATAACGGTGAATTTCGCCTGTAAGCGGTCGGCTTGTTTGAATTGACCTTTGAACTTGCGGCCGAGGTAGTCGCGATCCGCTTTGAACCCTTCGATGCGAAGCAGTTGCAATAGGCGCGTCGCCGTCACTTCGACTTCTTTGCCGCCTTGGGCGACGACGAAGACGTCAAGGCCTGTCTCAAGCGTCGGGAGAACCCCCTCATTCTCAAGGGCGAGGATGAGGCGTTCAAGTCCGATTCCGAAGCCGATTCCCGGCATGTCCGGTCCACCGATGTCTTGGACGAGGCCGTTGTAGCGTCCACCGCCACAAAGCGTCGTGATGGCGCCGAACCCTTCCGCCTCCGACATGATTTCAAACGCCGTGTGCGTATAGTAGTCAAGACCACGGACGAGCGTCGGGTCGACCTCGTACGCGACGCCGAGCGCATCTAGCTGCTCGAGCACTGTCTCAAAGTACGCCTTCGACTCAGCGTTCAAGAAATCAAGGATCGACGGTGCCGTCTTCATTGACGGGTGGTCGCGGTCGACTTTACAGTCGAGCACGCGGAGCGGGTTTTGGTGAAGCCGCGTCTGACAGTCTTGGCACAGCTCACTCGCGACCGGTTCAAAGTGACGGATGAGCGCTTCACGGTGCGCGTTGCGGCTCTCGGCGTCCCCGAGCGAGTTGACGACGACTTTGATCTTCTTCAAACCGAACGATTTGTAAATCGAATAGGCGAGGCTGATGACCTCGGCGTCGACGGCCGGGTCACTGCTGCCGATCGCCTCGACACCGTATTGGTGCAGTTGGCGGAAGCGGCCTTTTTGCGGACGCTCATAACGGAACATCGGTCCCATGTAATACAATTTCGTCGGCTGGTCGGGGCTGCCGAACAGTTTGTTCGTGACGAAGGCACGGACGACCGAGGCCGTCCCTTCCGGACGGAGCGTGTACTCGTCCTTGCCCTTTTTCACGAGCGTGAACATCTCTTTTTGGACGATATCCGTCGTCTCGCCGACGCTTCGTGTAAACAGATCCGTCGTCTCGAAAATCGGTGTGCGAATCTCTTTATAGTTGTAACGGGCACTGATGTCGCGTAATTTCTCTTCGACATATTGCCACGTCTCGACCGTGCCCGGGAGCAGGTCTTGTGTACCGCGTGGTGCTTTCATCAACATTCCCTCCTTAAAATACAAAAAGGCCCTCGTCCGCAAAGGGACGAGAGCCTGTCTAGGTTTCCCGTGGTACCACCCTCGTTGCAGAGCCAATGCTTGAAACTCTGCCACTCGAAATCGGTTAACGCCCGATGAAACGGCTCCCTCTACTATGAGTTCAAGGAAGCACCTCCAAAGTGTCGTTCGGGTCATCATCCAGTCGATGCTTTCAGCCTTGGCATCGCTCTCTTTGCTGGTGGGGTGACCGTACTCTTCTTTATCACAGGTAATAGGTTATATGCTTCATGATGCCGAATCACGCCCGCTTCTGTCAAGCGTTTTTTTCGAGCATGAGCGTCACCGGTCCGTCATTGACGAGCGCGACGTCCATCATCGCCCCGAACTTCCCGGTCTCGACGACGAGGCCGTGCGTTCGGAGTCGGTCGTTGAACTTTTCGTAAAGCGTCTCGGCGACGTCAGGTTTCGCTGCTTGTGTGAACGCGGGACGGCGCCCTTTTAACGTATCGCCGTAGAGCGTGAACTGAGACACCGACAACACTTTGCCGGCGATGTCTTGAATCGACAAGTTCATCTTCTCGTCCGCGTCTTCAAAGACACGGAGACCGGCCACTTTATCGGCGAGCCAGTTCACTTCCGCCTCGGTATCTTCGTGGGTCACGCCGACGAGAAGCAGATAGCCGGCATCGATCGCGCCGACGATTTCCTCGTCGACGGTAACGGATGCTTCTTTTACTCGTTGCAACAATACACGCACTGAAATCTTCCTTTCGTCACGTCATCATGACTCGGCTCACCGAGTACACGTCCGAAATTTGTTTGATTCGGTCGACGACTTTTTGCAAATGGTTCACGTTCGGGATCGAGATCGTCATCGAGATGCGGGCCTGTTTGTTCGTGTCCCCGCGTCCGCTGACGGCGACGATGTTCGTGTTCGTCGCCGAGACGGCTTGGAGGACGTCGTTCAACAAACCAGACCGGTCGTAGCCTGTGATCTCAATATCGACGTTGTAGTTCTTCTCTTTCGCTTGTCCGGCTTCCCACTCGACCGTGAGGAGACGTTCCGGATGCTGCTCGTTGATGATGTTCAAGCAGTCTTTCCGGTGAATCGACACGCCGCGTCCGCGCGTGATATAACCGACGATCTCGTCACCCGGCACCGGGTTACAGCAGCGGCTCATCCGGATGAGCATGTTGTCGATCCCTTTCACAGAGACGCCAGCCTCGGCCGTCTTCTTCTTCGGCGATTGACTCACTTTCAGCTCGTTGATCGCGTCAGACAGTTCGAGTTTCGGCTCTTTACGCTGCTTCTCCGTCAATTTGTGGGCAACTTGAGCAGCGGTGATGCCGTGATAGCCGACAGCCGCATACATCTCTTCCTCGTTGCCGAAGTTGAACTTCTCGACGACGACGCTAATCGATTGATCGTCGATGACTTCTTTCGGCTCGAAGCCGAGTTTCTTGATCTCGACCTCGACGAGTTCTTTACCTTTCTCGACGTTCTCTTCGCGCTGTTGACGTTTGAACCACTGGCGAATCTTGTTCTTCGCTTGGCTCGAGACGGCGAGTTTGAGCCAATCCTTGCTCGGACCGTAACTATGTTTCGACGTGATGATCTCGATGATGTCGCCTGTCTCGAGTTTATGGTCGAGCGGCACCATCCGTCCGTTCACTTTCGCGCCCGTCATCCTGTGTCCGATCTCGGTGTGGATGCGATACGCGTAGTCGATTGGGACCGAGCCTTTCGGCAACTCAAACACGTCGCCTTTCGGTGTGAAGACGTAGAGCATGTCGCTGAAGAAATCGACTTTGAGCGATTCCATGAACTCTTCCGCGTCCGTTGTATCTTTTTGCAATTCAAGAATTTCGCGAAGATGAGCGATCTTCTCATCGAACCCGTTCGTCGCGACGTTCTTTCCTTCCTTATACGCCCAGTGTGCGGCGATCCCGAACTCGGCGATGAAGTGCATGTCTTTCGTGCGGATCTGCACTTCGAGCGGCTCACCTTTCGGTCCGATCACCGTCGTGTGGAGCGATTGATACATGTTTGGTTTCGGCATGGCAATATAGTCTTTGAAACGACCCGGCATCGGCTTGTATTGCGTATGGATGATCCCGAGGACGGCATAACAGTCACGAATCGAGTCGACGATGATACGGACGGCCATCAAATCATAAATCTCATTGAATTCCTTTTTATGTTTCACCATCTTGTTATAGATGGAATAGATGTGTTTCGGACGACCGTTCACGTCCGCCTCGATACTCACTTCCTCGAGGACCGCGTTCACTTCCGTGATGACCGACGTGACGAGTGCTTCCCGTTCCGTGCGTTTCTGTTTCATCATCGAGACGATCTTGTAGTATTGCTGCGGATTGATATAACGTAACGAAATATCCTCGAGCTCCCACTTGATCGTCGAGATCCCCATCCGGTGTGCGAGCGGGGCAAAAATCTCGAGCGTCTCTTCTGCTTTTTGAACTTGCTTCTCTTTCGGCATATGTTGAAGCGTCCGCATGTTGTGGAGACGGTCGGCGAGCTTGATCAAGATGACGCGCACGTCTTCTGCCATCGCGATAATCATCTTGCGGTGGTTCTCGGCGAGCTCTTCTTTTTTCGATTTATACTTGATCTTACCGAGCTTCGTCACACCATCGACGAGCATGGCCACGTCCACACCGAACTCGTCAGCGAGCTCTTTGAGCGTGACGTCCGTATCTTCAACGACGTCGTGCAGCAGTGCCCCGATGATCGTCGTCGCGTCTAACCCGATATCAACGAGAATACCGGCCACTTGGACCGGATGGAGGATATAGGGTTCGCCGGAACGTCGGAACTGACCGGTGTGATGCAGTTTTGCGTATTCGTAAGCGCGCTTCACTTCGGCAATATCATCTTCACCCATATACTCCCCGAGCGCGTCGAGAAGGTCCTCAATACTTACGATTTGTTTTTTGGTCATAACATTCGACACCCTTTTTCTAACCGCCCCAATCGTCTCGGATTCGACGCAGCATGGTAGTAGTAAACGTTCATATCTATTCTAATTTTACTTACTATTATCAAAAAAATCTGACGACCTGTCAAAGGTTGTGGGTTATTTTACTCAAAAACTATTCAAAAAAGGGAAGCGAGCGCTTCCCTTTCGATCAATCTTCGTAACGGATGAGTGAGAATACGTCGTATCCTTCAAGACGCTCACGTCCGCCGAGGCCATCAAGCTCAATCAAGAACCCGATTCCTGCGACGACACCGCCGAGTTGTTCAATCATTTTGATTGTCGCTTCAATCGTTCCGCCTGTCGCGAGCAAGTCATCCAAGATGACGACTTGTTGACCTGGCTTGATTGAATCTTTGTGCATCGTCAAGATGTCTGTCCCGTATTCAAGGCCGTAAGCGACGCGCACCGTCTCGCGCGGCAACTTGCCTTCTTTACGGACCGGCACGAAGCCGATCTCGAGCGCGTAAGCGGCCGGGCAACCAACGACGAAACCGCGTGCCTCAGGACCGGCGATGAGTTCTGCGCCGCGCTCCTGTGCATACGTGACGAGTTCGTCCACTGCTTTTTTATAAGCGACACCATCTTGCATGAGTGACGTGATGTCTTTAAAGCTGATTCCTTCTTTCGGGTAATCTGCTACTTCTTTAATATGTTGTTTGAAATCCATTTTATGAGTAAGCCTCCTGCATCTTGTTCGATCGCAATGTTTGTAACCGCTCTTTCAGTTCCGCCAACGACGCATAGACGTAACGCTCTTCGAGTTGTTGTTTCCCGACTCGACGTTTATAGCATGGCGCTTCGGTCAAATCACGTTTCGGCGCTTCTGGATTTACTCCAGGCAGTCCGTCTTCCATTGTAACAAGAAATTCGAGTTCAGAGAATACTTGATGCATAAATTGAATCGTATTTTTTGACCATTTTCGCTCGATTGACAAACGAATCAAGTTTTCTCGCAAGTTTTTCCGTTCGCACGTCGCCATATGGACGTAGTATGTTCGGAAATCTTCCCGTGTCGGCAATTTCTCGAAGAACGACCCACCGCCTTGACCGAACGCACAGTACACACGTTCGACCCCTTCGTGCAAACGCTCAGCTAGCTCAGACTCGTCATCCGGCAAATCGAGCAACACGACGAAACGATTGAGCGGCTCATCCCCTTCATGAAGCGGGAACGTCTCGTCCGTCCCTTGGAACGAGACGAATGAGGTCGCGTCCTTCGGCAAGTCATTCAACTCTTGCCGTGAATTCTTCTTGCCGCGATAATCGAACACTTGGAAATCGTCGACGCGCATGTCTTGAATCATGAGCTGCGGCTTTCGCATCCCGTTCCATTCGTTCACTTGCAGACTGCCCATGAGCGAGACGTGGGACATCTTTGAAATTTCCGAGACGACGTGGCCGAAACCAAAACCGATACCGTCAAGTTCGCGTTTGTCCCCAGCGAGTTGCACTTTCAAATGGGAATTATCACGGCCAATTTGTCGGATGTCACGAAGCCTTGCGTCCGACACGACGACGCGCGGCGATGGATTCCCCATCCCGAACGGGGCAAGTTTACCGATCTCGGCGATCAAGTCGAGCGTCACATCGTTCACGTCGAGTTTCAAATCGACGTTCACTCGGGCGACGAACGTCTCATCCGGAATCGCTTCCGCCTGCTCGTTCAACCGCTTCCGCAGTTCGGCGACGTTTTCTGACAAGAGCGTCATACCGGCCGCAGCCGGGTGTCCACCGAAGTGCGGAAGGATGTCTTCATTTTTCGATAGTTCCTTGAACAAGTCGAAGCCATCGATCGAGCGGCCCGACCCTTTCGCCTTCCCTGTTTTCGGGTCGTGACAGAGCAAGATGACCGGGCGGTAATACGCCTCGACGAGTCGTGACGCGACGATCCCGACGACACCGGGATTCCAACGTTCGCTCGCAACGACGAGGACGCGGTCGTCCGTCATCGATGCCTCGACGAGTTCCGTCGCTTCTTTCGCAATCGTCTTGACGATATCTTGACGTTCTTTATTTTGTTTATCGAGCTGTTGTGCGAGCTCGAGCGCTTCCGCTCCCGTCTCGGCGAGGAGCATCTGCAAAGCAGGCATCGCCGAATCGAGGCGACCGGCCGCATTGATCCGTGGCCCGAACGCGAAACCGACCGATTCCTCGTTCAGCGGAGCATCCGTCAACGCGCACACTTCGCGCAGCGCGAGGATCCCAGGACGTTTTGACTCGTCGAGTGCCTTCAGGCCGAGCTTCGCGAGCAGACGGTTCTCGCCATCGAGCGGCACGAGGTCGGCGATCGTCCCGAGGACGGCCAAGTCGAGCAGCTCTTCCGGCATACGGCCGATCACCGCATGGGCGACCTTCAAGGCGACACCGGCACCGGCCAACTTATCGTACGGGTACGTGGCATCGAGATGCGGGTGGATGATGGCGAACGCATCCGGGAGCGTCTCTTTCGGCTCATGGTGGTCGGTGAGAATCAAATCGACACCGAGTTCTTTTAAGAGCGCCGCCTCTTCAATTCCGGAGATGCCGCAGTCGACGGTGATGATGAGCGTGAACCCTTCATTCGCCGCCCAACTGAACGCCTCTTTATTCGGCCCATACCCTTCCGTGAACCGATTCGGGATATAGCATTCGGCCATGACGCCGATTTCGGTCAAGGCGTGCCACATGACGGCCGAGGCGCTCACCCCGTCGACGTCGTAGTCGCCGTAGATGAGGACCATCTCCCCGTCATCAGCCGCCTGTTTCAAGCGTTTGACGACTTTGTCCATCTGTTCAAACAAGAACGGGTCGTGGAACGACAGCTCGTCCTCGATGTGAAGGAACGCTTTCGCCGCCTCCACATCGTGATGTCCGCGTTCGACGAGGAGCGTCGCGAGTTGCTCCGATATATTCAGTTCGGTTTGGATTCGTTCGATAGCGACCGTATCCGCTTCCGGATACACCCACCGTTTTTTTGCATGATACATGTCCTTCACTCCAATCAACTGTTGATTATATCAGATGGAACCGTGGATGTGCCGTCTTGACATTTAAAAAGGTCCCCCGAGCGAACTCGGGAGACCAAGGAATTATACTTCTGGGGCAGGCTCAGCTTTCTTTTTATTGAGTGTCGTCCGTTTAAGGAGCAACCACAAGTAAGAAGCGATAAAGAGCGATGAATACATCCCCATGAACAAGCCGACGAGAAGGGCGACCGCGAAGCCACGAATCGATTCGGCGCCGAACACGTAGAGCGCAAGTGCCGTCAAGAGGACGGTGATGACCGTGTTGACCGAGCGAACGATCGTCTCTTGGATCGATTGGTTGACGATCGAGCGGTAGACGTCCATCGACTTGATCTTCCGCTCTTTCTCATACGTTTGAATGTTCTCACGGACACGGTCGAACGTGACGATCGTATCGTTGACCGAGTAACCGATGATCGTCAAGATCGCGGCGACGAAGTACAAGTTGACCTCGATGCCGAAAATCGAGAAGGCGACGATCATGAAGAACGCATCGTGGAGCATCGCGACGACGGTCGCGACCGCATATGAGAATTCAAAACGGAACGTGATGTAGAGAATGATCCCGAGCGAGGCGAGCGCGACCGCATAGATCGCGTTGCGGGCGATGTCGCGGCCGACTTCGGCCGAGACGGTGCTAATGTTCGGGTCGCTGCCGAACGTCTCCGTGAAGACGTCTTTGACAGAAGCGACGTCTTGTTGACCGAGCTGTCCGACGAACGTCACGTTCGCGAGCGTCCCGCCGTCAGCGTACTGGACAGACGAGATTGACTCGTCGACACCGGCTTCTCTAAAGGCGGCTTCTAGTTCTTCTTGCGACACTTGAGTCTCGGTCTGGACTTCGACCCGTGTCCCGGATGCGAAGTCGATCCCGAGGTTGAGACCACGGAAGAACAAGATGCCGAGACCGATGATGACGATGGCGCACGAGATGAGGAACATCGTGCGCATATGTTTCACATAGTTCCATTCAGTGAGTTTAAAGTTCACGGATTTCACTCTCCTTCACACCAAACCAGCCTTTGCGCTTGTCGAACAAGCGACTAGCGACGAGAAGGTGCATCAAATAACGTGAGATGAAGACGTTCGAGATGAACGTCATCGCGATTGAGATCATGAGCATGATGGCGAACCCTTTGACCGAGCTCGTCCCGAAGTAGAACAACACCGCGGCCGAGATGAGCGTCGTCAAGTTAGCATCGATGATCGTGCTGAGGGAACGACGGTTACCGGCGCGGAATGCCGACAACACCGATTTCCCGGACCGAAGCTCGTCTTTGATCCGCTCCGCCGTGATGATGTTCGCATCGACCGCCATCCCGACCCCGAGGACGAGGGCAGCGATCCCTGGAAGTGTCAATACGGCGTTGATACCGTTGAAGAACAACATGATCAAGTTGATGTAAAGCACGAGCGTGATGATTGAGACAAGGCCTGGCAAACGATAGAAGAACAACATGAACAAGAAGACTGCGGCAATCCCGATCAAGGAAGCGAAGACCGTCTTGTCGAGCGCGTCTTGACCGAACTGGGCCGAGACCGACGTCGAGTAGATTTCTTCAAGCTTGACCGGAAGGGCACCGGCGTTCAAAATATCGGCAAGGCGCTGTCCGCTCTCGGCATCGATGCCGCCACCGGAGATGATCGCTTTATCCGACAAGATCGGTCCGTTGACCGATGCGTCCGATACGATTTTCGAGTTCTCTTTTTGAATCTCTGTTTCATACGTGTCGCCTTCTTCAAAATCTAACCAGATGACGAGACGGTTTTCCGGTGCCGGACGTTGCGCGATTTGCGACGTCACTTCACCGAACTTGTCGGCTGATTGGAGCGTCAACTCGACGACCGGCTGACCTTGTTGGTTGTAGCTGATCGAGGCCCCGCGTGGTGCGAGGTCTTTCCCGTCGAGGAGGACGTTGTCGTCGATGTCACGGAACGTGAGCTGTGCCGTCGATGACAATACTTCCCGCGCGTCGTTTTGGTTCGATACGCCCGCGAGCTGGACGCGGATGCGGTTGCTGTCCTCGATGCGGATATCAGGTTCCGATACCCCGAGCACGTTGACACGGTTGTTGATGGCGCGAACGGTTGCATTCATCGCCGACTGGTCGATGACGTCGCCGTCCTCGAGCGGCTGCACTTCGTACAGCACTTCGAACCCACCTTTTAAGTCGAGTCCGAGGTTCGTGTTTTTCACGACCCAAGGTGTCGTGAGCACGGCGAGCAAGATCGTGGCGATCATGATGACCGCAAAGATCGCAATATTCCCTTTTTTGTACATACGGCTATTTCCTTTCTAAAACACATGTTCTGTTTGAAAATCTTCTCTCGTTAACATTACAAATATTCTAAACAATTATCAATCGTTTTCCTAAAATTGTAACACCAAACGGTCATTTCCCATGATTGTTTTTGCGTTAGCGACTAAATGTTGCGCAAGGGCAAAACTTGTTGTATGCTGAATTTATCGAAAAATTAAAACTATACACAAAGGAGCTTTAACTTATGGATAGCACAATTCTTTACGCCTTCTTGCTTACCTTATTCGCCGGACTCGCGACCGGCATCGGGAGTATGATCGCGTTCTTCGCCAAACGGACGAACACGGCCTTCTTGTCCGTGTCCCTCGGTTTTTCAGGCGGGGTCATGATTTACGTCTCGTTCGTCGAGATCTTTCCGAAAGCGCTCGAAGAACTGATCGGCGCCCACGGCGAACAGGCCGGGACGATTTATACGGTACTCGCCTTCTTCGGCGGGATGCTGCTCATCGCTCTCATCGACAAGTTCATCCCGTCACCGGAGAACCCGCATGAAGTGAAGTTCGTCGAGACGATGCAAACCGACCCGTCGACGCAAGAGATGGCGACGACGGCGACGGCACAGGCCCCGCTCAACGAAGCGTCTAAAAAACGCCTTCATAAGATGGGACTGTTCATGGCGCTCGCCATCACAATCCATAACTTCCCGGAAGGTTTGGCGACGTTCATCTCGGCTTTAAATGACCCGGCCGTCGGTCTCGCCATCGCGATCGCGATCGCCCTCCATAACATACCGGAAGGGATCGCCGTCTCGGTACCGATCTATTACGCGACCGGTTCCCGGAAAAAGGCACTCAAATACTCATTCTTATCTGGTCTTGCCGAACCGGCAGGCGCCATCGTCGGTTTCTTGATTTTAATGCCGTTTTTGAGCGACACGGTGTTCGGTCTGTTGTTCGCCGCCGTCGGTGGCATCATGGTGTTCATCTCACTCGATGAACTGTTACCGGCCGCCCGTGAATACGGCCGCGCCCACCATGCGGTGTACGGCATGGTCGCCGGGATGATGGTCATGGCGACGAGCCTTGTGCTCTTAATGTGATAGAAACAAGACTATGACAGTTGAGACTATATGAAAGAGGTCGTTGGAACGGATTATCCGTCTCAACGACCTCTTATTTTTTTCCATATTAATTACTCGTCCGAATTTTCCCGTTCAAAACATTCTAGTGCTTCCACATGAGCAATTCCTGCAAGCCTAGAAAGGTTATTAAGATCAAATTCATTATTCTTCATCCAAATTTGGGCTAAAGACTCACCGCAACTTGCTCGTATCATTTCATCTGTATCTTTATCATTGGCAATGGTCAACAGCGCAACTTGTACTGATGGGTCATTCGAAACGAAGCCTAAATCTATTGCAGCGTCGTCTCTTTCGGCATCGCTTGCAGTAACGTCTAACACTATCTCGATTAGATCTTTTGAATTGTCCATCGTTTACCTCGCTCTAAAGTAGTCTGATCATTGATACAAAACAATGAGAGATTGAAGTTTTACACGTCCCCTTCTAGATAAACTTATCATACGATATAAATGACTGATCAAGATAAAAGATTGCAACACCCCGTCTTGAGATGGAGTGTCGCAATCTTTTCGAAAGGATATTTCATCACCTGTTCACTTCGACTTAAGACGTCTTAAACAAATGAACAAGGTCCTTCAGCTCGACCGACATGTGGCTCATCGTCTCGGCGATGCCGTTGATCTCTTGGATGGCGGCGAGTTGCTCTTCCACGTTCGCTCCGGCCTCTTCGACGCTCCGTTGCGTCGATACGGCGTTCGTCGACATATCCTCGACCGAGACGGCAACTTCCGTCGTGTTCGCGCTCACTTCTTCTGTCGCGGCGGCAATCTCGCTCATCTGACGGGACGTCTCTTGAATGACCGAGACGATCTCCTTGAACGCTTCCGCGACTTCTCCCATTTGGGCGACACCGCTCGAGACGTGTCCGCTCGTCACGTCAAACGCCGACTCGACTTGTTTCGTGTCGCGCTGGATGTCGCCGACGACCGCTTGAATCTGTTTGGCCGACTGTTTCGACTCCTCGGCGAGTTTCCGCACCTCGGCCGCGACGACGGCGAACCCTTTTCCGTGCTCTCCCGCCCGTGCCGCTTCGATGGCGGCGTTCAAGGCGAGCAAGTTCGTCTGCTCGGTGATGGCCGTGATCGAGCGGGTGATCTTCTCGATCTCGAGTGACTGGTTCGAGAGCCGCTCGACCATTTGTTGAGTCAAATCGTTGGCCCGTTGAATCTCCTGCATTCTCGCCTCGGCGAGTTGGATCGTCTCGAGTCCCCCGCTCGCCGCTTCGAGCGTGTGGATCGTCTGTTCGTTCACGCCTTGCGATGCGGCCGCAATCTGGTTCAGGCCGATGACGGCTTGATTGGCGCCGGACGTACCTTCCTCAGCTCGTTTGGCCGACACTTGGGCGGCGATGTTCATGTCTTCGAACAGACCGGCCACGCCTTGTGTCGTCGTCGCGACGTGATCGGTGCTCGCATACAGTTCTTCCGAGTACGCCGTCACTTTGTCCGAGGCGGCGCCGACTTGGCGAATCAAGCCGACGAGATTCCGCTTCATATCGTTGAACGCCGTGACGAGGTCCCCGAGTTCGTCGTTCGACTCGACCTCGATGTCTTCTCCCGTCAAGTCGCCTTCCGCGACGACACGTGCCTCATTGACAAGGCGATTGATCGGTTTCAAGAACAGTTTTTGTAAGGCGAGCAACGAGAAGATCCCGATGCCGACCCCGATGACACTAATGATGATCATCCATACGATCGACTGGGCCGCGCTCGTTTGAACGGCATCCGTCTCTGCCGACAATAGCTCGGCTTGATGGGCGACGAGGTCTGTCACCGTCATCCGCACCCGGTCCGTCGTCGGCGTCACGCTCGTGTTGAGCACCGTCTTGAAGCCGATCTCATCTTGTTGTTGCCGGAGCTCGATGGCACGTCCCATCTCGGTATCGAGATGTTGATTGAACTTTTCCAAGTCACCGAGCCAGCTGAGCACCTTCTCGTCTGTCGACGCCGCTTGCAAGCTGTCCATCAACTCATCCCGCTTCTGTTGCGACGCCTCAAGGCTGATGAGCGTCTTCGGGTTCGAGACGAGCAAATAATAGTTCAAATAGCGTTCTGCATCCGTGACGGTGAGCGCCAAATCTTCGGCGATCAACATCTGTTCGAGCCCGTCATTCAAGACGCGGTCGTACTCGGATGTCGTCCGTTGCAACTGATACGAGCCGAGCGCACCGACGAACAAGAGCGCGATGATTGTCGGGACGAGGGCGATTGCCATTTTCCGTCGCATCGAAGCCCGTCCCAATTTTTTGGCTGTTCGAGGCTTCCGTCTCCAGTTCGTCAACTGTCGTACATATCGTTTCACGTCCATGTCCATTCTCCTTCATGTCAAAAGTCTTCTCATTTAGACCTTAATGCAAACGTTTTCACGATGCAATTTGATTTTTGGAAATAAGGTCGATGAATCGACTCATTGACGAAGATTGACAAAAAACAGCCATTTCCGTTATCCTTAAATCGTAATAATTACTGTTTAAGGAGTACGCTATGATTCTTTCATATACACGACTATTAATTATCGGCGGCGGCATCCACGGGACGACGCTCGCCGTATCTTATCTCGAACAAGGTGGCAGCCGCGAAGACTTGCTCATCATCGACGCGAACGACCGACTGCTAGGCAATTGGAAAACACAGACGGCGGAAATCGAGATGACCCATCTGCGCTCGACACGGGTCCATCACGTCTCCTCGAACCCGCACGCGTTGAAACAGTTCGCGACGCGTCACGATTATGGGTCGAACCATTTCAAAGACCGGTTCGGCAGACCCTCGCTCGCCCTGTTCAACGATCATTGTGACCGGACGATTCAGGACTTGGAGCTTGAATCTCGCTTGATCGGTAACGAGGCGGTCCAATCGATTGAACGCACGGAGGAAGGATACGTCGTCACCACGACCAATCACCGCATCATAGCGGAAACCGTTATCGTCTCGACAGGACAATCGAGCACGATGCACCTACCCGAATGGGGTGACTTGCGGACATGTCGCCACGTCTTCGCAAAAGAAGACGTACGGGAACGCGATGTCGTGACGATCGTCGGCGGAGGCATCACGGCGCTCCACTACGTGATCGCCCGCGTGAAACAGGGTCATCACGTCACGCTCGTCACGAAACGCCCGCTCGAAGTGAGCCAGTTCGATGCCGACCGCAGTTTCATGGGCCCAAAAGGGTTGCGCGCGTTTTATGAGCTCGACGACAACTGGCGCGAAAAACGGGCGTTCGTGAAGCGCGAACGAAAACCGGGCACGTCTCCGAACGACCTCGTCTTGAAAGTGAAGCGGTTGATTCGCGACGGGATCATCCATCACGTCATCGGTGAGCCGGTCCGCGACGGTAGCCGGCTCTTCGTCGACGGTGTGTCCGTCCCTTCCGAGGAAGTCGTCTGCTGCACTGGCATCCGGCCAATTGACCCGAATCAGTCGTTTTTACGACCGTTGCTTGAGCAACTTGACCTCCCGCTCACACCGTGCGGCACACCGGTGCTCGACGAGACGCTCGCCTGGACGGATGACTTCTATATGACCGGTCCTTATGCCGATTTGATTCTCGGACCGTTCGCCCGCGCCATTTACGGTGGACAAGAAGCCGCCCGTCGCATCGTGCCACAGCTCTTGAAGGCCAAACAAAAAGTCTGACCGGGTGTCCGGTCAGACTTTTTTTGCTTACTCCGCGAACGAAGCGTTTGCTTTTTTGACGACTTCAGCGATCGCGCTCCGGTTGAAACGGAGGAGCGACTGGTCGCACTTCAACACGACTTGCGTGTCTTCGATTTGGTGGACGACGCCGTGAAGGCCGCCGATTGTTACGACGTGATCCCCACGCTCAAGCGCGTTTTGCATCGATTGAACTTCTTTCTGACGTTTCGTCTGTGGACGGATCAACAAGAAGTAGAATACGACGAAAATAAGGATCATCGGCAATAATGCAATGAGAGTTTCCATGTGTAAATTTCACCCTTTCCTTCAATATCAGGTTCATTATACCGTGAAACTGAAACGTTGTCACACAATGACTGTGGAAGAATTAGAAATTCTTGGCGTTCGGTTTGTTATACCCATATTCTTCGAAAAATTCTTCTTTGAAGTCGCGCAGACGGTCTTCGCGAATCGCTTGACGCACTTGTTCCATCAACTTCACGAGGAAGTGAAGGTTGTGTGTCGAGCAGAGGTGGAGCCCGAACATCTCGTCGGCACGGATCAAGTGGTGGACATACGCGCGCGAGTAGTTCTTACACGTGTAGCAATCACACTTCTCATCGATTGGCCCGAAGTCGGTCTTATGTTTCGCATGCTTGATCGTCACGCGCCCTTTCGACGTCATGAGCGTCCCGTTGCGGGCGATCCGTGTCGGCAAGACGCAGTCGAACATGTCGATTCCGCGAATCGACCCTTCAATCAACGCGTCCGGCGAGCCGACACCCATCAAATAGCGAGGCTTGTCTTCCGGCATGAACGGCGTCGTGAACTCGAGCGCGCGATACATGACGTCTTTCGGTTCCCCGACTGACAGTCCACCGACCGCATAACCCGGGAAGTCGAGTGAGACGAGATCGGCCGCACTTTGACGGCGAAGGTCCTCGTATTCTCCCCCTTGGATGATCCCGAACAACGCCTGGTCCTCTGGGCGCGTGTGTGCCTCGAGGCAACGCTCGGCCCAACGGCTCGTCCGTTCGACCGACTTCTTCATGTACTCATGTGTCGCCGGGAACGGCGGGCACTCGTCGAACGCCATCATAATATCCGAACCGAGCGCGTTTTGAATCTCCATCGCCTTCTCTGGTGAGAGGAACAGCTTGTCCCCGTTCAAATGGTTGCGGAAATGGACACCCTCTTCTTGGATGTTGCGAAGGTCGGCGAGCGAGAACACTTGGAACCCGCCAGAGTCCGTCAAGATGGCGCCGTCCCAGTTCATGAACTTGTGCAGGCCGCCCGCTTGTTTGACGACCTCGTGCCCCGGACGGATCCATAAGTGGTACGTGTTCGATAGGATGATGTTCGCTCCCATCGCTTTCACTTGCTCAGGAGCCATCGTCTTGACGCTCGCCTGTGTGCCAACCGGCATGAAGACAGGTGTCTCGAACGAGCCGTGCGGCGTATGGACGATCCCGTGCCGCGCCCCTGTCTGTTTACATGTGTGGATATGTTCGTATGTGACTGCGTGTTTGGTCATTTGTTCTCTTCCTTCCTCGTGATGAGCATCGCGTCTCCAAAACTGAAGAAGCGGTAACGTTCTTGTACCGCGGTGCGGTACGCGTTCAAGATGATGTCGCGTGACGCGAACGCCGAGACGAGCATGACGAGTGTCGACTTCGGCAGATGGAAGTTTGTGATCAGTCCATCGATTGCCTTCAACTCGACGCCTGGGTAAATAAAGATGTCCGTCCAGCCCGATGACTCGACGAAGTCCCCATGGTCGCGCACGATCGTCTCGAGCGTTCGGGTCGATGTCGTCCCGACGGCGAAGACGCGGCCGCCGTTCGCACGGACGTCGCGGAGCGCCTCAGCCGAAGCGGCCGACAGCTCGAAATATTCGCTGTGCATCGTATGCTCCTCGATCGAATCGGCCGTCACCGGACGGAACGTGCCGAGCCCGACGTGGAGCGTGAGCGGGATGAGCTTGACGCCTTTCTTTTGTGCCGCCTCGAGCAATTCTTCCGTGAAGTGGAGGCCTGCCGTCGGTGCGGCCGCGCTCCCGCGCTCTTTCGCATATACCGTCTGATAACGGTCTTGGTCGTCGAGCTGCTCGCGGATATAAGGCGGGAGCGGCATCGTGCCGAGCTCGTCTAAAATCTCATAGAAGATGCCATCGTAATCGAACTTGAAGCGGCGTCCGCCTTCTGGGAGCTCCTCGACGCACTCGGCGCGGAGAAGTCCGTTACCGAACTCGACGATGGCGCCGACGCGCACTTTCTTCGCCGGCTTGACGAGCGCTTCCCAGACGTCGTCTTCTGTCTGCTTCAAGAGCAACAATTCGACTTTGCCGCCCGTCTCTTGCTTCGCCCCGAACAGTCGGGCCGGGAGCACGCGCGAGTCGTTGACGACGAGGGCGTCGCCTGCATGTAAATAGTCGAGCACGTCGCGGAAATGCCGGTGCTCGATGTCGCCTGTGTCGCGATCGAGGACGAGCAAGCGTGAGCTCGTCCGGTCGAGAAGCGGCACTTGGGCGATCAGTTCTTCTGGTAACTCAAAATCATAGTCGTTCACGTTTAATTGAATGTCTTGCATATCTGTTACTCCTCTTCATAACCAAAATGCGTCTTCGCGTACTGGGTGATCATCCGCCCTCGCGGCGTCCGTTGCAGGAAACCTTGTTGCAGCAAATACGGTTCGTACACGTCTTCGATCGTCTGGGCGTCTTCGCCGATCGTCGCGGCGAGCGTCTCGAGTCCGACCGGTCCGCCGCCGAACCGTTCGACCATCGCCCGTAAGAGCCGGTGGTCGACCTCATCGAGCCCGAGCGCGTCGACGTGCAACCGGTCGAGCGCGTCTGAAGCGAGTACCGGGTCGATTTCTTTCGTCCCCGCCACTTGGGCGAAGTCACGGACACGGCGGAGCAACCGGTTGGCGATCCGCGGCGTGCCGCGCGAACGTTTCGCGATGGCACCGCTCGCTTCCGGAGAAATCGAAAGACGGAACAGTTGCGCCGTCCGGCTGACGATGGCGGCGAGTTCGTGCGTCTCGTAATACTCGAGTTTGAGCGTCACACCGAAACGGTCACGGAGCGGGGCCGAGAGCATTCCGGCCCGCGTCGTCGCGCCGACGAGCGTGAACGGCGGCAAGTCGATGCGGACGCTTCGCGCCATCTCGCCTTGACCGTAGACGATGTCGAGACAATAGTCTTCCATCGCCGGATAGAGAATCTCTTCGATCGTCCGGCTGAGTCGGTGAATCTCGTCGATGAACAACACATCGCCCGGCTCGAGCGTCGACAAAATCGCCGCCAAATCGCCCGGCCGTTCGATGGCAGGGCCAGCCGTCGTCTTGATGCCGACACCCATCTCGTTGGCGATGATTTGGGCGAGCGTCGTCTTCCCTAACCCCGGAGGACCGTACAGGAGGACGTGGTCGAGCGTTTCACGGCGCAGTTTCGCCGCCTGGATGAAGATGGATAAGTTACCTTTCGCTTTCTCTTGTCCGATATATTGCTCGAACTTTTGCGGGCGCAGGCTCCACTCTTCTGAATCTTCATATTGTTGATGGGATTGTGACAACAACCGTTCGTCCATAGCTTCCTCCTTATTTCAACAACAACTGCAAGGCGCGCTTTATGTAAGCGTCTGTCGTCAAGATTTCTGCGCTCAGTTCTTTCCGGACCCGAGCGATCTCACGCTCCGAGTAGCCGAGGGCAACGAGCGCCTCGCACGCCTCGTCGAGTTCGGATGCGCCTTGGGCGAACAAGCCCGTCTGTGGCATGTAGTCCGGGGCGAGCTCGGAAAGCTTCCCTTTCAAGTCGAGCGCCATCTGTTTGGCCGTCTTCTTGCCGACGCCAGGGAACTTCGTCAAATACTTCTCATTCTCGGTCTCGATCGCGTCGATCAAGGCGTCCATGTCGCCCGATGCGACGATGGCGAGCGCCCCTTTCGGCCCGATACCGTTGACGCCGAGCAATTTATTGAACAGCTCACGCTCCCGGCGTGACCGGAAACCGTATAGCGTCTGTTGGTCTTCGCGCACGTAATGGTGCGTAAACACGATTACATGTTCGTCTTGTTCACGATAAAAAAACGGGTTAGGCACATTTACTTTGTAGCCGACGCCCGAAACATCCAACGTTATATATTCCGCGCACACATAGGCGACGGATCCTTTTACGAATTCAATCACGGTTTAATCTCCTCTTCATGGGAAAACTGCATTCATTGTACCATAACCGCCGCCATGAAAAAAGGACAGGCGATTTGCCTGTCCTTACCGTGCGAGCATCCGTTCAAGGGCGCGTGTCGCCCATTTCGTCGTCTCCGAATCGACACGGATGACGTTCACCGGATCCGTCTCAAGCGACTCGAGCGACCAGAGCAGATGTGGCAGGTCAATCCGGTTCATCGTCAGGCACGGGCACATGTACGGGTTGAGCGAGACGATGTCCTGCTCGGGGTGTGACGCCGCGAGTCGGTTGACGAGGTTCATCTCGGTACCGACGGCCCACTTCGTCCCGGGCGCGCTCGCCTCGATTTGGTCGATGATATAAGACGTCGACCCGGCCTCGTCCGCTGCCTGCACGACGTCAAACGTACATTCCGGATGGACGATGACGCGACGCTCCGGGTCATGTTTCCGTAGTCCTTCGATTTGGGCGACGTTGAACTTCTCATGGACCGAGCAATGCCCTTTCCACAAGATGACACGGACGTCCTCGACGTCACCTGAGTAGTCGAGCCGTTCGCGAAGCGGGTCCCAGACGGCCATCGCCTCGAGCGGCACCCCTAAATCGTACGCCGTGTTCCGCCCGAGGTGTTGATCCGGAAGGAAGAGGATCCGCTCCCCTGCTTCGAGCGCCCAGCGGACGATGTCATGCGCGTTCGATGACGTGACGGTCGCACCGCCGTTCTTGCCGACGAACGCTTTGATGGCTGCCGTCGAATTGACGTAAGTGATCGGGATGATGCTGTCGCCAAGCAAGTCCGTCAGTTCTTCCCAGGCGATCTCCGTCTGATCGATATCGGCCATGTCGGCCATCGAACAACCGGCCCGCATGTCCGGTAAGATGACGAGCTGATCGTCGCGCGTCAACATGTCGGCCGTCTCGGCCATGAAATGGACGCCACAGAAGACGATAAACTCGGCCTCGCTCATCTGTTCGGCAAGGCGTGCGAGCTGGAGCGAGTCTCCCGTCGCATCCGCAAACTGGACGACCTCATCTTTTTGATAATGGTGGGCCGGTAAAAATAGACGACGGCCGAGCTTCGCTTTAATTGCCTCGATGCGTGCCTCCATCTCTTCAATCGACAGGTTCGTATATTCGGTTGGCATCGTGCCTAATAGTTGCATGTTTGATTCCTCCTCCTAAATTTAAGCTACAATCGAGCGCCGTCACCGAATGGGTCAGCTGGCCGACCGAGATGACGTCGACGCCGGTGTCGCGATACAAGGCAATCGTCTCGAGTGTGATGCCGCCTGATGCCTCGGTCTTAATATGCGCCGGGACGAGCGTGCGCCAAGCCTTCAGTTCTTCTGGCGTCCGGTTGTCGAACATGATGATGTCGGCGTTCGCCGCAATCGCCTCATGGAGCTGCTCGCGCGTCTCGACCTCGACTTCGATAGGGGTCGTATGGCCGGCAAGCATCCTGGCCCGTTCGACCGCATTCGTGATGCCGCCGAGCGCCGTGATGTGGTTGTCTTTAATCATGACGGCATCGTCGAGCCGGAGCCGGTGGTTTTTCCCGCCTCCCGAACGGACGGCATGCTTCTCGAGCATGCGCAGTCCCGGCGTCGTCTTCCGCGTGTCCGTGACGGCGATCGTCGGGTCGTCGAGCGCCTCGACGCAGCGCCGTGTCATCGTGGCGATGCCGCTCAAGTGTTGGACGAGGTTCAACAGCACCCGTTCCGTCTCGAGGAGCGTCCGTGTCTTGCCCCGCAACGTGAAGAGTTCATCCCCGATCGAGACGTTCGTGCCGTCCGAGAGGCATGACTCGACGACGAGCCGTTGCATCTGGGCCAGCTCCAAGACGACGTCCATACCGCAGAACACCCCGTCCATTTTGGCGGTGACCGTGGCGAATGACGTCTCGCGCTGATCGATCAATCCGCTCGAGATATCGCCGAAGCCGATATCCTCATGTAGAAACACCGTCAGCTGTTCGCGCAAAGCGATCTTGTTCATATGTATCCTCCGTCCTCATCATGGCGCGGGCCAAGAGCCGCGCCGCTTGTAAACTCAACGTCTGTTCACTTAATTGTCTTGTCACGTGTTTCGTCAGTGCCAGTTGTTGGGTATTTTCTAAGAAACTTGCGATTTTGCCTACTTGCGGTGAGATTGTCAACCATTCCCCAATCTGTTGCCGATAGCGGCCGAACAGATCATCCGACACCTCAAATCCGGTCGTCTCGTTCACCGTGAACGGCGTCTCCTCCACCACCATCGCTGCCGCCACCCGTTTTCCGAACACCCAGCATTCAAGTAATGAGTTCGACGCGAGCCGATTTTGTCCATGGACGCCCGTATCGGCGACCTCCCCAACCGCATACAATCCGGCGACCGTCGTTCGCCCGAAGGCGTCGACGTCGACCCCGCCCATATGGAAATGCAGGCCGGGCCGGACCGGAACACGGCGGACGTCGATCCCGTGCGCGACACATGTCGCCATCAGTTTCGGGAACCGTTCCCTGAGCCGTTCGACACGACCCGTATCCAAGTACACCGGTCCGTCATGGTCCGTGAGCGTCCGGGCGACTGCATCCCTCGGGGCGAGGCTGCCGAGCGGGTGCTGTTCCATCACATGACGTCCGGACGCGTCGACGAGTTTGGCTCCCGCCCCGCGCAGCGCTTCCGTCACGAGATGAGGCGAATCGACCGCGAGTAGCGTCGGATGAAACTGGATCCGGGACAAGTTCGTGAGCCTTGCCCCGACCGCTTCCGCCAAGACGAGCCCGTCCCCTGTGACCGAGCGACAGTTCGACGTCCAGTCGATGAGACCGCCGATGCCGCCGGTCGCGAGGACGACGGCCCCGGCTTGAACGTGGAGGCGCGTCTCGCCGTTGAAACCGGTCGCCCCGCTTACGCGGTCACCCGTCTTCGTCAACGTGTCGATGAGGACGTGCTCCATGACGGTCACGTTGTCCGGAAGTTTACGCCGTAGCGTCGCCATCACATGGCGTCCCGTCTCATCGCCACCGACGTGAAAGATCCGATTCAGGCCATGTGCCCCTTCTCGACCGACCGCGTACCCGGACTCATCGCGGTCGAAATGGATGCCGAAACGTTCCATCTCTTGAATCGCCGTCCGTCCTTCCTCGACGAGTGTGTAGACACGATCGGGCACGGCCGCGTATTTCGAGGCGATGAGCGTATCGCGTTCATGGTCGACGCTAGACGGTTCCAAGTAGGAGCTCGCAATCCCACCTTGGGCCAAGTCCGAGTTCGAACTCGTCAGTTCATGCTTGGAGACGAGCAGGACGTTCAACGTACGAGGCAAATGAAGGGCGACCGTCACGGCAGCCAACCCGGCTCCGATAATCAACACATCGACTTTTTCAAACTGTAAAGACATCTGTATATCACCTGTTTTTCATATGTAATGTTGACTTGTAAACTAGTTTCGCATAGTTTTGTGAAGAAGACAACATGAGAAAAGAGGGACATCTGATGAACCGATACTTCGACTACGCCGCCACCCATCCGATGACGAAAGCTGCGCTCGACCATTATACGGCGATGGCACGCGGCGTCTACGGCAACCCGTCCTCCCTCCACAGCGCCGGATTCATGGCGGAAGATTATGTGACGGAAGCGCGACGACTCATCAAGCAAGCACTCGGACTCGACATGCTCCGCGGGAAACTGCTCTTCACCGGAAGCGGTTCCGAGAGCAACTACATCGCGCTGACGAGTCTCCGGAAACGAATGAAAGGAAAAGAAGTGATCACGTCGTGGCAAGAACACGACTCCGTCTCCTTGCTCCTTGACGAGTGGGAGGCTGAAGGTGTCACCGTCCATCGCTTGAAACTGAAAGACGGCCGTTTCGACCATGAGACGTTCACACGGCTCCTTGACCGGGACGTCGGGCTCGTGACGTTCCAGCACGTCAATTCGGACACGGGTTGGGTGTTGCCGCTCCATCACATCCTTTGCCAACTGAAATACAAGAAAGTGCTCTTTCACGTCGATGGGGTCCAAGCGCTCGGGAAGATCCCGGTCTCCGTCGACGGGATCGATGCCTACTCGTTCAGCGCCCATAAAGTCGGAGGACCAAAAGGCGTCGGGGGACTGTACATGGAACGGCTGCTTCCCCCGCCCTATTATCCAGGTCATCACCAGTATGGGATTCGACCGGGGACAATCGACGTGCCTGGCATCTGTGCTTTCGTCAAGGCGTTCACAGAACGACACGAACAACGGACACGTCATGAAAGAAATTTCTTATCGTTTCGTGCTATCTTGAAAGAGAAGACATCGTCTCACGTGCAATGGCTCGAGTTCGACGACCAAAGCCCGGCCATCAGCTCGTTCGTCTCGAACCGGCGTGACGGCCAGTGGTGGATGACCGAACTCGATGCACTCGGATTTCAAGTGTCCGCCGGCTCGGCTTGCCGGGCCGGACAGAACGGTCCGAACCGAATGCTCGAATCGCTCGGGTTCGAGACGAGCGCCTGCCACGGCCTCGTCCGGGTCTCGTTTGGTGAGGGCACGACCACAGAAGGTGTGTCAGCGCTCGCTGACGCCATCGTCACTTTAGCAAGGAGAGTTGAATCGTATGAACAAACGCTTAGCCGGTGAAGAACGCCGGCGTACGCTATTAGAACTGATTGAATCGAGCACGGAACCGATCACCGGGGCCGAGCTCGCCCGCCACGTCGCGGTCAGCCGGCAAGTCATCGTCCAAGACTTGTCGCTGTTGAAAGCGAAAGGACATCAGATCGTCGCGACCGCCCGTGGATACGTCTATCTTCCGGGTGAGGCGGCGCCGTCCGCCTATACGCGAAAAATCGTCTGCCGCCATACGGCTGACGAGATGGAAGCCGAGATGAACGCCATCGTCGACGAAGGCGTCACGATTCGCGACGTCATCATCGATCATCCCGTCTACGGGTCGATCACCGGACAGCTCATGGTGAAGAGCCGCCGGGACGTCCGTGCCTTCCTCGAACGGGTCGTCGCCAATCAGGCCGCCCCGCTGTCCCATCTGACGGACGGCCTGCATATCCATACGCTCGAAGCCGACAGTGAGGAAGCGCTCGACGCCGCCGTCCACGAACTCGACCGACTCGGCATCCTCGTGTCGGCCCTCGATTAAAAGATGTCACGTTTTTGTGACATCTTTTCTTTTGCTTTCTCGTCCCGTCCGTTATACTGATGGATGGGTATGATTTCCTATTCTAGTTATGAAAGGAGTGACGCAACGTGTGGCACTTCCTCGAGCAGCTCTTAGTCGGATGCGGTGTGTTCAGCATCCCGCTCGGTATTATCGTCCAATTGATCCCGAACGAGCTCGTCCTTGCTTATGGCGGGTATCTCGTCGGTTCCCATGACGCGTCGTTCCTGCTCATTTTCGTGCTCGCCTGGTCAGCGTTCGTCGCGAGCCAGGTCGGCTTATATTGGATCGGACGCTACGGCGGACGTCCGGTCGCGCTCAAGCTATATCGCTCGTTCCGCATCAAACACGACAAACAGCTCCAGGCCGAGGCGTGGTTTGAGAAGTACGGGGCTTGGATCGTCTGTCTCAGCTTGATCTGGCGACAACTGTTCGCCATCAGCGCCGGTGTCATGCGCCTGTCGTTCCGTAAATTTTTCGTCGTGACGACGATCGTCTTCGCCGTCTGGTCGTTCGCGTTCGTCAAAGTCGGGATGATGCTCGGGAGCAACTGGCGTCAAATCGGTGAATTCATGCACGGGTTCGGCCCGTACGTCGGGTTCGGCATCGCCTTGTTCTTCCTCATCCGGTATATCCGCTCGAATCCGAGCATCATAAAAAAGTCAGCTTGAGCGATCGCTCGAGCTGACTTTTTGAATAGAGGGAAACTGTCGCGTCACGGCGAATACGTCAATGTGAGACAATCACGACTCGTCGAATCAAGACGGCAACCGTCAAAGGAGGAATTTTTATGTTCCATCGTCGAAAAACGTACACGATTCGCCCTGAACGTCTAGAAGAATTCACAGCCTTTTTCCATACATACCTGTATCCGATCCAGGTATCGCATGGCGCGCGGCTCGTCGGTCGTTGGGTGACCGAGGACAAGACCGAGGTCATGGCGCTGTGGGAGTACCGGGACCGGGAACATTATGAACAAGTCGAACGGGACTACCGCTCGAGTTCGCTCCGCCGTGAGGCGATGAAGAAGCGGGCCCGGCTCGGGAAAGATCTCTACATCAAGTCGAGCGAGGAGTTCATGATGCCGACCGGGCACTACACGCCGCCGCGCACGATCGTCTCGGTGACAGCGTACGTCACGAACGAGCAAGGCGAGGTGCTCCTCGTCCAGAACACGCACCGGAACGACACGTACGAGATGCCGGGCGGTCAAGTCGAAGAGCATGAATCGATCGTCGACGCCGTTCATCGCGAAGTGAAAGAAGAGACCGGCGTGGACATCGAGATCGACGGCATCACCGGTATTTATCAAAACGTGTCTTCCCGCGTCCTCTGCGTCACGTTCCGGGCCCGGTACGTATCGGGCGACCTCGCCCCTCAAGAAGGCGAGACGCAAGAAGTCGGCTTCTTCACCGTCGACGCGACGAACGTGTCGGACTATATCAAGCGCGAGCATTTCCAAATGCGTTTCCTCGATGCGATCGACCCGACATATTTGCCGCACGCGATTTACAAAGTCCGGCCGTACGAACTGCTCGAACGTGTCGAGCGCCATCATACCGTCTGACGACGAAAGGGACCCCCAACGATGGAGGTCCCTTTGTCTTATGCTTCTTCAGCCGGTTCGGATTGGTTCGTCTCGACCAATAGCTTGCGGACGCGGCGTTTTTCGACGTGGAGAACGGTGAACGTCATGTCCTCATACGTGACACGCGCCCCTTTCTCTGGGATGTCGCCGAGCAGCTCGACGAACCATCCTCCCATCGTATTCGAGTCTATTTCAGGTTCTTTAATGCCCATCTCTTCAGCAAACTCATCGACGTCCATGTCAGCCATGCACTCGTACACGCCTTCACGAAGGCGTCTCAAGTAGACGACCGACTCATCGTGCTCGTCCCAAATGTCGCCGACGAGTTCCTCGAGCATATCCTCGAGTGTGATGAGTCCTGCCGTGCCCCCGAACTCATCGAGGACGACGGCCATGTGCGATTGTTTTTGCTGCAGAACCGGGAGCAGTTCAATCAACTTCGTCTGCGGAGAGACGTACGTGAGCGGACGGATGAGCGCCCGAATGTCGGTCACTTCATCCCGTACCATCGAACGGAGGAAATCTCGTTCTGACAATACCCCGATGACGTTGTCGATCGAGTCTTTGTAGACCGGCAAGCGAGAATGCCCGCCACTGAAAATCGTGTCTTTAATTTCTTCGAGCGAATCGTCGATGTCGACGGCGAGAATGTCGATCCGCGGCGTCAACACGTCATCGACAGTGATGTCGTTGAACGCGAAGGCGCTATGGACGAGTTCGGCCTCGGTCTCCCCGAGTACCCCTTCCTCTTCTCCCATATCGACGAGCACTTTCAGCTCTTCTTCCGTCACCGAAGGCTCTTTAGCCTTCATGCCGATGACACGAAGCGTCAAACGTTTCAGTCCGGTGAAAACGATCGTGATCGGCTTCAACACTTTCACCAAGAAGACGAGAATCCCGCTGATGAGCAACGAATATTTCTCGGCGAATTCTTTGGCGAGCGATTTCGGCAAAATCTCTCCGAAGATCAAGATGAGTACCGTCGTCGCGAACGTCGAGACGAGCAGTCCCGTCCCGCCGCTGAAAATCGACGTGGCGATCGCCGTCGCGACGGTCGCCGAACCGATGTTGACGATGTTGTTCCCGACGAGGATTGTCGAGAGCGTGTCGTCAAACCGATCGACGAGGTCAAGGACGCGCTTGGCGCCTTTATCCCCGTCTTCACTCATCCGGATCATCCGGACCCGGTTGACACTCGAGAGCGCGGTTTCCGCTGACGAGAAGAAAGCTGATAACAAAATCAAGACTGCATAAAGAATTAAACTAGACGAGGGCACAGGGTCCACGTTTACTTCACACTCCGTTTCCTATTTCAAAAGATTATTCGACAAACTCGAACTCGAAGTCGAGGATTGCCACGACGCTTCCGTCCTCGGCACCGAGTTTGCGGAGATCGTCGTCGATTCCCATTTGGCGCATTTGACGGGCGAATCGTTTAATCGACTCGTCGTGGTCGAAGTTCGTCATCTTGAAGAGTTTCTCGATGCGCGGCCCCGTGATCACGAAGCGATCGTACTCATCGATGTTGATTTGATACCCTTTCTCTTCCTTCTCGTAACGATAGACGACGCGCGGTGTCGCCGTCTTCTCTTCGAGCTCTTCGAGTGGGAATTCAGGCGTAGCATCCACAAGGTTAGCTACTTCGATGAGAAGGTTGCGAAGTCCTTCTTTCGCGAGCGCTGAAATCGGAAAGACTTTGACGTCATCACCGACTTTTTGCTGGAACTCAGCGAGAAGCGCTTCTGCATCCGGCATGTCCATCTTGTTGGCGACGACGATTTGTGGACGCTCGAGGAGACGTAAGTTGTACGACTCGAGCTCACGGTTGATCGTCGTGTAGTCTTCGAACGGGTCGCGCCCTTCCATGCCGCTCATATCGATCATGTGGACGATGACTTTCGTCCGTTCAATGTGACGGAGGAACTGGTGACCGAGGCCGACGCCTTGGCTCGCCCCTTCGATAAGTCCTGGAAGATCGGCCATGACGAAGTCACGGTCGTCCGCCGTCTTGACGACACCGAGGTTCGGTGTGATCGTCGTGAAGTGGTACGCTCCGATTTTCGGGCGTGCCGATGAGACGACCGACAACAACGTCGATTTCCCGACTGACGGGAAGCCGACGAGGCCGACGTCCGCGAGGAGTTTCAACTCGAGGCGAAGTTCGCGCTCTTGTCCTGGTTCCCCGTTTTCCGCGATCTCAGGTGCCGGGTTCGATGGCGTCGCAAAACGACAGTTCCCGCGTCCACCGCGTCCGCCTTTGGCGATCGTCGCGCGTTGGCCATGCTCTGTCAAATCGGCGATGACGGTATCCGTCGCCGCGTCAAAGACGATCGTGCCTGGTGGGACTTTGACGACGAGCGGCTTCGCGCGACGTCCATGCATCCCTTTCGACATTCCTTTTTCACCGTTATTGGCGATAAACTTTTTCGAGAAACGGAAGTCGACGAGCGTACGCAAGCCTTCCTCTACTTCAAAGATGACGTCGCCGCCGTGACCGCCGTCACCGCCGGCAGGGCCTCCGTCCGGGACATATTTTTCGCGGCGGAATGCAACCATCCCTTTACCGCCGTCTCCAGCTTTTACAAAAATATTAACCTGATCGACAAACATTTATTTCCCCTCCTTTAAACGAAACGTAGAACATTCTACGGTCTGTTCGTACACTTCCTCTGGCGTGAACACGCCTTCCGGCACGTTGCCGAAGACGCGAACCGTCAAGCCGTCCGTGAACGTCACATGAATCGGTCCATCCGTTCCTGACAGAAGACGGACGAGCTTGTCCGCCACGCGCGCGTCGTCGAACGACACGCGGTCGGTTGATACCGTATAGGTCAACCGCCCTTCCCAATTCGCCTGAATGACGACGACACTCGTCGCCGGTACGTTCAAGCGAACGAGCGCACTCTCTTCGTCGGCGTGCTGACGATAGCGATCGTACAGCTCCTCGAGTTTATCAGGCTCAAGCGCCGCATACAAAGAGATCATCTGAAGCCGATTCATCCATTCGTGACGGACGGTCGATACTAATTTTAGTGCTGCCTGTGAGTCCATTTGATCCTCTCCTAGAAAAAAAGACTCTAACCAAATAAGTGGCTAGAGTCTTCTGCGTGGTTCTACTTACGCAACTGGGTAAACGCTCACTTGTTTCTTGTCGCGACCAAGACGCTCGAAGCGTACTACGCCGTCAACTTTAGCAAACAATGTGTCGTCGCCACCACGGCCGACGTTTTCACCTGGGTGAATTTTCGTACCGCGTTGACGGTAGAGAATCGATCCAGCTGAAACAGTCTGTCCGTCAGCGCGTTTAGCGCCGAGGCGTTTCGAAATCGAGTCACGACCGTTTTTAGTCGATCCTACTCCCTTTTTCGATGCGAAGAACTGAAGGTTCAATTGTAACATGAGGTCCACCTCCTATTGTTCAATTTGGATATAATCACCGTAACTTTGGGCGACCGTGTCTAGTTGCACGATCATCCCTTCTAGTAACAGTTGGGTGCGAGTCATATCCTCCGGTGATAAATCAGGATACGTCTCGACATAAAAGTAACCACCCTCTGTTTTGTCTGCCATTTCTACGAGAAGCGACTGGCCAGCGAGTACCTCGACAGCGTTATACGCCCCAAAAATGATGGCGGAAACGCCGGCACACACTAAGTCAGAACCGGGTTCAGCAAAGTTGGCGTGACCTGTCACTTCGACGGAACGAATCGACTTCGTCTCGTCTCGTCTGACCGTTACTCGAATCATAAATTACGCTTCGATTTTCTCGATGCGAACTTTCGTGTAAGGCTGACGGTGACCTTGCTTACGACGGTAGTTTTTCTTAGCTTTCATTTTGAAGACAGTGATCTTCTTCGCGCGACCGTGTTTAACGACAGTTGCTACGACTTTAGCGCCCTCTACGAGTGGAGCTCCGACTTTAACATCGTCACCACCAACGAAAAGAACTTCACCGAATTCTACAGTACCCTCGACATCAGCATCGAGTTTTTCGATGTAGATCTCTTGACCTGCTTCAACTTTGATTTGCTTACCACCAGTTTTGATGATTGCGTACATATACGTGCACCTCCTTGTTTAACTCAGACTCGCCATCCAGGGCAGGGCAAAACCGTTTCAACCCGTTCTGTGCGGTTGTAGCCATTTGGGTGCTTCCAAACGAACTAACGTTATAGATGATACCACTCTCGTTCAAACGTTGTCAACGACGTTGTACGAAATTTTGACATTCCTCGACCGTCCCGAAAAAGGCGATGCCCGGCTCCCCTTCGATGAACAGCACTTCAAAGCCGAACGCGTCCCACTTCCCGTCTTGCCATTTCTGGGGCAGCGACAAGACGACGCCGTCGTGCGCCCCCAAGTCGAGGAGCGCCCGTTCGAGCCGAGAGAAGACAGCGAGCTTCGATGGACGCCCGTCACGCACCATCCGGTCTTGAATCGAGCGACCGGTCCGTTCCCGTGACAGTTCGAACAGCCCCATCTTCGTGAAGCCGTATATTTCGACGCGCCGCGGGTCCCGCGCCCCGACTTCTTTCATCTTTTTCAATAGACGTGTCTGACCGTCTTTTGAGCCGCGCAGGAAGTCGATGACGACCATGCCGCCGATGTTGCGAAGCCGGAGCTGCTCCATGACCGTATAGAGCGCCGCCTCGTTGATCGTGTCCGCGGCCCGTCCTTTGTCTTTGACGGCGACGTTTTTACCGCTGTTGACGTCGATGACGGTCATCGTCTCGACTTGTTCGATCAAGACGTACGCCCCGCCCTCGAGCCAGGCGACACGGCTCTCGAGTTTGTCGATCGCGTCGTCGAGCCTGAGCGCCTCTTTCATCCGTCCTTTGCCGACGTGGCGTTCGACCGGGATTTCGAGACGCTCGAGGCGCCGTTTCGCCTCAGCATCGTTCGTCGTGACCGACTCGACCGCGTGTCTACGGGCGAACTGCTCACAGAGAAGCTCGTCTTGCCCGAAGCGGTTCTGTTCGACGTCACGGGCTCGGGCGCGCAAAAGTTCGAGCTCTTCCTGTAGCGCCTTCGGACTCGCCTGGCCGGACTCCGTCCGGAACAACACCCCTTCTGCCTCGGTGAGATCAAACACTTTCGACAGCCGGTCCTGTGTGACGAGGTCGAGCTTGCGGCTGTACAGCTGTCGTCGCCCGTACGGGAAGTAGACGACATAGCGCCCGCCGAAACGGATGTTCTCCGTCACTTTATGATGCTTGCCGTTGATGCCTTCTTTCGTCACTTGGACGAGCCGTTTCTCACCGACGACCGCCGCTTGTCCGATCGTCGGGACGTCCGGGTACGACGCGAGCGCCTTCAGCGTCTCGGCGATCGGCAGGAAGAACGTCGTCGCGCCGTCGGTCAAAAACGCGGCCCCGAGCGACGGGTGGATGCGTTCGACCGCCGCCTCTAGTATCGTCCCGACCGACAGTTGGTCGATGAACCGTTCCTCGACCTCGAGCAAACGCTCCCCGTCGACGAGCATCGCCCGTTCGATCGATGGCGTCCGTTCATAGATGAGTTTCATGCGCCTCTCTCCTTTCGACACAAAAAGGCAACTTTCGTTGCCTTTACGCTTTTTTCATTCCAAATTTCATCATGAGCCGTGTCCAGAAACCGACTTGTTTTTTCTCGGTTTGAATCGACATGAGCGGCACCGACTCGCCGAGGATGCGGCGCGTGATGTTGCGGTACGCTTGTCCGGCGTTGTTGTCCGGATTCATCGTCACCGGTACCCCACGGTTTGCCGCGGCGATGACTTCTTCATCGTCGACGACGACGCCGAGGAGGTCGATTGACAAGATGCGCATGATGTCATCGATGTCGAGCATGTCGCCTGATTCGACGAGATGGTTTTTGACACGGTTGACGATCAATTTCGGCGCGGCGACGTGCTCGGCTTGTTCGAGCATGCCGATGATGCGGTCCGCGTCTTGGACGGCCGCCTTCTCCGGCGTCGTCACGACGACGGCCTCGTCCGCGCCGGCGATCGCGTTCATGAACCCTTGCTCGATGCCGGCCGGGCAGTCGATCAACACGAAGTCATACTCCGTCTTCAACTGGTCGATGATTTCTTTCACTTGTTCCGGTTGGACCGACGTCTTGTCTTTCGACTGGGCGGCCGGGAGCAAGTACATCTCTTCGAACCGTTTGTCGCGGACGAGCGCTTGATGCAGCTTGCACTGGCCGTTGATGACGTCGACGAGGTTATAGATGCTTCGGTTGTCGAGTCCGAGGACGATGTCTAAGTTCCGGAGACCGATGTCCGTATCGACGAGACAGACCGAGTGGCCGGATAACGCAAGACCGGTCCCGAGGTTCGCGGTCGTCGTCGTCTTCCCGACGCCACCTTTCCCCGACGTCACGACGATGGCCCGACCTTTCTTCACTTCTTTCGCTGTATGTACAGGCTCTACTACTTGCTCCATCAAACTCACCCTCTCTGTAATTCCATTGCATATGCGTCTTTCAATCCTGTCATGACTTGACGAAGACGCGTCATTTCAATGCCCTGATTTGTCTGATACGCGCAACCCATCTCGATTTCCGGAAGCGGTTCATCTCCGTCTGACGCGAGCACGTGCTCGCCAATCGCCAGAAACTTTGGATGGAGCAGACTCGCGGTGATCACCGCGTCCTCCCATCCTTCGACACCGGCCCGGACATTTCCTCGTATCGTGCCTAAACAATAGATGCTTCCCGTCGCCCGTACTTCTGAACCCGGGTTGATATCCCCGATGATGAGCACCGAGCCGTCGAACGAGAGCACTTGTCCGCTGCGGATCGTCCCGCTATGGTAGTGGAACGTCTTCTTGCCGTACGTCGCTTTCGCCTCTTCGGTCAGCATGACCTCACTCGAAAGCTCCTCGATATAAAAAACGCCATGACGAGCAACGACTTCACGAATTTGACGTGACAGCTCCTCGTCCAAATAACGAGTTCCCGCGTGCAATTTGAGTGCAATCTTCCCAGAGGGCGGCTCCATTTCTTGCAACGTGGCCTCTAACTCTAGGAGCACCTCGTCGATGCCACTTCTTGGATTGAAGTGGATTGCAATCCCGTTGCGATGTCCTTTAATCGTAATGTGTCGTTTACGCTCCATCATGGCTACCCTCTCTTCGCTACAGGTCGCGGCGCCACGTATCGCGTCATCGGGTAATAGAGCACCGCGATGGCGATCGCATTGACGAACAACGTCCCTGGAATCTGTTCAACTAATAGTGTTTGAATGGTCATGGTCGTCCCGCCGATTGCTGCCATCACACTGTAAATCGTGAAGGAGAAGACAAGCATCATAAACGTGAACGTGATGACGACCGAGAAGAAGTTCTCACCTATATATTTTAACACGAAGCTGACTAAGAGAGGAATGAGTGAAAAAGTAAATAAGTAAATTCCGAGCAAGTCGGTGTAGACGATGTCATACAATAACCCGAACACGAGCCCGAAACCGAGTGCCGACTCCCAGCGGCCATACAAACTAATATACATGAGCCCGATCAACGTCAAAGACAAAAACGGGGTCATGTAGTGCCACGAATAGATGGCGGCCCATGTCCCTTCAATAAGAAAGAGGAGGAACAGGGCGATGAACACTCTCATGTTACTCACCGGCTGCTCCTCCTTCCTCAGGACCCGTCAAGAACGGCTCGACGAGCGTTCGATCGATGACGAACATTTGCGAAAACTCGTTGAAGTCCGCCTCTGGCTTGATGCGGGCAACTTGAGACACGCCGTACTCGTCGGTCTCGATTGATTCGACCGTCCCGATGACGAGACCGGCCGGATAACGTCCGCCAAGGCCTGACGTCGACACGATCTCGCCTTCTTTCAACTCGACGCTGTTCGAGATCTTCGTGAAGAAGAGCTCGTTCGTCTCGCTGTCGAATCCATCGATCGTCCCGTACGTCGCTTTGCCGTCCGCATCGTTGACGACCGCCGAGACGTTATTCGTCCGGTTGTTGTCGCTGAGCAGTTGGACTTGTGACGTGTAGGCACTCGCTTGGATGACGCGACCGACCATACCGCCGGCGGCCGTGACGGCCATCCCTCTTTCGACGCCGCGTTCTTGACCGACGTTGATCGTCACGTAACGCTGCCAGTCGTTCGGTGTCCGTCCGATCACTTCGGCCGGGATTAAGTCGAAGTCACGAAGCGACGTTTCGCTTGCCTCAACCATCTTACGCAACTCTTCGTTCTCCCGGCGAAGGTCTTCGGCTTCGACCGACACTTCAGCATATTTCGTCAAATGTTGTTTCAACTGACGGTTTTCTTCATAGATGTCGCGGACGTCCGAAATCGAGGACACCGTGCTGTCCATCCAGCCGATCGGCACGGTGAACACCCGTTGGAACGTCCCGACCACATCACGCGTGACGTCTTGGTACCAGGCAGATTCCGATCGTCCTCGAATCGAAACTCCTAAAATGACGACGAACAAGATAATACCAATCAGCGTGATGATGAGCTTTTTATTGCGTACGAACCGGCTCATCGCTTTTCACCTCTCATCGACGCGACGAGATGCCTGATTTTGAACGGAGGACGTCCATCATTTCGAGAGATTTTCCAGTCCCGATGGCGACACAGTCGAGTGGCTCATCCGCGACGAGCGTCGGGATGTGTGTCTCATCCGAGATGACATCGTCCAAGTTTTTGAGGAGTGCCCCACCGCCTGTAAGGACAATCCCGCGGTCCATGACGTCAGCCGCGAGTTCAGGTGGCGTCTGTTCGAGCGTTTGTTTCACGCCGGCAAGAATTGCTTCGACCGTATCCGACAACGCTTCACACACTTCAGAAGCCGAGACTTCGATTTGTTTCGGAAGACCCGTCACGAGATCGCGACCGCGGATTTCCATCTTCTCCCCTTCGTTCGAGGCGTCGATGCGTGCAGAGCCAATTTCCATTTTGAGCGACTCTGACGTCCGTTCCCCGATCATGAGGTTGTATTTGTTTTTGATGTAACGAATAATGGCGTCATCCATTTCGTCACCGCCGACACGAATCGATTGGCTCGTCACGATGCCGCCAAGTGAAATCACTGCGACTTCGGTCGTCCCGCCACCGATATCGACGACCATCGAGCCAGTCGGTTCCCAAACCGGGAGACCAGCGCCAATCGCGGCCGCAAACGGTTCTTCGATCGTGTACGCTTCGCGCGCGCCAGCTTGCTTGGCCGCATCTTCGACGGCACGTTTTTCGACCGATGTGATGCCGCTCGGCACACAAATCATGACGTTCGTCTTCGACGAGAATAAACCGCTCTTCGACTTTTGCGCTTGCTCCATGAAGTATTTGATCATCGTAGCCGTCGTCTCGAAGTCGGCGATGACCCCATCTTTCATCGGACGACGTGCTGTGACGTTGCCCGGTGTGCGTCCAATCATATCTTTAGCCTGATTACCAACGGCCTCAATTCTTCCTGTATCTGTACGGAACGCCACAACAGACGGTTCACGAACGACGATGCCTTGACCTTTTACATAAACGAGCGTATTAGCCGTTCCAAGGTCGATTCCGATTTCTCGGTTGAAACTACGAAACATAGGTGCTGCCCCTCTCTTATTTACACTATTTTTTATTATAACGGAAAAATCATATTTGAAAACGTTCATTCGATTACAGGTTATTTACAATCCCTGTATCTCAGTCCTGTCTCACCGTCTATTAGTTTGCCTTCTTTTGCCGAAAAACGCAAATCAAAAAGCAAGCGCATGAAAGCGCCTGCTTCGATTTCGACTCGTTGTCATCAAATATTCTTTAGTGTGAGAAGCACTGCCGTTTGAAGCGTTTGTCGGTTCCTCTCATGCAATTTGACGAAAAAGCTTTTCAAGAACGTTTTGACATTACAGACGACGTGCCAATAGTGCTCGGGCTCGAGTTGTTGTTTTTGAACGCGCAACGTAGCAGGTAAGCCTTCTAATAATAGGATGACCTCGTGCTCGTCCATGCCCCGGTCGAGCAATCCAAAGATCGGGTTCAGGAGCCGCTCATCCTCGTCATGTGTATACACGGTCGGGACGATCACTTTGTTCCACAGCGCCTCGAGCACCTCACCGAACTCCGTCTCATCGAGTTGCGGATGCAACACGAGCTCATCGAACGCATCGGCCACATGCGCGATCGAATGGGACCAGCCTTTCCCGGGCACGTAGCCTCTCGTGTCGATTTCACAGTCGAGATACGCCAACAGCTTCGCTTTCAACATGTCGATGTCCGCTTCAGACAAGAAGTGCTGTTGCCTGTCTTGAAACACGATCAAGGCGAGCAACAGCGTCGAGAACGCCCGCGTGAAGACGGTGTCCGTCCCCGTCTCGCCGATGCCGTGGAACAAGTGATACTTGAGCGTCGTCTGGAACAGGTTCGTCAATTGCTCGTTCGTCAGACAATCGTCCTCGATGATGAACCGGTAAAACAACGTGTAAATCAACTGGTCTCGAAGTTCGGGATCGGTCGAGCCGATATGATGGAGCATCGATTGGATGACCCGCTCTTCGTCAAGTTCATGTAACCGGGTTGTCCCGTTCTTCATGTCCGTCAACATCGATTTCAAATCCTGCTCATGATAGATAATGTCCTCATCCATGTCTCATCCCACTCCCCCATCATCCACCTGTTGATAACGTTTTCGACACCGCGTCGGTTGACTCCTCTACACACAAAAAGCAGGCGTGGATACGCCTGCTGCGTTCGAATAATAATCAGAGGCCAGGTTGGAGCGGAAGCAAAAGCATCGCCCCGTAAAAGAAGACCGTGAAAATCAATACCGGGCGAAAGAAGCGGGACGGTTTTTGTCGCGTCGCCCCTGCCATGAAGCTCGCCGTCGTCATAACGAACAAATATACACCGACGTACATGAACGCGAGTTGCGGGATGACCTGCCACGCTTGAAAATCGAGCGAGGAATTGAACCAGGCGACAAATATAGCCGCATACGCGATCCATGCACCAATCCCGATGCCGACACCGACGAGCGGCGAGACACGGTCGAGCCAATGGTCTTCTCGTTGGAACCGTTGAAACAGTGCCGTACTGATAAAGACAAACAATCCGAACACGATGAACGACAACAAGAGTGGCTCGAGCGGGACAAAGCTTGCGACGAGCGCGACAACAACTATCAATAACCAAACTAATTTTTCCATTGTGAACACCTCGTAATCCATCCTAACATAGCTACTTATTTAGAATAAGCTCTACCCAAAATATGTATGGCTTCTCATGCAAGATAAACGATTGCCATTTCCCTGTTGTTCCCAATTAATATTAATGTTATCTTTGTAACTTATTGTCTAAGGAGGGTTTAGCGTGAAATTTTATCAAAAAACATGGTTTGTCATGATTTCGTTGATTTTATTTTTCCCACTCGGGGTGTTCCTCATGTGGAAACATAAGAAATTCAACAAACTCGGACGTGTCGTCTTCACAGTTTTCTTCGGTCTCATCTTTGTCATTGCAGTCTCTGGGATTCTCGGTTCAGAAGAGAACAATCAAGCTACTTCAACCGCACCGATTAAAGAAGATGTCGAGGCAAATATAGAAAGCGACACCGATGAAAAAAATCCTGAATCAGAAAGCGAGCAACAAAAGCAAGCTGATAGTAAAAACACAGCTTTAGGTAACTTTTCAGAACGTCCTGTCATGAACGGTTCAAAAACGGAACGAATCGGTACATATGTTCACGTTCATTCTGATCGGTCTTTAATCACTGAAGCGAGTCTCATCGATTTCGTGCAGAATGATTTACCTCGTTTTGAGGATATGAATTGGGTCGTGATTGATTTGAATGACGGCTATGGACTTCATTTTCTGCCTTCGATACCATCAGCTGACTATGGGTTGATTGAGGATGGCAGTCTCTCAAAAGGCTACGAAAGCTATTTAATATACGCAGAAGAAGGCTCGATTCAAAAGAATGTTTATGAAGGTGCTTCAGGGTATAAACCTTTACTTTAAGTTAGAGGCATTACCATAAGCTTAACATTATAAAACAATCCAAAAGAGCAGGCACTCGATGAGAGTCCTGCTTTTTTGATTCGGTCGTTTGTATTCATGTAGATATTAATAACTTTCACTCCTGTTGAATTGATATAGGAGACAATATTTAAGTAGATTTATTCAAACTATCTACAAATAAACACAATCGATTGTCATATATTTTAAATATGGTAATCGTTTTGTAAAATATGTTATATTCAATTAGTTCAAAAGGAGGAATTACAATGAAATTTTATCAAACGACTTGGTTTACAATCTTAACCTTGCTCTTATTTTTCCCAGTCGGCTTATTCTTAATGTGGAAATATCAAAAGTTCAATAAGGCGGCACGAATCATCATCAGCATATTTTTTGGGTTCTTGATTTTAGGGAACATGTTCGGAGATTCCGATACTAAACAAGTTGGCACAGTTGTTGATAAAAAAGAAGTCCCTTCAACTGTAGTAGCTGACGACGAAATTGAAGAACCAACACCTGAAGAAGTGGCCGCTGCTGAGCAGTCAGCTAAAGAAGAACAGGAAAAGACCGATGCAGAAGAAGCAAAAAAAGCCGAAGAAGCGGCAAAACAAGCAGAAGCTGATGCACTCGAGGTTGAAGAAATGCTTTTTGACGCCGAACTTAAGAATCAGGTTACTGAATTCGGAAATGGCCTCGGGTTGATTGGCGAGCTCTTCATCTTACTCTCTAGTAATCCGTTAGCAGGTCAAAGTGAGGAATTTGAGTATGCTTCTGGAGAAATAGAAAACATGCTTAACAGAATGATGGATAGCGCAAACGAATTAGATGCTCCATCTACACGCGAACAAGCAAAGTCAGATTACATCGAAATTATTGAACGAACTCAACAAGCATCTGAAGCTGGAGTTAATGGTGTAAAAGCACTTGATGCAGAATTAATTACTGAGGGTGGAATTCTAATGTCGGAAGTAAATCAGATGCTTGAAGACTTTTTAGCAACACACTACTGATTGTGCTCTGAACCACAAAAGTTAGAAAATGTAATAGTTCGTAAAAAGTCTCAAAAAACCTGAGCCCGGTATGAAGTGCTCCCTGTCAAGTAGACAGGACAAACAATGAAAACCAGCCTAGGCGGCTTGAGACCTGTATTCGACAGGGCTC